>CAMLRA010000187.1 GCA_946482325.1 uncultured Chromatiaceae bacterium | reverse complement strand
CCCACCGCCGGCAAAAACAGCCAGCCGGATCAACCAGCTTGCCGTTTGCCGGCCAGATGATGTTTTAACAGCGGTGATAACGCTGTGATGGCTGAGCCGGCAACGACCAGTAAAGCCCCGGCAACGGACCAGAAATTCAATGCTTGCGCCGGCGCGGCTTCTGGAAACAGCCAGCTGACTATATTGGCGAACAAAATAGTCAGCAGCGGCGTAATAGCAAGCACTGCACTGACTTTCGACGCTTCCCAATGTTCCAGCGCCTCGGCAAAGGCGCCATAAGCAATGATGGTATTCAGACAACAAAATGCCAACAAGCCCCACTGTAAACCGGACAATTGCAGCACTGGAGTCAAATCAATCAACGGCACGAAACACACTGCGCCGGCCAAATAAATCAGCCACATAATTTGCTGCGAGTTAAAGGTCATTAATAGCTGTTTCTGCGCCAGGGCATAACAAGCCCAGGTCACGGCAGCGATGATCACCAGCAACACCCCCAGACTGTCCTGATTAAACTGGGTTAGCAATACCAAAAGTTTTTCGTTAAAAAACAGCAGCAATCCGATCACTAACAGCGTTGCGCCAATCTTTTGCCACAGTAAGAGCTGCTCACGGAAGATAAAAATACCACCCATCATCATCAAAAAAGGCGCTAACTGGATCACTACTTGTGCAGTTTCCGCCGTCAATAAATGCAGCCCCATCAGGTATAAGATGTAATTAGACAACAAACCGCCGATGGCGATCAGTAATAGGGTCAGTGCTTTTTTACTGAGGCCACGCACTGTCGGTAGTGCATTCTTGTGCCAGAGTACCGCACTGACAAATAACGCGGCGACTAAAAACCGTACCCAGGTGATGGTATTCGCGCTGAGATCCACCAGTAAGTGCTTTAATGCGATGGGCAACATGCCCCATAGCACTGCTGTGATTAATGCCAGAATAAAGCCGTAAAAACTGCGGCCGGACGCCTGATGCATACCCTACCCTTAGTTGAAAAAAAGCGCGCTATTGTCGTTGTTTTTGCCACATTTGTCGCCTGTTATCCGTGATTCCTGCCGCATTTTGTCGTGAACTGAGCGGTGTTTGCGTTATATCAACCCAAAGTTGCCGATCGTGGTTTATGCTGCTGTAAAAACGCAGATTGCAGGTAAATCAAATGAAAAAAATTGCTGTTCTGACCTCCGGTGGTGATGCGCCGGGTATGAATGCAGCACTACGGGCTGTGGTGCTGACTGCCAGCCAGTACGGCATCGAAGTCGTTGGTTTTCGTCATGGCTTCAACGGCATTTTTCAGCGGGATTTTCAGCTGTTAACCGCTGCCGATGTCCGTCAGATAGCCCATCTCGGCGGTACTATTTTGAAAAGCGCCCGTTGCAAGCGGTTACCGGAGCCCGGCGGGCCGCAGCAAGCCGCCGATATCTTGCATGAACTTGGCATAGAGGCGTTGTTAGTAATTGGCGGCGACGGTTCTTTCCGTGGTTGTGTCGCATTATCCCAACATTACCGCGGTCAGATTGTTGGTCTACCCGGCACCATTGACAACGATTTAGATGGCACAGATTTAACCATAGGATTTGCCACGGCACTGGAAACGGCGTTGGAAGCCATCGATAAAATCCGCGATACCGCTGATGCGTTTGAACGCACCTTTTTAGTCGAAGTCATGGGGCGTCATACCGGTTATCTGGCATTATCTGCGGGTATTGCCGGCAGTGCAGAACAGATTATTTGCCCGGAATATGGTGATACTGTTGATGTGGCTGATATCGCTGCGGACATCCGCTGTTATCAGCAACAGCATGGCGCATGCAGCTATATCATTGTGCTGGCTGAAACCATGTACCCGGCCGGCGCCGCTGCTTTGGCCCAGGAACTGTCTGTTCAAAGTGGTACCGAATGCCGCGCCGTGGTGCTTGGCCATCTGCAACGCGGTGGCAGCCCGGTCGGAACAGACAGGATTCTGGCAACAAAACTCGGTGCTTACGCCGTGGAACAACTGGTGGCAGGTCACGCCCATATGATGATGTCGGGCGAACAGGCGGGTCAAGCCGTGTTATTCCCACTGCGGCTTACAGGCGCTCAGCACAAAAAAGCGGATCCGTTTTTATTGGACTGGCAAGACAGGATTTTGCAGCAGCACTAAACAGATTCCGGAACTCGATTGAAAACAAAACGGCGTCAGATAGACGCCGTTTTTTTGTGTGTTGCCCCGGCCTAACTGCCAAATACAGTTTTGACCCGGTCTTTGTAGCTACGGCTGACTTTCACTGACTGACCATTGGTCAGCATTAACTGATGTTCACCATTGGCCAACATCTGTAATTTGGCGATAGTGCCGACATTGACGATGGCCGAGCGATGCACCCGCACGAACAAACGTGGGTCCAGTTCCTGCTCCAGCTCTTTCATGGTGCGGCGCAGAATATGGGTTTGACCGTCATTGGTATGAATACACATATAGTCGCCGGCTGCGTCCACCCAATCGATATTGGCCACCAGTACGCGGGTGATTTCGCCGGAATCTTTGATGCTGATGGCATCCGGGAACTTGTCATTCATCACTGGTTGTTCGTTATCGAGCCGGCCTAATATCTGTGCGGTGTCTTCACCGGTGAGTTTAGCCACCACTTCAGCCAGTTGGCCTTTATGCTTATGGTCGTCGCGCGCTTCATACACCCGCAACAGTTTTTCCACTGCGGCCTGCAGCCTGTCCGTTTCTACCGGCTTTAACACATAATCAACAGCGCTGACGTCAAATGCGCTGAGCGCATAATGATCAAATGCAGTGACAAAAATCACGTAAGGCAGTTGTGTCAGTTGTTGCTGCAATTGTTTGAGCACGGCAAATCCATCTAACACCGGCATCTCGACATCGAGAAATAACACATCAGGCTGGTGCTCCAGCACTGCTGCAATGGCTTCCTCGCCGTTACTGCACTGCGCCACTACTTCCAGTTCTTTGAATGCGGCAAGCCGCATCAGCATGCCCTTTCGTGCCAGCGGCTCGTCATCGACAACGACAACTTTAAGAATGTTCTTCATTCGTCTCTTCCACCTCAAACGGGATCCGGATATTCACTTTGACACCTTGCGGCTGATTGTGAGTCAGCACCAGCGAAAAATTCTTGTCATACAATGCCGCCAGTCGCTCGCGGGTATTTACCAGCCCTAAGCCGCTGTTTTCTTTTGGCAGGCCGGCATCTATCGGCATGCCCGGGCCATTGTCAGCCACTTCAATCAGCAAATCATGACCAAATTTACGCGCCTTAATCGCGATCAGACCACCGGTTGCTTGTCGCGCCACTGCATATTTAATGGCATTTTCAACCAGGGGTTGCAAAATCAGGCTGGGCACCAGCGCCACTTCAGTGTTTTCGCCGATGTCGTATTCAATAGTCAGACGTTCAGAAAACCGGACTTTTTCAATCTCCAGATATAAAGCAGCGGCATGAATTTCCTGCGATAGCGCAACTTTTTTAATTGGATCTTTGTAGAGGGAGTAACGTAAAAAGTCACTGAGCCGGCTGAGCATTTTATTGGCGGTGTCGGCTTCACCCAGCATCACCAGCGTTGAAATGGCGTTTAACGTGTTAAATAAAAAATGTGGATTGAGCTGATAGCGCAGCATCTTAAGTTGCGCTTCGTGCGCTTTATTAGATGCGGTCAGCAGTTTTTGTTTTTCCTGCTGCAGACTTTGGTAATAGCGCACGCCAAAGTACAAGCCGCTCCAGCTTAGCATCACATAAAAAGCGACCGGTGTTTGCTCCAAGTACTGCAACCAGTCTTTTGGCCGAAAACCATGCCGGTAGATTTCCCAGTAGTTGAAGTTTTTGATGACGGACCAACAAGCAGCGGTCACCAGAGACGCCAACAGCACTGTGGCGATGAGTGCAACCGGATGCCAGCTGCGGATGCGCTGATAAAAATAACGCAGTGGAATGGTCAGCAGCCAGCCTGCATAAGCGTCGAGCGCGACAACTAACAGATAGGCGTCGCGCATCTCCTGAAAGAGCGAGCCGAGAAACGCGACCAACGCAAAACCCAACCATCCGAGGCTGTGCAAAATCCAAAACTGGCGGTGTCGGTCTTCAAAAATTCGCAGCAAGCGCAGATTTCCATCTAAATAAGGACGCCGATTATACCAAAGCTGTCTTCGGCTGAATCGGCATTAAACCCGCGCTAGTCTCTGTTAGTCGCAGCGAAGAATCAGTTTGGCTTAACCCAGCACTGGTGTTGGCTTGCGATCAGGTCCAAGCGCCACGAAGGTAAAAGAGCCGGAAATAGCCCGATGCTGGTCGTCGCTGTACATATTTTCAACAAAAATATCGACATTGACGCGGATACTGGTGCGGCCAACATGTTCGATGCGGGCAACCAGTTCAATGATAGTACCGGCCGGAATGGATTCTTTAAAGTCGACCCGATCAGAGCTGACTGTGACCAATGGCTTGCGGCAAAAGCGGGTGGCGGCAATAAAAGCGGCCTCATCCATCCAGGCCAGCGCTTCACCGCCGAACAGCGTATTATGGTGGTTAGTACGGCCAGGGAATACGGTTTTAGTAACACGGGTGACGGCTTGTTCAATCCGCACTGCAACTTGCGCTTCGTTCATCATATCGGGAATGCCCTCTTGGAAAAGCCGCGCATTGTAGTCATTACGCGGCATATCCGCAAAACTCATCAGCGAGCCAGCATCGCACCTAATGCTTTGCCGCCGACCAGATGCATATGCAGGTGGAATACTTCCTGCCCACCATGTTGATTGCAGTTCACAATCAAGCGGTAGCCATTTTCTGCAATACCGGCTGCTGCAGCGAGTTTGCGCGCAACGGTGAAAAGCCGGCCCAGTGCTGCTTCGTGTACCGCTTCAACATCATTCGCCGTCGGGATTAACACATTCGGGACAATCAGAATATGCGTTGGGGCGCGTGGATTGATATCGCGAAATGCCGTGACCAGTTCGTCCTGATATAAAATGTCAGCTGGGATCTCACGGCGGATAATTTTACTGAAAATCGTTTCTTGTGCCATTTCAACTCCTTATTATGCAACGCCGGCGTTATAATCCAGCGAAACAGCAAGTCGGAAGTATATGTGATGAATGAAGTTCGTTACCAGCTGGAACTGGCAGATTTAGCCGGTCATTATCTGGATGTCCAACTCGAGCTGATGCCGCTGGACGACGCTGTCGTGCGTTTGACTTTGCCTGCCTGGATCCCGGGTTCTTATATGATCCGCGACTTTGCGCGCCATTTACTGGATATTCGAGCGCATGACCAGACAGGCCCGCTGGTACTGCAGCAAAACGATAAACAAAGCTGGTTATTTGAGCATCGTGGCCTGCCAGTTACAGTGCAATACCGGCTTTATGCCTTTGATTTGTCAGTGCGTGCCAATTATCTGAGTGCTGATATTGCTGTGACGAATCCGGCGGCCAGTTGTCTGCAGGTTGTCGGGCAGCAGCATCTGCCGCACTTGGTTGAGATCCGGCGTGGTCAGGCGCCCCAACACTGGCAACTGGCGACAGGTTTAGCACGGGACCGCGACACTACGCCTCTGCAATTTGGTTTTTACCGTGCGGCGAATTATGCGCAGTTAATCGATAGTCCGCTGCTGGCAGGTAAGCTGGATGTCGCCAGTTTTGTGGTTGATAACGTGCCGCATCATCTGGTGTTATGTGGTGCGCTAGCCACGGACGTACAACGCATTGCGGCTGATTTGTTGCCGCTATGCCAGGCACAAAAGCAGGTGTTCGGCGCCCTACCTGCAGATTTAAACGAGTATTGGTTTTTGACCTGGGTGGTTGACCAGGGCTACGGTGGACTGGAACACCGTAATTCGACATTGTTGTTGTGTAATCGCTTTGATTTACCCAATCCACGTTTACCCGCTGCATATACCGAGGACTATCAGAATTTCCTGGCATTGTGCAGTCACGAATATTTCCATACCTGGTGGGTCAAACGTGCCCGGCCCATGCCTTATCTTGATTATCAGCTGGATGCCGAGCAATACAGTACCCAGCTTTGGTTATATGAGGGCTTTACCTCTTATTACGACGATTTGAGTTTGCTGCGTACCGGCATGCTGACGCTGGAACAGTATTTGACCGGCCTTGCCAAAACGATCAGCCGGTTACAACGCGCACCGGCAAATCAGCGCCAGAGTCTGGCCGACAGCAGCTTTAACGCCTGGACCCGGTTTTATCGGCAGGATGAAAACGCTGTCAATGCGGTGGTCAGCTATTACGCGAAAGGTGCTTTACTGGCATTTTGTCTGGACGCAGAGCTGCAGCAACTGAACCTCTGTTTAGACGGCTTGATGCAGCTTTGTTGGCAGCAGTTTGGTTACAGCGAGTCCGGCAGTGACGAACATACTTTTTTCCGCCTGTTACAGCGATATTCGCAGTCCGAAGCGCTGGTAAAAAAAGTGCAGCATTGGGTGCAGGATGCAGCTGAACTACCGCTGGTTGAAGCCGCCTCGGCGCTTGGTCTTGAATTGAGCTGGCGGCAGCCTGAGCATCATCAGGACCAAAGTGGTGATAAAGAGTTGGCGCTGACGTCGCTGGAGCCGGGATTTCACTATGAAGTGAAACCGGATGGCCTGTTGCTGACCGTTGTCCGAAATGGCACTGCGGCGCACAGCGCTGGTTTTAGTAGTGGTGATCTGTTGATGGCTGTTAATGAGTTAAAAGCAACAGAAGCTACCTTCAGGCAAGTGTTGATGCGTGCCGCTCCAGGCGATGTGCTTCGTTGCCATCTGTTTCGCCAGCAACGTTTAGTGCAGCTTCAACTGCAACTTGAAGCTACGCCTGCAACCGTTGCTGTGTTTAGAGTTGTTGCGCAGCGCACCAGTTGGCCTGGTACTCCTTGGTCTGATGCACTTGGGCCTGTGAGTGACGAGAACCAGTGCTGACAAGCGTTGACAACCGCCCCAGCGAGAAACAACGAGCCCGCGATGATCGCGGGCTCATTCTACGCTGCTGGTTGGGGCTTTCAGGCAAAGGCAATAGCACCTTTGCCGACGCCTTCATAGGCCACTACTTTGTAGGCCGCAGGTTCCAGCGCCTGTAATGTGTTGGCGATATATTCCGCCAGGCATTCGACAGTCGTGTCACAGGGGACGATTTCACAGTGAGTGACTGGCAGTGCGATTTCAAACCAGCCTTGCGGGGCCTGGTAGCGGAAAAAATG
>CAMLRA010000186.1 GCA_946482325.1 uncultured Chromatiaceae bacterium | reverse complement strand
GGGCCGTTGCACTCAGTGCCTATCAGGTATTGTGGCTGACAAACTAACGACAACTCAGCGAAAGCGCCGGCCCGGATAGCAATGCGAAAACATGCCGGCGTTGTTGGTCACAGCTGACTGGAATTAAAGGGACAAGTCCTTAGCAGCACAGTATGATCTAAAGCCTTTGCAACAGATCTGCCGGAGTGCCTGATGATCAAAACTGCTGTAATTGGCTTCGGACTATCAGCCAGAGTGTTTCACCTGCCTTTTATCGCTGCCAACCCCCACTTTGCGTTGGTCGGTATCAGTACCTCACAGCAAGAAGCAGCAACCTGGTGGCCCGGCGTACAGATCTACGCCGATGCCGCCAGCCTGATTGCGCACAGCGACGCCAGTTTGATTGTGATCACGGCGCCAAACCGCGCACACTTCAGCCTGGCCAAAGCTGCTTTGCTGGCCGGCAAAGATGTGTTGGTCGAAAAACCGCTGGCCGTGACCAAGGCCGAAGCCATTGAACTGCAACAGCTGGCAACCCAGCAGCAGCGCAAACTGACAGTGTTTCATAACCGGCGTTTTGATGATGATTTTGTCGCGCTACAACAGTTGATGCAATCGGGCGGGCTTGGCACTGTGCAGCTGATGTACTCCCGCTTTGACCGCTTCCGGCCGCAAGTACAGGCGCGCTGGAAGGAATCGGCGGCGCCGGGGAACGGTGTGTTATACGACTTAGCCCCGCATCTGCTCGACCAGGCGATTGTATTGTTCGGCACACCGGACAGCATCACTGCGAGCTGCCAGAGCCTCCGCGCCGGCGCCCCGCAGGGCGATGCGACCGGTATCGATTATTTTCAGCTGCGGCTCGATTATCTGGCAACAGCGACTTTACCCGCCCGGCAAGTCGTGCTCAGTTCATCCCCGTTTTGCGCCCATCCGGCGCCGCGTTTTGAATTGCACGGCAGTAACGGCAGTGTGGTCTCTGTGGGGCTGGATCCACAGGAGCAAATCCTGCGCAGCGCTCTGCTGCAAGCACCACATCAGCCTACCGCGGTGTTTGACTGCCCTGAGTGGCTACAGCGCCCAAAAAACCGCCACGCCGAGATCTGGACCCAAGCAGGCAAAACCATACTGCCGTTTGCCGCAAGCCATTACGGCGATTTTTATCAACAGCTGGCGCTATATCTGCAAAATGAAAGCGCAGCGCCAGTCGCGCTTGAGGACGCCATCTTGGGCTTTCAATTGATTGAACTGGCGCTGCAAAGCAGTGCTCAGCAGCGCACATTACCAGTGCCAGTGCCGCTGTTAACGCGGCACTAACTCAATGGCCACCCCACCGCCCGGCGCCAGTGGCAGCTCCAGCACCGATTGGCTGGTAACAGTCCGGCGTTTGATTTGATACGCCATCGGATTGGTTTGCCAGTGTGCGTCCGGCGCGTCGAGATACAATACCGCGTCATAAGTTTTATCCGCGTCTAAAAACGAAAACGGCAAGCTCAACCGACGAGCCTGTTCGTTACTGGTGGCGCCGACAAACCAGCGCTCAGAGTGTTTGTCCTGCCGCGCCACCACCAGGTACTGACCGATTTTGCCGTCAAGGGCAATACTCTGCTGCCAGTCAGTCGGCACCGCATCAATAAAAGCAAAAGCCGGATGCAACTTACCGCCCGGCGCATAATTTTCAGGCAAATCTGCCACCATCTGCAGCGGGCTATACAGCGTGACATACAGCGCCAGCTGATTGGTCAAAGTGCTCGGCACGCGGTTATTCGGCCGGTGTTTTTGGTAGTTGAAGTTAAAAATGCCCGGTGTGAAATCGATGGGGCCGGATAAACCGCGGGTAAACGGAATAATCACCGTGTGATTGGGCGCATTGCCGGTATCCGGGCTGCCACCGTTGTATTCCATGCCGCGCACCGATTCGCGTGTCATCAGATTGGGATAAGTGCGGCTTAAACCGGTGTCTTTCACTGTTTCATGCGCATTGACCATCACCTGATGAGCGGCAGCAGTATCGACCACTTTTTTAAAGTGCTGCACCATGTACTGACCATCATGCCACTCGCGTCCGTCCAGCCGTTTGCCGACATAGCCCATCTTGACGCTGTGGATACCAAGGCGCTGGTAATAGTTAAAAGCATCGGCCATTTGCTGCTCGTAATAGCTGATGCCGGCGGCGGTTTCATGATGACCAATCAGCCCAACGCCTTTGGCTTTGGCATAAGCGGCGACTTTATCGATATCAAAACCTGTCACCGGTTTGGTGAAACTGAAGGTCGGCGGCCGTTGCCACCACTGTCCTTCCCAGCCCTGATTCCAGCCTTCAACTAACAAGCCGTCAATATCATGTTTGCTCGCAAAATCAATATATTGCAGCGCGCGTTCTGTGGTTGCGCCTTGCAGCGGGCCTGGCGACCAGTCCTTCTCACCAATGTGCATCTCCCACCAAATACCCATATATTTGCCGGGTTTGATGTAGCGGGTGTCAACGCCTTCAGCCATCGGTTCATTCAGGTTTAAAATCAGGCTGGAATTTAATAAGGCCGCTTCTGTCGGTGCGATTTGGATTGTGCGCCACGGGCTTTGAAATGGCGCTTTGGTATAAACACGGTCAGGCAGAGTGTCGCTTGCCAATGCTGGATTGGCGCCGCCCCAGGGCATCAGGTCAGCTTTCAGCGTGATCTGGTTATCAGTGATGTTGCGCAGCGTCATCGAGCTGTAATCGACCAGCGCCGCTTCGTGCACCGCCACCGCAATACCATCATCAGTTAAAGTCAGCGGCGTATGCGCTACCGACACCGTCGATAGTGCCGAATTCATGTATTGATATTCGAAACTTAAGTTGCGGTACGCCTCAATCCACCAGGTTGAGAAGTTGCGGGCAAAAGCAAACTCAGTCAGCTCATCTGTGATGACCAAATCGCCCGCCAGTGCCGGTTGTGTTGGCAGCTGGTAGCGAAACGCCACCCCGTCATCGTAACTACGAAACACCAGCGTGAACTGCCGGCCCGGCGCTTGACTCTCATGCAGCGATAGCGTCAGCTCATTAAAATGATCGCGGATTTTGCTGCGTTGGCCCCAGACCGGCTGCCAGGTTAGATCCTGGCTGCGGCTTTTGACCTCATCTGCCAGCAAGCCTGCTTTTAACGGCGGCTGGCCTTTAAACTCCAACCCCAGCACTGAAGGTTTTAATACTGCTTTGCCGCGATAACTAACCTGATAGGTCAGCGCCTCACCAGATAACACCAGTTCCACACTAATCTGCTGGTCCGGCGACAACAACTGCCAACGCTGCGGCGTAGTAAGCTGCTCCTCAGCGTGCACTGCGCCAATCAGCAGTAGGATACTCAGCGTCCATCCGCGGCTGATCTGATGATAAAACGTCATAGCTGCTCCATGTATATTCAGCGGTTTAGTGTGAGCCGGTTGCATGATTAAGTGCGCCACAGCCGATGCTGCGGCTGAAAGTTCAGGCTGCAACCTTTAAAAAACGCAGCAAGTTGCAGATCTGTAAAAGCGTCACTGACACCGGCCGGCTGCGGTTGGCGCAGCGGCGGAAACACGCCATAACCGGCCAGCAGGCAATGCCAGGACGTGGCGCCAAAATGACTGTCGATTTGCTGACGAGAAAGTTCGTTAGCCAAATCTCCCTGGCGAAACCAGACATCCAGAATTTGCCTGAGCGACTCAGACAGTTGCATATTTTGTTGATTCGCCCGCCAATAATGGCTGTCGCTGCGACTGCTGAGTTTGTAGTGTGCGACGATGTAATCGCGCACTGCTTCAAAACGCTGATGCACCTGGCGGTTAAATTCGGCTTGTCCTTTGGCAGTAAAATCGGCAAAAGCATCGATAAATTGCTCAATCGAACTTTGCACCAGATGCAGCGCCGTGGCCTCCAAAGGTTCGATAAACCCCTGAGATAAACCAAGCGCCAGGCAGTTTTGCTCCCAGCACCGGCTGACCTGACCAACTTTCATTACCAGATGGCGCACGCTCACCTCAGTCTCCTGCAGCCCCAAATGCTGGCGTAATTCCAATTCAGCCGCATCTTTGGATAAAAAGGCCGAGCTGTAGACATAACCATTGCCAGTGCGATGGCGCAGCGGAATTTGCCAGGCCCAGCCATTTGTCAGTGCAGTGGCGCGGGTTTCCAATGGCGGGATAGTAAAAGCGTCGGTCGGCAGCACCACGGCAGCATCGTTAAACAGGTTGCTGGCAAAAGACTCAAAAGGTACCTGTAATGTGTGCTGGAGCAGGCTTGAGCGAAAGCCAGTGCAGTCGACGAAAAAATCAGCACTAACCCTTTGCATCATTTTGCCCTCACCCTTTGGCGTTTCGCCAACCAGGCTACCAATGCGGCCATCCGGCAACTGATCCACTTGTGTCACTGTCATTGCCTGATACTTAACGCCGAGCGCCAGCGCCTTTTGTTTTAAAAACTGGCCCAATAACCCGGAGTCAAAGTGATAACCATATTCGATGCGAAACGGGAAATTAGCACTGGGTAACGGCGCCAGATGGTCTGCCGCCAGATAGCCGTTGAGCAGAAATTTCTCCGGCGCTGTTTCGACCGCAAGCCCGAGCCGGCGTTTAAAACAATTGCTGTAAAACGCCGTTTCGCTGTGCAGGTCCGGCTGCGAAATAAACGGATGGCTGTAATCAGTCCCAAGCCCCATCGCCTGAGCTGCCGGACTCCAGTTCACAAAGCGGATATTGGTCTTGTACGTAGCCTGACAGGCCGGCATCCATTCACTGTCGGGGATATCCAGTTTCTGAAAAAAGCGCTTCAGTGATGGCGTTGAGCCTTCACCGACGCCAATAATGCCAATGTCCGGCGCTTCAATCAGCGTGATTTGCACTGGCCTTGTTTGCTCAGGCCCTGGCTTTAACCATTTGTCGGCAAACAATAACGCCGCCATCCAACCGGCGGTGCCGCCACCGAGGATAACAAAATGAAATGGCTGCGCTGTCGAACCCAAAGAGGCAGTCATGGGTCAGGCCTTACTGTAGCGGCTTAAAAATTCATCATGCGACAGCATCTGCGCCAGCGGCTGTTGTTTGGCGTCCTGCACTTTGGCCAATGTCGTCAGCAACTCGCTGGTTGTCGGCACTTTGGCGGCCGGATGATAATCCACAGGCACAATGCCCTGCCCGAGCATCACCTGGATCCAGCTGGCGTCGCGGAAAATATCGTTGTGGTCATTAAATACCTGCGCCGACTCGCGAAACAGCGCCATTTTATCGCGAAGCCGCTCTGGCACTGCCATGTTGCGCATATCGCGCCAGAACGCTGAATCATCACGCTCATTGGCGTGGTAATGCAGGATGATAAAATCGCGAATAGTTTCAAATTCCTGTTTCGAATCAGCGTTGTAATAATCCACAGCAGCATCTGTGATGCCTTGATTCGGGAATACTTTGAGCAGGCGCACAATACCTGACTGAATCAGGTGAATACTGGTTGATTCCAGTGGCTCGAGAAAACCACTGGAGAGGCCTATCGCCACCACATTTTTTGCCCATTGGCTGCTGGTGCGGCCGGTTTCAAAGCTGATTTTACGCGGCTCCGCCAGCGCTTTGCTGTCAAGATTCCCCATCAAAGTGCTATGCGCTTCGTCATCACTTAAATAGTCCGAGCTGTAAACAATCCCATTGCCGTTGCGATGTGTCAGCGGAATGCGCCACTGCCAGCCGGCTTTGTGGGCGATACTGCGGGTGTAGGGCAGCGTTTTGGCAAAACGCTCACTTGGCACCGCCAAAGCACTGTTGGCTGGCAAGTATTTGGACCAGGATTCATAAGCCACCCCCAGCGTTTTACGAATAAGCAATGCGCGTAAACCGGTACAATCGACAAACAGATCACCAGTGATTCTGCGACCATCTTTGAGTTGCAGCGCTTCAATATGGCCGGAAATGCCGTGTTGTAACACCGTTTCGATCATACCTTCGGTGCGTTTAACGCCGGCATTTTCAGCGATTTTACGTAAAAACTGGCCATACAATGCCGAATCAAAATGATAGGCGTATGGCATTTCGTACACCGGATTCGGCGTTTTGATGATATTAAACTTGCCGGCTTCGCAGCACAGATAGTTCAAATCGTAATCCCACAGGGACTGCTGTAGCCCGGCTTGCTTCGCGCGTAACCAATAATGCTGGAAGTTACAAAAGCCAAGGCTCGCCCCGGGGGCCCCAAAGGTGTGGTAATAGCTCTCGCCGGGTTTACGCCAGTTTTCAAATTTAATCGCCAGTTTCATCGTGGCATGGGTGTCACGCAAAAACGCTTTTTCATCCAGGCCCAGATACTGATTAAAAATCTGAATAGGCGGAATGGTCGCTTCGCCGACGCCGACTATGCCAATGTCGTCCGACTCCACCAGTTCAATCTCAACGCTGTCTGCCAGCACTTTTTTCAGCAGTGCCGCCGTCATCCAGCCGGCAGTACCACCGCCGGCGACCACGACTTTACGAATAGGTTTACCGGCAACAACGGACTCAGTTGACTGATGCATAACAACTCCCTTGCGGAACAAAGTATGGGTCTAGACTCTCTACGCTATAAAAAAAGCCTACACCAATAGAGAAAAAAAGGCCTCAATACCAAGAACTTATTGAGGCCTTTACACCGGGTCGGTTTACTTCTTAATAAAACGCGTAGTTCACGTTCAGCATGTAAGTCGGGCCAAACTGCCGGCGCGTGGTGACGATGCCATCGGCATTAACCGTTTCTTCATCCACATCGGTCAGGTTAGTGCCCTGCAGCGAAACACGCAGGCCGTGCAACGAAGTAAAGTTGCTCTCTGAGAAGTCATAACTGATTTGCGCATCGACCAGTGTCACGCCGTTGCGGCTGGCAGTGGAGATTTTATTCGAACCACCACGCTCATACGTCAGGAAGTCAGAGCGGTCCGTGCCGGCGACCCGGACTTCGAAGCCGTTTCTCTCGTAGTACGCCGTTAACGAGAACACTTTGTCGGACTGGCCTGGAATACGGCTGCCGTCATTCAGTTTGGCGTCAATTAAAGTACCTGAAGTCGCAACACCAAAACCCTCCAGCACGTCAGAAAACTTACTGAACGGCACGTTAGCGGTGACTTCCACGCCATGTACACGGCCGGTCAGACCATCTTCAAAGTAGGAGAAGTAACCATAATTTGGTGGTGTAACTTTCGCACCAGCTGCGTAGAAGATATCTGCCGGACCATAAGTACCAGCCTGGT
>CAMLRA010000185.1 GCA_946482325.1 uncultured Chromatiaceae bacterium | reverse complement strand
AAACGTTGGTGCTATCAACGCCACTGCCTGTTATGGCGCATTTGCCGGCAACGACGACGTTAGCATGCTTGGTAATAACCTCGGTTACGACAACGTTGGCTGGTTAAACAAGGAATCAGAGTACTGGCCGGGTTTACCGGGTGCTTTTGTGACCAACGACGACTTACAGGACCTGCAAGGCTTTGGCAACATAGATCCGGGCTGGATTTTCTTCGGCAAATATACTGCGGGTAACTTTGCGCCTTCTTCCAGTTCAAAATCCGGTTTTGATACATACAACTACGCAGCAGATTTAGTCAGCCTGACGAATTGTAAAGACAGAGAAGGCAATAGTGTTGCCTGTACCGGAGGCAGTGTGGTCAGCGGGGAATGGATGTACAAGCCACCAGTGAATAATCCACAGGAACTGCTGGATATGCTGGGTACTAACAAGTACTTTGACCAGGTCACTGTCGTCTTTAAGTCCGGCGATATGTTTGCCCTGTATAACTTTGATATTTCGTCATTACCGATCCCGCCGGTGTTTGGTACTGAAGACGAAAACTACCTGTTTAAAGGTGTCTGGAATATGGAAGACACTTTATTAAACGCCAGTGGTGGTGCTGGTCTGTCCCACATCTCGATCTGGGGCCGTGATCCGGTCTCTGAAACACCACCACCGCCACCAGTGGATGTGCCTGTATCTTCACCACTGACTTTGGCTGGTCTTGGTCTGATGCTGTTGGGCCTGCACCGTCGCCGTCAACAGGCTTAAGTCCAAACCCGCAGTGAATAAAAAACCAGCGTCAGCTGGTTTTTTTATTTCTGTATCCAGAACTTACCCTGATTAGTTTTTCGCTCTGGATGCATCCCTCGCTGCTTTAAACTCTTTACCTTCGTACCAGTTTGGCCAAAGTGCCGAGTTGGCCAGTTCATTGCCGACTAGATAAAACAACCATAAATCCTGCTGCGAACCGCGTAAATCCCAGGCCGGACTGAATTCGTCATTGACCTTATGATAATAGTTCGCTGTGTAGTCGCGCCGCTGCGCCAGACCCCAGTCTTTGCCGTGTGCAATGCTATCGACACCACCACGGGCATACAACATTGGTACGCCATGACGCGCCAGTTGGAAATGGTCTGAGCGGTAATAAAAACCATCTTCCGGCGTCGGCTCCGGCGCGATATACCGGCCCTGAGCTTTGGCATATTTATCCAGCATGGGTTCCAGCTCGGATGAGCCATAACCAAATACCTGCACATCCCGCATCGGGCCATACACATTCATCACGTCCATATTGATACCGGCGACAGTTTGAGCAAGTGGAAACAGCGGGTTTGCTGCATACCAACGCGACCCTAACATGCCACGCTCTTCTGCGGTCACGGCGATAAACACCACAGAACGCTCCGGTGGCGGCTGCTGTTTATAATGTTCGGCCAGCGCGATTAAACCGGCGATACCACCGGCATTGTCCTGGGCGCCGTTAAAGATTTTGTCGTCTTTACGGCTGAAATCGAGGCCAAAGTGGTCCCAGTGCGCCATGTAAAGCACTGCTTCATCGGGTTTGCTCTTGCCTGGAATGTAGCCAATGACATTACTGGAATCGATTTCCCGCAGCTGGTTTTTGATGCTGATGGAAGCCGTGGCACCGAGCTTGATGGCGTGGAAATCTTTAGCCAGGGCTTTTTTACGCAAACTCTCGATATTCTCGCCAGAGGCGGCAAACAGCTTTTCGGCGCTGTCGCGGGTCAGCCAGCCTTCGACGGCGGCTTTATGTTTATTTTTATTTTTGTCTGCCAGTTCGAATCGAATTGGGCTGGTGCCGGACACCACATTCCAGCCATAAGCGGCGGCGTCGGTTTCGTGCACAATCAGCGCCATGGCCGCGCCCTGACGTGCCGCTTCTTCAAACTTGTAAGTCCAGCGGCCGTAGTTGGTCATGGCTTTGCCAGTGAAAAGTTGAGTGTCGCCGGTGGCAAAGCCCGGGTCGTTGACAAACATCACCACGGTTTTGCCTTTGACGTCGACATTTTTATAGTCGTTCCAGCCATATTCGGGAGCGACTATGCCGTAACCAACAAACACCAGCTCGCTGTTTTTAACCTCAATTTGCGGTTGCATCCGTGTGGACCAGGCCATCATGTCAGTTTTATAGGCCAGGCTCGTTGGCAGCTTGTCTCCTTTGAGACGCAGTGCTGACACTGACACCGGGTCGATTTGCACCACAGGCACTGCCTGGCGATAGCTTCCTTTAGCAAAAGGTTGCAGGCCAAGGCGCTGAAACTGTTGTTCGATATAAGCCACAGTGCGCTCTTCGCCGACGGTCGCCGGCGCGCGACCTTGCAGTTCGTCAGCAGCGACTTCAGCAAAGTAGCGGCCAAAGGCTGGGTTAAATTCGGTTTGTTGCAGCGGCGAGTTGTCAGCGGCCAGTGCGCTGCTACAAAACAGTACAGCGCAAAGTGGGATAAACAGGGAACTGCGATGCAATCTTGTCATAAGCAACTCTCAAGGAGACGTGCCGGCCTTTAGCTGGCAATCGTCGGGAAATGGAGTTGTTATGTTGCCATGCCGCCGGGCTTCATGCCTGTCTTTTTCGTTTAAGCTGCAACAGCGGAAGATAAATGGTCAGTGTTTGACACAAACAAATAGTGCATTGCCGGATTGGCCATCCCAGGCCACCAGCTTGTCGTAATCGTGTTGCAGTATTTGCACGTCGAAATAGGGCGCCAACAGCTGTTGTAATTCAGCAAAAGTGACGGCGACCATCGGATGGGCGTCTTGCCAGATTTCGTGCTGGCCGTTGCCGGTTTTTTCGATGCGCAGCCGCAGTTGTTGCTGCTCGCCCTGACCTGAGTAAAACCAGCCGGAGCTGAACTGAAATAAGCTGTTGCCGTGCACGGCCTGATGCGACACGGATGATTGGTTGTCGATTTGGCTTTTATCGACGGCGTTAAAAAAAAACACACCACCGGCATTTAATGCCAGATGCGCCTGGCGGATACAGGCTTTAAGGCCTGTGATAGTCTGACTGTAATGCAGCGAGTATAAAAAGCAGGTGATCAGATCCACCGGCGCATCAACCTCAAATTCGCACATATTCTGACAGGAAAAACTGGCTTCCGGGCAGCGTTGCCGGGCCAAATCCAGCATCGGCTGATTGAGGTCAAGGCCGGCACTCTGATAACCTAAATCCAATAAATAACGGATATGTGGGCCTGTGCCGCAGGCTAAATCCAGATGGCGTTTGCCACCGTTACCGAAAAACTGCTGGATACGGTGTACTGTGGCACTTTGCGCCGGATAATTGATGTCGGCGCACATCAAATCATAATAACCGGACAAATCGGTGTAGAGGGCAGTGCTAGTCATGGCAGGTCCGGTCGGCGCTGGAAAAACGGCGCGCACAATAGCATAAATAGCCATCTGTTGCGACCTGTCGCATGCAGGGGGCTCATGGCCGATTTTGTTACAAAACTGCCGGTCGCGATGGTCATCATGCTTGAGCACAACAATGTGAGGGGCCTGCTGTGAGAATCAAACTAATACTAACGCAATTGCTGTTATGGGTGCTGGCAATTGGCGCTGCTGTGTTAACCGGTGCGCCGGATTTTTATGCGCTGCTGTTGCTGCCTGTGATTGGGGTGATTGCCGTTATTGCGCTAATGCGGGCCACGGCGCCCAAAGCAGACTGCTGTAATTCATAAACTGTGCAGCTGATTCCATAATTGTAAGCGCTTTACAAATAAAAGGCAGGCTGGTAACTATCTGAGTAAGCAAAAAAAGGAACTTCAGATGATTATCAAACTTTTCCCAAGCGCTGCGCTGTTGCTGACAGGTCTGCTGGCAGCCGTTATCGCGTTACCGCTCGCTGCCTGCCCGGCGGTTTCATTGCTGGACCCGACTCTGAGTCAATGGGACACTTATCTGAGCTACCGACATCAGGAGAATTACAATGGTAGCCAGCCAACTGATGCGGCAGGGAAAGCGCTGGCGCCGCTCGGAGTCTTTCCGGGGCTGGACCCACACGGCGTGTTCACGCTGGTGCAACAGGACGGGGAGACGGTACTGCGTGTCAGTGGCGAAATTTATGGCGCATTGACCAGCAAGCAAAGTTTTCGCAATTACCATCTGACGCTGCAATACCGCTTCGGTACGAAAAAATGGCCGCCGCGGCTACACAAACTGAAAGACAGTGGCATTTTGTATCACGCCAACGGCCCACACGGGCAAGAGTATTTCCGCTCCTGGATGTTGTCGCAGGAATTTCAGATCATGCAAGGCCATACCGGCGACTATTGGCAGCAGGCTGATTCGGCGATGGATATCCGAGCTTTTCAAGCCGAAGGTGAGATGAATGCGGTGGCAGATGTCTCGCAGCCGTTTCTGCAAGCTGGTCGGGGGAGTGGTGGCCCGGGGTTTGTCATGCGCCAACTTAATGCCGAAAAACCTGACAACCAATGGAATACTGTGGAGCTGATTTGTTTTGAAGGCCAAAGCCTGCACATTGTGAACGGTCAGGTGGTGATGGTGCTGAAGAACTCCCGTTATCATCGGGACGGCCGTGATGTCGAGATGTGGCAGGGCAAAATCCAACTGCAAAGTGAAGCGGCTGAAGTATTTTACAAGAATATCCGGCTACAACCGCTGGATAAACTACCGGCGCAGTATGCCGGGTATTTCTGACCAGCAAGGATGCTATTGCAAAGCCAGGCCAGATCCTGCGCCCGAACCGCAGATAAAGGTTGCACAAATATTCTGGTGCGCTGAGTATAAAGTTGGGATTGGGCGCGACGGAGTTCATATGTCTACATCTGCTATTGCGCTTATCACTGGTGCCAGCCGCGGCATTGGTGCTTCAACGGCGCGGCTGTTCGCGCAGCAGGGGTATGCGCTGGGACTGAATTATCATCAAAATCACGCCGCCGCAGCAGCGCTCGCCAGTGAGCTTCGTGCCGGCGGATGTCGTTGTATCCTGCTGCAGGCTGATATTAGTGATGAATCACAAGTTCTGGCGATGTTTCAACGGCTGGATGCGGAACTTGGCCCCTTGTCGGTGCTCGTCAATAACGCTGCTATTTTGCAGCCGCAAAGCCCCATCAGCGGCATCAGTGCGGCGCGTTTTGCCGCCATTTTACAAACCAATGTGATAGGTACTTTTTTATGCTGCCAGCAGGCAGTGCAACGGATGCGCACAGATCTGGGCGGGCGTGGTGGAGCGATAGTGAACGTCTCTTCCGGTGCGGCCAAAAGCGGTTCACCCCACGAATATATTGATTATGCGGCCTCCAAAGGCGCGGTGGATACTCTGACCCGGGGCCTGGCGCTGGAAGTGGCGGCGCAGGGTATTCGGGTCAATGCGGTACGGCCTGGTTTTATCTACACCGACATGCACGCTGCCGGTGGCGAACCTGGTCGGGTCGACCGGCTGAAAAGCCGCATTCCGCTGGGGCGTGGTGGCGAAGCCATTGAAGTCGCTCAGGCGATTGCGTGGCTGGCATCAAGCGCCGCCAATTTTACCACCGGCAGTTTTATTGATGTCAGTGGTGGGGTTTGACGAGCAGAACTTTTTCAGGAACGCAACAATGTTACAACGCTGGATAATCATACTGACCGGTTTGGCCATGCTGTTACCGGTCCATGCGATAGAACAAACCAAGGCAGTAAAAGTCACGACAGTACTGAAAACCCAGACCAGCTGGGATGGTCAGCCGCTGCAATATCCGGCGGGCCAGGCCGAAGTCACCGGCATGTTGATCGAAATCGCCCCCGGCGGCGAAACCGGCTGGCATCTGCATCCGGTGCCTTCATTTGGCATGGTGTTGGAGGGGGAACTTGAGGTGACACTGAAAGACGGGCGAAAAAACAGCTTAAAAACCGGCGACGCTTTGGCTGAGGTGGTGAACACCGCGCACAATGGCCGCAATGTCGGCACTAAACCCGTCAAGCTGGTAGTGTTTTACGCCGGCAGCAAAGGCCAGTCATTGTCACAGAAAACGGGCTCAGAGCCTGCGGCTGTGATCAAGCACTAACGGACCAAACACATATTGGCATTTTCCACGACATTACATTACATCGCGATGCCACAGCGCTGCAGCTGCCGGTGTATTTTATTCAGGGCGAGGCCGACCTCGTCACGGTACCAGCAGTCACCCGCGCTTATTTCATTGCGATCCGGGCGCCACATAAAGAACTGATTATGCTGGCCAAAGCCGGGCAGGGTCCGAATGCGCAAAGCATTGCTGCCGAGTGGCAACTGCTACAGCGCATCCGCGCGCACCTTGTTGGTCAAAAGGACATCATGCCACCAGTTGCCGGTTCAGCCCGGCAACTTCAGTGCAGAAAAGTCTGGCCGGCGTAGCCGGGGTGTAGCGGCATAGCAGCCCAGCACCAGCGCACAAAGGCCGGCACTGATCGCAAACAGCGCCGGACCACCGAGGGCGTCGATAATCAGGCCGCCAATAAAGGGCGACAAGCTAAAACCAATGGCATACAGGCTGGCGGCACCAAAATAACTACCGCGCAGCGCCGGATGCGCCAGTTGGTCCAGATGGACATTCATATTGGCAAAAAGTACAGCTTCACCAATGCTGAGGACTGCCATCGCCGCCAGCCAGCCCCAGAACCAGTCGACCGGATTCAACGCAAACCAGATTTGTGACAATCCCAATAACACCACGCCCAGATGAATGCGTTTGATCACCGGCCAATGCCCCAGCAAACGCAGCAGTGGAAATTGGCAAGTGACAATAATCAGCGAATTCACCATCACCAGGCTTGAGATGAGTGTCACCAGCTCAGGGAAATCAGCCCGGGTTAAATATTGGATCAGGCTGGAATCAGCATGGGCGTATATAAAGTTAATCAGAATATTGGCCAGAATAATCACCGCAAACAGCTGATCTTGTCGCAGCAACTGCAAGATAGACGTGAAATTCAACTTATGTGTCGGCCGGCTCTGTGCCGCGCTATTCGCGAGTTTTCCGGGTCTGTGTAGCCACAATAATCCTAAGCCTAAAGCGCCATAGGACGCTGCAGTAATAAAAAAACCATGTGGATTGCCGCTGAGGCCAGCCCATAACCCCAGCACCGGCCCACAAGCCGCGCCGGCGTTCACCATAAAATACAGGCCCTGCAGAGCCAGCTCACGGTCTTTGCTGTCGGGCAATAGATCGCCGAGCCAGGCTTTACTCGGTGCGTCCCATAGTGCGCGGGGCAGGGTCGCCAGAAAAATACAGCCCAGCATCAAGGGCAAAGTGTTGGCCAGCGCCAGCGCAGAATAGGCCAGTACGCCGGTAACAGCAGCGGCCAGCATCAGCGGTTTGCGGCCAAAACGGTCGGATAAATGGCCAGCATAAAAACCGGCGACCACCGCTGTGAGTGCAGC
>CAMLRA010000184.1 GCA_946482325.1 uncultured Chromatiaceae bacterium | reverse complement strand
TGGCTTTTGTCGTGATGCCTGCCCGCTCGGAGAAATGTACGATCTGGCCTTTGCCATCTAACAGAAATGGCAAGCCTTCCCCCTGATAACGAATAGTTTCTACTTTATCGCCCACTTTATTGATGTGCAGGTCCAGACCACCAACCCCCAACAAAGTGCCGTCCGGTAAGTAGACCGGCCCTTCGACCACTGCAGAAACAATCCCGGTGGTAAAATCCGCCGACGGTGACCCTACGAAAAACTTATTGTGCTGCATCGTTTCGATATACCAGGGCCTTTGACTGGCAAAATAGCCTTTTTCAATCACCCCTTTATCCGGTCCATCCAAGTCAACACCAGTTCTGGAATCTTCGCGAAAGTATTCGTCGGAACGGGTTAAGGCGAAAAACGCTGACAGGATATTGGCATCACCACCACTGATGGTTTTAAAAGTGGCGTTAATTTGCGGATAGCCAGCGGCGGTCGCAAGATCAGTTCCCCGGCCCGGATAACTGACAAACCATTGCTGGAACTGCGGATTGTGTAAAAACGTTTTGGCGACCTGAGCATATTCCGCAAAAAACTGCCCCACTGCGACCGCTTCTTTTTGCATCAGACTTTGTGCTTCGGCCTGAACCTGAGCTCTGGTCTGTGCTGCAATTTGCTGGATCACCAGCAAAGCTGCTGCCGCCAGTAACACCGCAGTAGAACCACCCACCGCCAATAGAATTTTCTTTTTTATTGATGTTATTTTTTGATACAACATAATTCCCCCAAACATGTGCGGAACCATCAAATCACAACATCACAATTAAATCCAGTCAGTAGCGAACTTCAGTTAAATTAATGATCTGTAAGGTGTTATCTAATTAAGTAGTGGCTGATTTGCACTATTAGTGCACAGAACTAATGTGCCAAAGCGCCAGACTGCTAAAGCGCTGCGGTCAGATATGTTTGCTTGCATTGTTTTGGTGCGTGCCCAAAGCGCATTGAACTAAAATAGCTCAGGCTCAGGCGCGCTAACTGGTTGGCGTGCTGCCGGGAATACGACGAGATCTGCGAGGAGCGAGGTTCTCAGCGCCTGCGTCATCAGTGCTTTATTTAAGTTAATATCTAAGATACAAAAACGCCGGGAGCGTTTTTGGACAGCTTTAGCTGGTCACGCAGGGATTTTTGCCATGATGGCAAAAACAAAAAAACCTGCATTAAGCAGGTTTAAATGGCGGACGCAGGAGGATTCGAACCTCCGACCGCTCGGTTCGTAGCCGAGTACTCTATCCAGCTGAGCTATGCGTCCATCTCTAAAAACAACTGGCGGAGGGAGAGGGATTCGAACCCTCGATAGAGTTTCCCCTATACACCCTTAGCAGGGGTGCGCCTTCAGCCACTCGGCCATCTCTCCGCGCTACGTTGCGGTGCGTATATTAATGTTTCAGGAAAATAAGTCAAACAAAATTTTAAGCCGGATTGTGCGATTGCCGACCTTTTAAACAATCTGCGCAATTATTCACTAAACTGGCCACTTTTCACACAACAAAACAATAAAAACAATGATTTACCAAAACAGACTTATTGATCATCATCCTGGCTGTAGCTGCCTGGTGTGCCCTTTTCAGCCTGGATACGCATGTAGATTTCTTCGCGGTGCACAGAGACTTCTTTTGGCGCATTCACCCCAATCCGAACCTGATTCCCTTTAACACCTAACACTGTGACTGTCACTTCGTCACCAATCATTAATGTCTCACCAACGCGACGGGTCAAAATAAGCATTCGTTTGCTCCTATCCTTTAATCCCAGATTTCCCAGCGATAACTACGACGCTTGATGTTGTACCAACGCGTCCTTGTCTTCAATGATAACTCAGCATTCAAATTTATGAAAATCCAGCGATTAATTATCGCTGCCGAACAAAACCTGATGCAATTTTGCTGCTGTGGCGTCGACTTGCTCAGCCGCTACCAGCACCGACAGCCGGGTATCTGTCTGATACACAGACCACAGCTCAATATTCAGCAAATCTAACAACTGATGCACGCGGGCCACTATATCAGCCTGTGTACCGATGCCGCAGCCAACCACCGACAGTTTAGCAAGATTTGCCTGACTACGGAGGGTGGCGCCCTGACAAATTTTCAGCAATTCCCGAGCTTCCTCAGCCACTTGCTGCCAATCCGCATTCGCCAGCACCCACTCGCTCTGTATTACGTTACCGGCCTCAGTGCGGACCATATCGATGTCGATGTTCCTTGCGCTGAGTAAATCCAACACTGCAGACGTCAGTACCGGACTGGCCTGCTCCAAATGGACCAGCGTCAGACCATGCTGGCATGCAATACCGGACAGCAACGGTGGATCGATATCACGATACACCATCAAAGTGCCGGCGTCCGGCCGAAAGGTGGACAGCACCCGCAACAACACCTGAAAACGACCAGCGTACTCGACTGAGCGCGAATGCAGCACTTTCGCGCCGACACTGGCCAGTTCCAGCATATCGCGATACGGAATATGTGCCAGACGCTTTGCCGCCGGACAGATCCGTGGGTCGATGGTGTAAACGCCATCCACATCGGTATAGATTTGACACTCATCTGCCTGCAATGCCGCTGCGAGTGCCACCGCCGATGTATCAGAGCCGCCACGGCCCAGCGTCGTCAGATTGCCTTCGAAATCGCGGCCCTGGAAGCCTGCCACAACCACTATATGGCCTTGCTCCAGTTCCTGTTGTAAACGCAGCGTCTCGACTTCTTCAATCCGGGCGCGACCAAATTTATTATCTGTACGGATACAGACCTGGTCAGCCAATAAAGACACTGCCGGATAACCGCGTTTAATCAGTGCGATGGCTAGCAAGGCCACTGTGACTTGTTCACCAGCCGCAGCCAGTACATCCAGCTCCCGCGGCGCGGCCTTAACATCAATCTGTTGCGCCAAACCCAACAGCCGGTTGGTATCCCCGGCCATGGCAGAAACCACAGCCACGACTTTATGGCCAGCCTGTACAGTGCGGATAATCAGCTCCGCCACCGCTTCAATGCGTTCGGTGGTCCCGACTGAGGTGCCACCGAACTTTTGAACCAGAAGTGCCACCTGTTACAGCTTCGCAGCCAGATAGTCGCTGGCTGCCGCTAATACTTTGCCAAGGCCTGCGACATCTGTCCCACCGGCCTGTGCCAGATCCGGCTTGCCGCCACCTTTGCCACCCAACTGTTCCGCTGCCCAGCCTACCAACTGACCCGCATTGACTTTATCGGTCAGGTCTTTAGTGACACCGGCGATCAGGCTGACTTTGCCTTCGCTCGCTGTACCGAGCAGAATGACACCAGAACCGATGTTGTTTTTCAGCTCGTCGACCATAGTGCGGAAGCCTTTTGGATCGACACCGGCCAGCTCTGCAATCAGTACTTTAGTGCCGTTGATAGCCACAGCTTTTTCCAGCAACGACGCACCGGCAGCACTGGCCATTTTGGCTTTTAACTGTTCCAGCTCTTTTTCCAGCTGTTTGCTGCGGTCTAAGGTCTGCACCACACGCTCGCCAATTGACAGCACGTCACCTTTTAATAAGGCTGCGACCTGCTGCGCTTGCTGTTCCAGCTTATGCAGATAAGCCAGAGCACCAGAGCCTGTCACCGCTTCAATCCGGCGCACACCGGCGGCAATACCGCTTTCGACCACAATCTTAAACAGACCGATGTCACCGGTGCGGGCAACGTGAGTACCACCGCACAATTCAATGGAGAAGTCGCCCATCGACAACACCCGTACATCGTCGTCATATTTTTCGCCAAACAGCGCCATAGCGCCGGCAGCTTTCGCGGCATCCAGCTGCATCAGCCGGGTGACCACTTCATGGTTCGCCTGAATTTGCGCGTTAACCAGCTGTTCGATAGTCCGCACCTCATCGGCTTTGACTGCTTCAAAATGGGCGAAGTCAAAGCGCAGGCGATCAGGGCCCACTTGCGAGCCTTTTTGCACCACATGCGCGCCTAATACCTGCTGCAAGGCCGCGTGTAATAAGTGGGTCGCTGAGTGGTTTTTCCGGATGGCACTGCGCCGTTCGTTATCAATCTGGGCATCAACGCGCTCACCGACCGTTAAAGTGCCGGTGATGGTGCCACGATGGGCAAAGGCTTTGCCGATTTTGACCGTATCAACCACATTAAACACCGCGCCGGACGCCAGCGTTAAAGTACCGGTATCGCCCATCTGACCGCCCGATTCAGCATAAAATGGCGTCTGGTCAAGGATCACCAGCGCCTGCTGGCCGTCGATAATAGTGTCGACTTTGTCGCCATCGCGGACAATTTCCAGCACCACGGCATTGCCGTGCTGCTGCGTATAACCAGTGAAATCAGTGACTTGCTCTGAAGTCACCGTCTGGTTGTAATCCTGACCAAAGCTTGAAGCCGCCTGCGCGCGTTTACGCTGTGCTTCCATCGCCGCTTCAAAACCGGCCTGATCCACGGTATAGCCTTGTTCACGTGCCACGTCGCTGGTCAAATCGACCGGGAAGCCATAAGTGTCGTACAGCTTAAACACCACTTCACCCGGAATTTCTTTGTTGTCACCCAGTGCCGCCAAAGCGTCTTTGAGTAATAACAGACCGCGTTCCAGTGTTTTGCCAAACTGCTCTTCTTCCATCCGCAGTACTTTTTCAATAATGGCTTGTTTTTCAATCAGTTCCGGATAGGCTTCGCCCATCTGCACGGCAAGTTCTGCCACTAATTTACTGAAGAACACGCCTTTGGCACCGAGCTGATTACCGTGGCGCACCGCGCGGCGGATGATCCGGCGCAGCACATAACCACGACCTTCGTTCGATGGCATCACACCATCGGCCACCAGGAATGAACAGGAACGGATATGGTCGGCAATGACCCGCAATGATTTATTGTCCAGATCCGTGGTGCCGGTGACTGCCGCCGCAGCTTTGATCAGGCCCTGGAAAGTGTCGATTTCGTAGTTGCTGTGCACATGCTGCAAAATCGCCGCGATGCGTTCTAAGCCCATACCGGTGTCAACGCTGGGTTTTGGCAGTGGTTCCATCCGGCCATCGGCGTGGCGGTTGAACTGCATAAAGACGTTGTTCCAGATCTCGATAAACCGGTCGCCGTCTTCTTCCGGTGAGCCCGGAGGGCCGCCCCAGATATGGTCGCCGTGGTCGTAGAAAATTTCTGTACAAGGACCACAAGGGCCGGTATCACCCATGGCCCAGAAGTTGTCAGACGCATAAGGCGCGCCTTTGTTGTCACCGATGCGAATAGCACGTTCCTTCGGCACACCGATTTGCTGGGTCCAGATATCAAAGGCCTCGTCGTCGGTGGCATACACTGTGATCCACAGTTTTTCTTTGGGTAATTTGACCACTTCGGTCAGAAATTCCCAGGCGTATTTAATCGCGTCTTCTTTGAAATAATCGCCGAAACTGAAATTACCCAGCATTTCAAAGAAAGTGTGGTGACGGGCGGTATAACCGACGTTTTCCAGATCGTTATGTTTACCGCCGGCGCGCACACAACGCTGCGCGGTTACCGCGCGGCTGTAGCTGCGTTTATCCTGGCCAAGGAACACATCCTTAAATTGCACCATGCCGGCGTTGGTGAACAGCAGCGTCGGGTCATTGCCCGGGATTAACGAGCTGCTGGAGACAATTTGGTGGCCTTTACTGGCAAAAAAGTCCAGAAAAGCGCGGCGCAGTTGCGCAGAGGTCATGTACATAATGGCTGTCCTAACTATCTGAATGTTGTAATGCGTAACGGATTTGCTCAGAACTGAAGCCCCGGCGCTGCAAAAACGCCATCCGTTTTAATTTTTCTTTGTCTGAACCGGCCGGGAGCTCACCGAATTTCTTCTGTGCGCAGCTGCGCGCCAGTTCAAACCAATCGGGGTCGGCATCATCCAACGCCTGTTGTAATAAATCATGGCCAAGCCGATGTTGCCGGCTCAGCTGGCGCAGCACCGCGAGGCCCTGGCCTTTACTGATGCAGTGGCGCAATAACATCTCCGCAAAACGCTGGTCCGACTGATATTGCTCTTGCTGACATCGTAATAATGTTGTCTGCGCAAGTTCGGCAGTCACGCCGCGTTGCTGCAGCTTCTCCAGCAACTCATGGCTGCTGTGGTCGCGCCGGCTCAGCAAGCCGATAGCAAGTTGCCAGGCTTGTTGTGGGGTCAGCGCTTCGGTGTCAGACTTCAAACACCGCCGCCTCATCCGGCCGCGCCGGCGTCAGCACAAAAAATTCCCGGAACGACAGGAAAAAGCTGATGGCCAGCCAGGGCAAGATCAGGATTAGCGAAATCATCATGGTAAAAGGGCCTGTTAACACTAACAGCACCGACGCGATGCCATAAAGCGTCAGCGCCGGCACATTGCGCCAACACGCCATAAAACTGGCCTGTAACACCGGCCACAAGCGCTGCTCGCGCAGAAAATAAATCACCGGCACAGCATAAGCAAACAACATGGCATTAATGGCCGCCATGGCCACCAACGCAAACAAGGCTAGCAAATCCGCCTGTCCGGTTTCCCAAAGTGGCATCTGCTGCTGAATTAACAACTGACTGGGGATCGAAAACAGAATATTCAATGCGGCCAGCCGGATGAATGCGGCCCGGTGCTGTCCCTCTCTCAGCGGTTGCCATAAAGTCGACAGCGTCAGTGGTTTTTGTTGTTGCGCCCGGATTATTGCTTCATAAAAACCAGCCATTAAAAATGGGCTAAGCAAAGTCGATACTACGGCCAGCAACGGATGCAGCAGCCCGAGTAAAGAGACCGATAACATCAGCCAAAACAACATCAGGAGCAACAGCTGGGCACGCATCAGCAGCCAGCCTTGTTTGAGCCATTCCAGTGCAGCTTTGGCCGGCGCACGGCGGATCACCAGTTGTAATTTCATCACTTCATCTCCTGCCATACCGGGCTTTGCGCCCCTGGCAGTGCTGTGCGCAACCAGGCCTGATAAGCACCGGCCTGCGTATCCTGTTCAGTGGGCGCGAAAGGCGCAAAAAACCGAGGCTGTGCCGGATCAAACGGGCCTTGTTTAATTTCGAGAAAAACTGCACCACCCGGTGCCGCGACTATGCTGTGCCAGATGCCGGGCACAAGTTCAAGGCCCGTCAGCGAAGACCCGGCAGTTAGGGTGTCGCGGGATGTAAGCTGACCGGCATCGTCAAACTGACAAAAATCGATACTACCGGCTAACACCACAAACAACTCCCACTGATGAGCGTCGACATGGCGATGTGGGGGCACATAGCTGTCAGGTTGAATGGCGATGACCACACGCTGCACCGGCTCAGCAAAATCCAGATGCAGATTTTTGAAGGCACGCCGACGCGGGCTTTGTGCTGCTGCATCCAACAATGCACTAAATAACGATTGATCTAATAACATGCCAGCAAATTCTAACATTAAGGCCAGATGGAAAGCGCCCTATCATACTGCAAGTAAGCCTGCATCCCATAGCGTAAATCGGCCGGACTTTGCACAAAAAAGGTGCCAATGGCACCTTTTTCCACAATTCTGACCGCCCGACGAAATTACTCGCGGACTATTTCCATTTCAGCGGTCAGATTGGTAGCGCCATCGACCTTCTCCATTTGCCACAACAGATAACGGCTGTC
>CAMLRA010000183.1 GCA_946482325.1 uncultured Chromatiaceae bacterium | reverse complement strand
AGCACATAACGACCGGATTCATCGGACATCGGTTGCTGTCCACTGGCGAGGTCGATAATAGATAAGCGGCGATGCCCCAGGCCAACCTGTTCATCGAGGTATTGGTCGCCTTCATCCGGTCCGCGGTGGAACTGCGCCTGATTCATTGACGCCAACAGCGCTGCGTCTACCGGGCGTCCCTGCTTGAGCCGGAACATGCCAACGATGCCACACATAACAACTTCCTATTGGTTAATTTCGCGATAAAGCGCGAGGTATTGCGCTACCATAGCCTGTTCACTGAACTGCCGGCAAACTCTTTCCCGGCATTGGGTACCGGCGGCAGCAGTTGCGGCCGGGTCCGTTAAAAATACCAACATGGCATCGGCCAGTGCCTGAGCGTCGCGGGCCGGTACCAACTGACCTTGTTCCGGACTTATCAGTTCAGGCAAGCCGCCGACATTCGTTGCGACAATAGCCAGGCCAGATGCCATGGCTTCCAGCACCGTCATCGGGATCCCTTCGGCCACTGACGACAATACAAAAGCCTGGCTTTGTGCCATCAATTCAGCGATGTCCTGCCGTTCACCCAGCCACTGCAGCTCTGGTGCAGTTAAACCTAAGTCGGCGGCGGTTTGCTGTAAACGCTGACGCTCTGGACCATCACCGACTATCCAGCACTGAAACGGCAGGGCGGTTTGGGCGCGAAGCAAAGCGATGGCGTGCAGCAGCGTATGCTGATCTTTCACTGTGGCAAGCCGCGCAACGTGGATAAATGTAAAAGGCTCAACTTTCTGTTGTTGCGGAGAAAAACGCTCCAGATTAATGCCGTTATAAATCAGCCGGTTTTTGCGTGGACTGATGTTGACGACAGCGCCGAGCCACTGGTGCAGTTCGCCGCTGACGGCAACATAACAATGTAAAAACGGGCTGATGAGCCGGCGCAGCCACTGATATTTTTTGTTTTCGCCTTTGGGGTCTGAAATGTCCCGGCCATGTTCGGCGTGCAGATGCCCTGTGACGCCGGCAAGCCAGGCAATCGGGTGGTATTCGAGTGTCGCCAGATTGTAGCTGTGCAGAATATCGGGCTGGATCTCGCGTAATAAACGCCACAAACGCCAGTGCATGGCTAAATCTGCGCCCGGTTTTTTATGCAGGCAATACACCGCAACGTCTGACGGTAACTGTGCGGCAAATTCAGTGGCATAGGTCAGGCTTATCACCACATGCTGATAATCCTGCCCCTGCATCTGGCGAATGCAATTCAGCATGACCCGCTCAAGGCCACCGGTATCCAGACAATAAATTAAATGCGCGATTAAAGGTTTTTTCATCTTGGTCAGGGCAATGTCTGCAGGCGGGTTGCAGCCTGTTCAAGTTGCTGCGGTTGCATGTCTAACAACGCACCTGGCAAGTTGACGGCACGGACTTCGGAGTAACTCTGGTCGCCGCTCAGTAACGCCAGCACCTGGTAAAGTTTGGCTTTTGACGCAGATGTAGTCCGATAGCCGGCAATTTTGTACTGATAAAACAGCACTTGCTGTTCGCCGGATTCACTGCGCAGCTCCATCAACTGATAGGATTCACCGGCCAACGTCAAGGTTTTGTGGCTCGTTTCCGACCAGGTTTTGCGCTGGTACAAACGGTTGTTCCAACTGATCAGCTCGCCTTTTTGCTGCTTATGGCCATAGCGGGCCAACAGGTAGCCGTTGCCTTGTGCGTCCCAGGCTTGTAAGCGGGCCAGACCATCGTGGAACCCTGGTTGCCAATGGCGGGGCGGTTCAGTGCTGAAGCTGGCAGGCACAGCCAGTTGCTCCGCCTGCGCCGGCGCTGTTATTTCGGTGATTTGGCTGCGCATCAGCAGCGTAGCACCTAAAACCAATAAAGCGCAGCCAAGCGGTTGCCAGTATGCGTTCTGCACGACCGCTGCAGCGACTGGTTGCGCCGGCGGCACTTTGTCGGCAAAACGGCCACCCAGCCAAAACATGCTGAACATCACCAGTGCAAAGAACAGCCAGCCGTATACAAAATGGTCAGCGCCGAAGCCATATTGCATGTTGGAAGTTTCGCCAATCCAAATCAGGAAAAAGGCGCGCAGACAGTTTGCCAGCACCGAAAACAGCAAAATAGCGCCAACGAACAGCACATGTTTCCACCAAACCCGGTAAGTTAAAAAAGAATACAAAGTGCCGATGGCAATAGAGGCGATCAGAAACCGCAAACCTGAACAGGCTTCTGCGACTTCAAACTGACCAACCGGCGTGGTCAGATACAAACCTTCGCGCAGCACCGGGATACCGGTCAGATTCAGCATATAGACGCTGACCGTGGCAGTTAAATCCTGTAAAGGCAGATTAAGCGCGTCGCCAAATGGCACCATAAAAATTAAATAAAACAACGGAAAAGCGACCTGACGGCCGAGTTGCCAGCCGAGCAGGCTTAAGGTGAGCAGCTGCAATACAAAGACCGCACTGAAGTGGGTCAGGCTGTTGACGTCCGCAGCATAACCGACCAGCCAGACAGCAGCGCAGCCAATGGCAGGCAACAGTGGTAACAAGGTCGGTGATGCCGGTGCATTGATGGTCTGGCGCTGGTCATACAGCAACCAGGCGGCAATCAGTGGGATAATATAACAGTGAGTATAAGTGTCGGAGCTGCGCCAGACTGCTTCCATATTCTGCAAAGTTGGCCAGAACACGACAGCCCAGACTGCACACAGCAAACCAAACAGCGCAAGAACCCGCAAATAGTTATTTTTCAGCATGTTGCAAATAACCCGGCAAAGGCGTCAAAGTCGCAGGCCAGGTGAAATGCTGTTGTACCCACTCTCTGTTGGTACAAAGTGCATCTTCCTGTTGCAGCATGGTTAGACACAGCTGCAAAAATTGCGCTGCGTCGTCGGATTGTGCCAGATAAGGCGAAGTTGGCGCGTTAATGCCTTCCATTGCCATATCGCTGGCGACAATTTTTTTGTTTAGTGCCATCGCCTCCAGCACTTTATTCTGAATGCCCCGGGCAATGCGCAGTGGCGCCACCACCAGTTCAGCTTCACGAATATAAGGCCGCACATCATCGACCCGGCCTGTGACCCATACCTGGTGTTGGCCATGTAACGCAAGCACTTCAGCTGAGGGATTGCCGCCGACGATATAAAAATGTAAATCAGGTCGTAACGCGCGTAGTTGTGGCCATACCTGCTGGCAGAACCACAGCACGGCATCAACGTTAGCCCAATAATCCATTGCGCCGGTAAATACCAGATAAGGTTTTTGCAGCGGGTATTCTGGTGTTTTAGTGACGGCGGCAGGGTCAAAAAACTGCACATCAACACCATTTAACAGTGGCTGGATTTTGTCATTAAGTGCCGCCGGCATCAGTTGTCGGAATAACGCAGCCTCATCTGGTGACACAAACAGGCTGAAATTAAAAGCGGAGCAGTAATGCTGCTCTAAACGTTGCAATTCACGAAATTCGCGCCGGTACACCCAACTCATCACACCGCGCTGATTGTCCGCATATTGGCGCCATTTATCAGAATCGACATCAACAAAATCGATGACGCGATGGAGCTGGTCGTACTGTGGAAAGTCAACGTATTGCGCCATCGAAGATGAAAACACCATGACGGTATCAATCTGATGTTTGGCAATGGTCTGATGGACCCAATGCTGTAATTCATGGTCGGCGTAGTAGGGTAGTGTGATTGGCTTGCCGGTCAGAAAAGCACTCAGACCGCGCAGCTTGGCAAATGATTTACGCAGGCGGCGGCATTTGTACTCGACACACCAGTCGGCGAGCTTGTCAATATATTGAAAATCATAGTCATCGTCGACAAAACAACCGAGATAGACTTCATATTGCGCCGACAACGCCTTTAGCAAATTAAAGGATCTGATTTTGTCGCCTTTATTCGGCGGGTACGGAATGCGATGGCACAGGTACAATAATTTAGGTTTTGCCATACGTTACCCCAGATACTTGGCAAGGAATGGACCAAGCAAACGGCTTACTGATAAAGGTAACTTTTGCCACATCCGGATAAATAATTGGTACTTCGGATTGTTCGGACTTAAATTGGACAGTTGTTCCGCTTTAACCAGCTTAAACTGATAGTGCAATAAACTATCCTGCATGCCCCAGTGTTTTTTATAACTGTAGGCGCCAGAATCGAGTTTACTGCGACCGAAATCATAGAAAGTACAGGCTTTGTCTCTCTTCGCATGACACATCAGCTGGTAGTACATCAGGTCATTACTTTTCAGCTCTCGCGCAACAGGTTTACCACCGCCGTAATAGGGCAGCACTTCGTCGCGGAAATAGAAATTAAACACCGAAGATACTGCCTGCCCCTGATGGCGGATGGTCAGAATTTCGGTGCTGTCGGCAAATTCGCGCTGCAGTTCGTCCAACAGTTTTTTGCTAAAGACCGGAGTACCGAGATTGCGCAGACTTTCCGAGTAAATCTGGTAGAAATCATCATTGTTTTGTTCAATATGCCAGCTGAGGTCTGTTTGCAGCGCTTTGCGGATGAGGGCCCGCTGATTCTTTTTAATAGCAGCGAGAATAGCGGCATCGTCTTCGGCCAGCGTGCAACCAAAAGTGGCATGTTGGCTGCGGGTGATCCAGTCATTGTCCTGCGCATGTTTATAGCGCAGTTCGACATGGTTCACGCCCAGCCGCTGGCCAATTTCCAGTGCTGCCTGCTCCAGCGCACGACGCACCTCAGCAGGCCCTAAAGCACCGCCATAGACGCAAAAAGGAGTAGAGACTAAGGCATAACCGAATAAGGCACTTTTTACTTCCGCCAGCGGCAGCACACCGACAATACGATTGTCCTGCAGCGCGTATAAAAAGTGTGGTTGGTGCTGGAAGCTGTGCCACAACACATTTTGCCAGCCGGATAAATGAAAAAAGGTGCCGTCGTCCTGATCTTTAACAAACTGATCCCACTCCGACCTTCTGGAGTCCTGCAGTGCTAAGGTGGCAATACTGTACATCTAGTTCCCTTAGTTGTTATTGTTTTATTGAGAGTTTTGCAGTTCGCTCTGATAAACCTGTTCCAGACTACCCCAGTTAAACTGGGTCAGCAATGCTGCCAGCTTATTTTCCATCCGGTTCAGATTGACGTAATGGCGGAAGCGCGATTTCAGGCCTGCACCTTGTACCCGTGGTTGGCCGGGATCTATTTCCCATGGATGGAAATAGAACATATAAGGCATCTTGTCCTCTTGCAGGAATTTTGCAATCAGCCGGCTGCTGAGCCAATAAGGCATCAGGCGGAAATAACCACCACCGGCAATCGGCAGCTGTTTGCCATGCATGACCAGTGTTGGCATCGGGATCTCTAATAAACCTTCAGGACGCATATAGGGCTGTTGTGGCCAGTCTGGTACACCATACAAGTCGTGTTTGACCGGGTAGGTACTGGAGCTGTAGCCGTGCCCTAATTCTTTGAGGATCTCAAAGGCCCATTCGCTTTGTTTATTGATGGAAAAACTTGGTGCGCGATACCCGACCACGGCCTGCCCGGTCAGCTGCTCCAGCATGTCCTTTGCTTTACTCGCATCGGCACGAAATTCGGTTGGTGTCTGCTGATGCACTTTAGTGTGGGCATACCCGTGACTGGCGACTTCGTGGCCGCGGCGCTGCACTTCTTTCACCAAATCCGGAAATTTTTCCGCAACCCAGCCGAGGAAAAAGAAGGTCGATTTGGCTTGGTGTTGGTCAAATAAGTCAAGCAAACGACGAGTGTTTAAATCGACCCGTGGGATCAGACTATCCCAGTCACCGGGCTGAATTTGTTTCTCGAAAGCTGCCACGTGGAAGTAGTCTTCCACGTCGACCGTCATTGCATTCAGTTTTTGAATACCCAAAGACATTGTTGTTACCGGCCCTTGCCAAAAATCACAATTTCGACCGTTCTGATCAAGATAATCAGATCCAGCAACAAAGTGCGGTGTTTGATGTAATACAGGTCAAACTTCAACTTTTCCTGCGCATCTTCAGTCGTCGAGCCATATGGATATTTCAGTTGCGCCCAGCCAGTCAAGCCAGGTTTTACATTATGGCGCTGATTGTAATAAGGAATTTCCTTCACCAGCTTTTCGACAAACTCCGGACGCTCAGGACGTGGGCCAACAAAGCCCATATCGCCTTTGATAATGTTAAATAACTGCGGCAATTCATCGACGCGGTATTTACGGATGAATCCGCCAATCTTGGTAACACGCGAGTCGTTTTTAGTTGCCCATTGTGCGCCGCCTGCTTCTGCGTGCGGACGCAAGGTACGGAATTTAAGGCTCTGGGATGGTTTGCCGTCAATAACGATGCGGATTTGGCGGTAAAACACGGAAGCGCCGGTGCGGCGACCGTCATCAAAATAGATGACCAGTGCTGTGATCAGCATAATAGGCCAGACAGCGGCAAGCACAATCAGCGCCAGCACAGCATTTAATCGGTGGTCCAGGCTGGTTTTGAATCTGTGGTTCATTTCAAAGCCGTTGGAGTAAATCACCCAACTCGGATAGATCAGGTTCACCGCGATCTGGCCGGTTTCCTGTTCAATGAAGTCAAGAATTTCAATGACATCAATACCACGAGTTTTACATTTAAACAGGTGTTCCACCGGCAGCATATTGCGACGCTCGTCACAGGCGATGACCAGCTGTTCTATCTCGTGTTCAACGGCATATTCATAGAGGTTAGTCTTGTAGTCGAACTGGATGATTTTGGAGTCTGGAATATGCTCTTCCTGATCACCATCGATTTTAACAAAGCCATGAATTTCAAAGTTTTTACGGTCCACATTTCGACGCATCCGGCGTTCGATAATGGAAGCACGTTCACCTGAGCCCAGAATAAGCACGCGGCGCCGACTGATTTTGGTGATGTCGTGATAATGGAATAACATCCGGAATGAAGTCAGTGTCACTAAGGAAATCAGTGACGCGACTAAATTAAACAGGAAACCAAGATGCAGGGAAGGGATCAGGCTGAAGATAAAAACTTCCAGTAAAATGCCCGCCAAAACCAAGGTGATGAGCACACGCTTTAATACACCACCGGTGTCTTCACGTAACTTCTGGTCGTATAGACCCACCGACAATGCACACAACATCACGCAACCGGTGTAAAGGACGGCGTTAATTGCTGCCAGTTCCTGATCAATCGGTTGATAAAAAGAAAGGATAAAAGATGCTGCGAAGCTTGAAGCTAACAGCAGCAGCATTTCGCCCAGCAGGAAGAGCTTCTCTGCCAGTGTATTTCCCCCGTAACGAACAGCCTTATTCATTGGTACATCTTCCCGGAACAACCTGAATTAAGTGCAAATTTCAGCACAGTGATCTTGACATAGTTAAGCAGAGGCAGAAGTATACGCCGGTGGTCGGAAAACTGGAATTAAATTTTTATGATAGCCGTCACAGCTATGTAAAATTCAGTTATATTAAAATCGCATCAGTAACAAAGGACGTATAAGAAATGAAAGCAAGATCTGCTATTGCCACAATCGTTGGATCCGTGATGCTGCTTGGTTTGCAAGCATGTAGCACCAACGAATTACCCGGCGCCACAGTACAACCCGCCCGTACCACAGCTGTTGATCAATACAGCTACCTGATTGGCCCCAATGATTCTGTCACTATCTTTGTCTGGCGCAACCCTGAATTATCAGGCTCATTTATTGT
>CAMLRA010000182.1 GCA_946482325.1 uncultured Chromatiaceae bacterium | reverse complement strand
AACCCGGGGTTATTTTTCCACAGGCCGTTACGGATAATCTCTTGATATTGTTGCATATCCACCTCAGGCTGCCGGACAACCAGCAGTTTGCGTTGCCAGTTCCGGATGCGCTTTGATATACAGGGCCGCGCGTTTGACTGCACCGACCACAGCACGTGGCGTGATAGTGGCGCCGGTGAACTGGTCGAATTCACCGCCGTCTTTTTTCACTGCGAATCTTTTGTCGTCAGCTGATTCCACTTGTTTGCCAGCGAAGCTTAATATCCACGGGTGACGTTTGACTTCAATTTTATCACCAAGCCCCGGCGTTTCTTTGTGGGCGATGGTGCGGACACCAAGCACTGTACCGTCGGCTTGAATGGCGGCTAATAAACTGATATTGCCGCTATAACCGTCCGGCGCAACCGTTTCGCTGACATAGACCTGCTGAGTATCGACCATAGTGCGATAGAGCCGGCTTGGTGCGACACCAAAGGCTTCCGGTGCACTGACAGCCAGACAATGCTCCAGCAAAGCATCGTCCTGATGATTCTGTGGCAACACTTCTTTCAGCACTTTGAGTTTTTGTGCTTGCGCCTGCTGGGCAATAGTCGCAGCCGTTAGCTGATTCACCCCGGCGATCACCGCCACACAGCCGACAGCAGCAAGACCCAGCAATAACGCATTTTTACTGACAAACTTCAACATAAGTCAAATCCCCGGCCTGTGGCCGTACGCCCGTGGTTTGGTGTAGGCGTCAATTAAAGGCACTGACAAATTAGCCAGCATCACGGCAAAAGCCCAGCCGTCCGGATAACCACCAAAACTGCGGATCACAAACACCAGCGCGCCGATCAAAGCACCATAAATCAACCGGCCTTTGGCGGTGGTCGAAGCGGATACCGGATCTGTGGCGATAAAAAATGCCGCCAGCATAGTGCCGCCACTAAACAAGTGAAACAACGGGCTGGCAAAACGGTCGCTGTCGGCGAGCCAGGCTATAAGCGACAACAAAGTCAAAGCGCCAAGCAATGCCACCGGAATACGCCATTGGATCACTTTGCGTTGTAACAGGAATATACCGCCGAGCAAAAAGCCAAGGTTGATCCAGCTCCAGCCAAGACCGGCGTAGCTGTCAAACACCGGTTGCTGCAGCGATTCGGAGACTGTTTTACCGCTGGTTAAATCGTTGCGCAGTGTATCCAGCGCGGTTGCCATGGTTTTACCGTCGACATCGGCTTTGATTTGCGCCACCGAAAAACCCTGACAGCTATAACCGCTGAACACCAGGCATACCGGGTCAGCGCCGGTCACAGCATGATGCTGCAGCTGGGTTGGGGGCAGCCAGCTGGTCATTTGTTGCGGGTAAGAAATCAGCAACAACACATATGCGGCCATCGCCGGGTTAAATAAATTATGACCCAGGCCACCATAGAGTTGCTTGACGACCACAATCGCAAAAGCGGTGCCGAGCACGACAATCCACCAGGGCGCGACGGCCGGAATAGCGATGGCTAATAACAGGCCTGTCACCAGCGCGCTGTGGTCTTTTAGCCGCACCGACACTGGTTTACCGCGCAGTTTCAGCATCGCCGCTTCGCTGGCCCAGGCGGTCAACACCGCCAGCACAATTTGGATAAGTACGGCATAGCCAAAAAAATACACCTGCGCCGCGATACCGGGGATGGCTGCCAGTGCCACAGTGCGCATCAATGCCGGCGTTTGTGCCAGCGAGTGCTGATGCGGGGAAGAGGCAATACGAAAACTCATGACGGCTGCTCCGGCTCGTTCGGTTTAGATTGTTGTTTTGCTTTGGCCCGCGCGATAGCGGCTGCTATTGCAGCTTTTTTTGCTGCTGCCGGGTCGGCAGGTGTTGAATCAGCCGTGATTTCCGCTGTTGCCGCTGTTAACTCTGCCGCAGTTGTGACAGGTTCTGCTACAGCCTGATTGGCCTCTGCCTGCGCCGGAGCCGGGGCCTCTGGCACAACAGAGGTCTGTTCAGCCAGCTTTTTCGCTTTAGCTCTGGCAATCGCAGCGGCGACTGCCGCTTTACGCGGGTCGGCTTCGACCTCTTGGAGCGCCTCAGGCGCTGCGGCAGGAGATGATTCTGCTGGCGCAGGCTCAGCCGCAGAGGAATCAGCCTGTTTTTTTGCTTTGGCGCGGGCGATAGCTGCTGCGACGGCGGCTTTACGCGGGTCGGCTTCGACCTCTTGGAGCGCTGCGGGGACTGTGACTGCCGCTGATTCTGCAGGTGCTGGTTCTGGCGCTGCTGTATCGGCCTGTTTTTTCGCTTTAGCCCGGGCAATAGCTGCCGCGACTGCTGCTGCGCGTGGATCTGCGGCAGCTGCTTCGGTCGTCGTTGCTACGACAGACGCTGAGCTAGATTCCGCTTGCTCCGCTTTAGCCGCCTGATATGCGCGGGCTTCGGCTTTTTTCCGCTCGCGCTCGGCAATGATTTGTTCTTTGCTCAGCGTTTCATGCGGCTGTTGTTCCTGGCGCTGTTGCGCCGCCAAAATTTGTTGTTTTTGTTGCTCGGCTAACATCGACTGGCGCTGCGCAGCCAGTGCCTGATTGCGTTCTGCGCGTTGCTGTTTGTCGCGCTCGAGCCGCTCTTTGCGCGCTTCAAAGCGTGCTTTGGCTTGTTCGGCTTTTAATTCTTCCCGCGCCAGCTCGCGGATCTCAGCTTTGGCGACCCGATAATACTGCACCAACGGAATTTCGCTTGGGCAAACATAAGCACAGGCGCCACATTCAATGCAATCGGCCAGATTGTGCGCTTTAAGCTGGTCATAATCTTTGGCTTTGGCATACCACACCAGCTGCTGTGGCAGTAAAACTGCCGGACAGACTTCTGCGCAGGCACCACAGCGGATGCAGTCCATTTCCTCGCCCGGTGCCGGTAATTCGTGCCGCGTCGGCGCAATAATACAGTTGGTGGTTTTTACCAGCGGAATTTGTAAAGTTGGTAAGGTAAAGCCCATCATCGGGCCACCCATAATCACCCGCTGCTGCGGCTCCGGCGCAAAACCGCAGGCGTCGAGCAAAGCGCCGACTGGTGTGCCGATCAATGCACGGATATTCTGGCTGTGTTGTAAAGTCTGGCCAACCACAGTGACAATCCGGGAAATCAGCGGAATATCTTCTTCCACGGCCTGAGCGATGGCAAATACAGTACCGACGTTTTGCATCACGATGCCGATATCCAGCGGCCGCCGGCCGTTGGGCACTTCTTTACTGGTCAGCAGTTTAATCAGCTGTTTTTCACCACCGGACGGGTATTTAGCCGGCACCACGCGCACCAGGTAATCCGCTTTACCGGCACAGGCTTGTTGCATTGCTGCGATGGCCAGAGGTTTGTCATCTTCAATGCCGATGAGGACTGCTTTGGGGTTGAGCAGCTTACACAGAATGTCGATACCGCGGACGATAGTGCTGGCCTCATGCTGCATCAGCACATCGTCTGCAGTGATATAAGGCTCACATTCAACGGCGTTGATAATGAGGTAATCCACTCCAGTGCTGGCGCCAGATTTGATATGGGTCGGGAAACCTGCACCCCCCATGCCGGCAATACCGGCCTGTTGGATACGCGCCAGCAGATGAGGGCGTTCGGTATGCAGATAATCCAGCGCATGGCGGGGGCGCCATTGCTCCAGGCCATCCGGCTCTAACAATAATGTGGGTTCTGGCAAAGCGGATGGGTGCGCAGAAGGATACGCCTCAATCGCCAGCACTTTGCCGGAAGTCGGCGCATGGACCGGGATAGCCATCGCATTATCAGCGGCGGTTAACGCCTGACCTTTGAGTACAACATCACCGGCTTTGACCAGCAGTTTGCCGGCTACACCAATATGCTGGCGCAGCGGGATATACAAACGTTCTGGTAATGAAATCTGACCGATGGCCACCTGACTGGTCAGTTTTTTCCGTGCCGGCGGATGGATGCCGCCGTGAAAATCCCACAACTGACCGGATTTAATTTGTTGAAACAATGAAGGCACCTAATTGCTCTCCACAATAGTGACCGGAATCGCCTGCAAATCCCATTTCCAGCGTTCGGTCGTGACCGCAATCGGCACCATATCAATACAATTGACCGGGCAAGGCTCGACACATAAATCGCAGCCGGTACATTCGTTACTAATCACCGTGTGCATTTGTTTGGAAGCGCCGACGATGGCGTCGACCGGGCAGGCCTGAATGCATTTAGTGCAGCCGATACAGTCGTCTTCGCGGATAAAAGCGACCCTTTTAACTGCCGGGGTTTGTGCACTGTCGAGTGCCGGTGCGCTGACACCCAATAAATCGGCTAGTTTTTTGATGGCGGCATCACCACCGGGCGGGCATTTATTAATTGCATCGCCATTGGCTATGGCTTCGGCATAAGGCCGGCAGCCCGGGTAACCACATTGACCACATTGGGTTTGCGGCAGGATATCGTCAATCTGGTCGACCAGCGGGTCAGCCTCGACTTTAAAGCGCAACGCGGCATAACCTAAAATGGCACCGAAAACTAAAGCCAGCGCGCCAAGCGCCAGCAGGGCAGTGAGCATGGACATATCAGGATTTCACCAGGCCGGTAAAGCCCATAAAAGCTAAAGACATCAGGCCTGCTGTCACCAGACCAATAGCAGCACCGCGAAACGGCACCGGCACATCAGCAGCCGCCAGGCGCTCACGCATCGCGGCGAATAGCACCAGCACCAGACTAAAGCCAACCGCAGCGCCAAAACCGTACACGACGGATTGGAACAAACCATGTTTGGCATTGACGTTTAATAAAGCCACGCCAAGCACAGCGCAGTTCGTGGTGATTAGCGGCAGAAAAATCCCTAATACGCGATACAGCGCCGGACTGGTTTTGTGTACCACCATTTCAGTAAATTGCACGACGACAGCAATCACCAGAATAAAAGTCAGGGTACGTAAATACGCCAAATCCAGCGGCAGCAGAATATAACGGTCGACCAGATAGCTGCAGAGGGAGGCTAGTGTCAGCACAAAAGTAGTGGCCAGACACATGCCCAGTGCGGAATCGAGTTTGTTGGAGACGCCCATAAAAGGGCAGAGGCCGAGGAATTTCACTAACACAAAGTTGTTCACCAGGATGGTGCTGATCAGAAGTAAGAAAAATTCAGTCATGATGTGGTCTCACTGCGCAGTGATTGCAGTTTTTAAGCCGCCAGCGCCTGGGGCAGACAGGCTCTGGCAACGCCCTGAGCGTCAGGGGGCGCTATTATGCTCGGTTGTGGCGACGCAAACAACCGTAACTGTATTGTGGCTATTGCAGCGTTAAATCGGTTGCGGTTTTCCGATGTAATAACCCTGAGTACCGTCGATAAACAGCGACTCCAGCATTTGTTTCTCTTCTTGCGTTTCCACGCTTTCGGCAAACACACCGACGCCGATGCGATGTGCCAGATCCACCATTAAGCGGATGAAATACTGATTGTTTTTGTCATCGTCAATATGCCGGGTATAGCTGCCGTCCATCTTAATAAAGTCCGGTTTGATGTCGCGGAAAAACTTAAACGACGTCATACCGGTACCAAATTTTTCCACTGTCAGACGGGCACCATTACGGTGCAGCATATCGATAAAACGTTTACTGGTTTTCAGATTCTGTTGCATGCCATATTCGCTGACTTCAAACACCAGCCGGCTGGCAATAGTGGCGTCCTTCAGCAGGCGGCGTTCCAGCCAAATCAGGAAGTGGTCGTCGTGGATACAGCGCGATGACAGATTCAAACCAAAATACTGGTCCTGCAGGTTTTTGTTTTTGATCGTGCTCAACGCGGTCTCAACAATCAGCCGGTCGACTTCGATAATTTTGTCGAGTTTTTCGGCCATCGCGAGGAAAGACGCTGTAGGTAACAGCTGGTCTTCTTCGCTGTAAAACCGTACCAGCACTTCAGAATAAGTTTTTGCCGAGCGGGACGCCGGTTGAATGAGCTGCACCAGCAGGTTGATTTTGTTATTTTCCAGCACATCATCAATGACATGACGCCAATTCTGGTTACCAAAACCAAGCGCATTTTGTTCAGCGGAGCCGTCGTCTTTGACCAGATGCCAGCCGTTACTTTGCCGGGTCTGTGCCAGACTAATCGCAGTATCAGCGATGGCCAACAGTTCACCTAACACTTTACCAGTGGCGTAGTTGACCATGCCGGTGTAGGCAACAGAGTCCAATTCGGCCAGCTTTTGATACTCACTGAGCCGGCTTTGCAGTTGAGCACCAAAGTTCTCCGCTTCTTTTGCAGTAATACGCGGCAGGATGATGCCGAAGTCTGAACTATTCAGCCGGAACACTTTAAAGTCGCGATAGCCGGCTACAGCGCGCTGAATAAGCTCACTGACGGCAATCACGTATTTATCACCTTCATGGTAGCCGCGGCTCTGATTAATGTTTTGCAGTTCAGTACAGCGGGTGATGGCAAAAATACCGAAATCAACGTGTTTAGTATCGCGCAGCGTTTCTTCGTAAAACTGCACAAAACGGTTGCGGTTCGGCAGGCCGGTCACTGTGTCTTTCGCTGCATCTTCGGTCAGCTGCTGCGCAGATTTTAATAATTCTGCCTGACGTTTTTGGTGGAAATCGGCCACTTTTAATAACGTCAGTCGCGTTTGTTCAAAGGTATCTGGCAGCTGAATATCAGGTTGCGTTTTGCTGTCGGTGTTGACAATTTGGTCCAGTGCGCCGGCGATTTGACGTGACATTTGTTTTTGTTCGGATTTTTGCCGGACCGGTACGAGACAAAGCGGCAGGATCACTAAAAACAGCGGTAACAGCAGCGTCAACCAGAACTGAGTGACAAAGTGGTTGTCCTGCTCATCCAGGTTGGCTTTAAACACAATACTCAGTTGATTGTCGGCCGAGCTGATTGGGGCGTTGTCGCGTTGATAACCAAAAGTTGCCTGTAATTGTTCTGCGCTGGAATGCAGTACTGTGGCGGTATTATGTTCATGCACAATTTTACCGGCGGCAGTTTTCAGTTGCAGTTGTTGCGGATTCAGGCTGCTGCGGATTTGTTGCACCAACGCTTGATAGTCTTCACCGGAAAATTGGCTCAGCAGCTGTTTAATCACTTGTTGATGCAGTGCATTGACTTGCGCAATGGAACGCGCGGTGTTTTGCAGCAGGCTGCTCAGTAATACCACCAGCAACAATAGAGCACAGACGAACTGGACCAGCCATAAAACCCGGAGATTTTTCATCATTAATTATTCTTATTTCGTTGAGTCCGCCATTAGACCAGTAGTCGAGGCGTGTTGCTAGAGCGTGTTGATGTTTGGCGTTTATTTTTGCATCAACACGCTCTACGTATAACCCTAATTAAAACAAAAAATTGCCGGAAAATAAATGGTGACGCAGAGAATGGCACAGTGGTGGCTAAGCAGTAAGACGAAAATAGTGGCTCCCCAGGTTGGACTCGAACCAACGACCTACGGATTAACAGTCCGCCGCTCTAACCGGCTGAGCTACTAGGGAACGGGAGGGTGCGCCTGCGGCGACTTAGCGTATGAGTGTCAGCGTGTGGCTCCCCAGGTTGGACTCGAACCAACGACCTACGGATTAACAGTCCGCCGCTCTAACCGGCTGAGCTACTAGGGAACGCTGAAACACAAGGTGATATTCTTGAGGTGGCTCCCCAGGTTGGACTCGAACCAACGACCTACGGATTAACAGTCCGCCGCT
>CAMLRA010000181.1 GCA_946482325.1 uncultured Chromatiaceae bacterium | reverse complement strand
GACCTTCGGGTTATGAGCCCGACGAGCTACCAGGCTGCTCCATCCCGCGTCCGTAACTGGCGTGCATTATATAGTGGAGACCACTGTATCGCAACATATTGTTTTGCAGTGTCTGGCTGAGTTTCACTGCATCATCACCATATTTGAGCAACGGCAATGACAAGAATTGGTGCCGAGAGCGGGACTCGAACCCGCACGCCTAGGGCACTACCACCTCAAGGTAGCGTGTATACCAATTTCACCATCTCGGCATTATTCAGAGGGTATTCCGGGGATTAGTTACCGACCGGGATATCTTTAGCAGCTTCTTTTTTCTCTTCAGGCTTTACAGGTGCAGTTTCTGCAGCTGCTGGCGCCGTGATGTTTTCAAATTCAGATTTCTTCTGAATATGAGTAGTGTTGTAGTTACCTAAAATCAGGCTCAACACAAAAAATAAAACCGCTAAGACTGTGGTTGAACGGGTCAGGAAATTTCCGCGACCAGCTGAACCGAAAATTGTTGCCGAAGCACCCGCGCCGAATGACGCACCCATATCTGCGCCTTTGCCGTGCTGGATAAGCACCAGACCGATAATTGCCAGCGCGACAATTGCGTATAAGACGATGATAATTTCGTACATCTTTATTCCTTTGCCATCCGGCAAATTGCAGCAAACTCTGCTGGTTTTAAACTTGCTCCGCCGACCAGTGCACCATCGATGTCTGGTTGGCTAAACAGTGTCGGCCAGTTGTCGGCATTGACACTGCCACCATATAAAATTCTGACCTTCTCAGCAGCATCAGGATTGATGCGTGCCAGGTGTTGCCTGATGAACGCATGCACTTGCTGGGCTTGTTCAGGCGTTGCTGTCAAGCCGCTGCCGATGGCCCAGATGGGTTCATAAGCAATCACAGTATCAGCCAGCAAATCAGGGTGCGCAGCATACACTGCATCTAAATGCTGTGCAAGAACCCACATGGTTTTTTCTTGCTGCCTTTCGGATAAAGTCTCGCCAAAACAAATAATTGGCGTAATCCCAACCCTCAAAGCCTGCTGTGCTTTGTGCAACACAGTTGCGTCAGTTTCAGCAAATAGACTGCGTCTTTCGCTATGCCCGAGAATCACATACTCGGCTCCGGCGGCGCGAATCATATCAGCACTTATTTCACCTGTGAAGGCACCCGACTTCTCACTGCTGACATTTTGAGCACCCAGTCGATATTGCGACGATTTCGGAAAGTCAGACAGAAAGATTACAGGTGGACAGATCAGAATTTCATGAGAGCTGTTGATACCTTGCAGCGTGGCAGCCATAGTCTTGACCAGCTCACGGTCGCCATTCATTTTCCAGTTTGCAGCTATTAACGGACGACGGACTGTCATGCGGACTCCCCTGTTTCAGCCGGCGCGATCTTAACGAACATCGCCCCTGCAGACAAGCAAAAGCCGAAAAAAACCTGTGCAGAGATTCTTTCCGGCTCATTTTATCAGCGCATCAGCACAGATAAAATTGCGCTGAAACCGCTCCGCCATTAACTGGCCAGTTTTACTGCTGCCGCAATTCGCTCCGCATATTCCTGTACCTGAGTCTGTTCTCTTCCTTCTACCATTACACGAATAAGAGGCTCAGTGCCAGATTTACGGATGAGCACCCGCCCCTGTCCGTGTAATTCGGCTTCAACCTGAGCGATTACTTCTTTGACGTGCATGTTATCCAGCGGTGCCGAACCTTTTTCAAACTTCACATTGACCAGCACCTGTGGCAATTTGGTCATTCCATGACTCAATTCGGCCAGACTCAGGCTGGTATCCATCATTGCAGCCAGGACCTGCAATGATGCGACTATGCCATCACCGGTGCCGGTATGGTCCAGGTTGATGACATGGCCAGAGTTTTCACCTCCGATACGCCAGCCTTTTTCCTGCAGCAATTCCATGACATACCGGTCACCGACTTTACTGCGGGCAAACGGAATGCCAAGCTCAGCCAGTGCTAACTCCAGGCCCATATTGCTCATCAAAGTCCCTACCACACCACCGGTCAGCCGACCGCGTTGTTTGGCAGAGCGGGCGATCATATAAATAATTTCGTCGCCATCAATTTGGCGGCCTAAATGATCCACCATCATCACCCGGTCACCATCGCCGTCATACGCAATGCCGAGGTCAGCGCCCAGTTCCACCACGGCTTTTTGTAGATCGTCAGTGTGCGTTGCACCACACTTTTCATTAATATTCAAACCATTCGGTGTACAAGCGATAGTGTGCACTTCTGCACCTAATTCACGGAAGACGTTCGGTGCGATGTGGTACGTCGCGCCATTGGCGCAATCCAGCACAATTTTATAGCCGCTCAATGACATATGATTTGGCAGGTGGCTTTTACAAAATTCGATATAACGACCTGAAGCATCGTCGATACGCTGCGCTTTACCGAGCTTTTCAGACGGTTCACACACCATTGGTTGTTCCAGCTCGGCTTCGATGGCAAGTTCAATGTCGTCGGCCAGTTTACTGCCGTCACCAGAGAAGAACTTAATGCCGTTATCGTAATATGGGTTGTGCGACGCACTAATCACAATACCGGCTTCAGCGCGGAAAGTGTGGGTCAGATATGACACTGCCGGTGTTGGCATCGGGCCTAATAACCGGACATCAATACCCGCAGAAATTAAACCGGCTTCTAACGCTGTCTCCAGCAAATAACCGGAAATACGGGTGTCTTTGCCAATCAATACTTTACGTGTGCCGCGCTGCGACAATACCCGGCCGGCAGCCCAGCCTAATTTCATTGCAAATTCCGGTGTGATTGGAAACTCGCCAACCCGGCCACGTACACCATCAGTTCCAAAAAACTTCCTGCTCATTGAATTACTCCAGATTTGGTCGCGGCAACAATAGCTAAAGCATCTGCCGTTTCTTTGACATCATGGACACGAACAATCTGTGCCCCTTGCATGGCGGCTATTGTGGCACAGGCAATACTGCCTGCCAAACGTTCTGAAACGTCTCGCTGAAGTAACTGACCGATCATAGACTTACGTGACATTCCGGCCAGGACTGCATAGCCGCTACGTACAAATTCAGGCATCGCTGCCAGCAACTGATAATTGTGACTCAGGCTTTTACCAAAACCAAAACCCGGGTCCAGGATAATTTGCGACGCCGGGATGCCAGCTTGCTGACATTGCTGAGCACGCGTGATTAACCATTGCAGGACTTCACTGACAACATCCTGATAAACCGGCTGATGCTGCATCGACCGCGGCTGCCCTTGCATGTGCATCAGACAAACCGGCAATTGGCTGGCTACCGCCACGTCGAGCGCACCGTCTTCCTGCAAAGCGCGCACATCGTTGAGAACATCAGCGCCGGCAAGCGCCGCCTGCCGCATCACTTCGGCTTTGCTGGTATCGACCGAAATCACCAGGTCGGGAAATTTGCGCCGGATTGTACTCAGTACCGGGATCACCCGCTGTAACTCGTCGTCCAACGTCACGTCAGCAGCTCCCGGGCGGGTCGACTCTCCGCCAATATCAATGATTTCGGCGCCAGCGGCAACCAATTCGCTGACCCGCGTTAAACAAGCTTGTTCACCGGTAAAGCGGCCGCCATCGGAAAACGAATCAGGGGTGACATTTAAAATCGCCATCAGCCTGGTCTGGCGCAAGTCCAACCGACGCTGGCGGGGTAATAACAATTCCATCAGGACTCCAAACAGAAAACCCCGGCGAGCCGGGGTTTTAATTGATAAACCAGAATTAACTACTGTGGCTTTCGCTGGGGGTTACGTCAGCGGTTGCTGAAGATGTCGCAGCTGTGCCACCTGAACCTGGTGCTTCAGGCTTTTTATCCTTCGGCTCCCAATGTTCTGGTGGACGAACTTCTCGCCGGGCCATCAAATCATCAATTTGTTTTGCATCGATGGTCTCATATTGCATCAGACAATCTTTCATCGCATGCAATATATCCATGTTCTCTTCAATCAGCTGTTTCGCCCGCACATAATTGCGGTCGATAAACTCGCGGATCTCCTGGTCAATCAGCTTTACAGTATCTTCCGACATGTGCTTGTTTTTGGTAACAGAACGACCAAGGAACACTTCGCCTTCTTCTTCGGCATACAGCAATGGCCCCAGCTTTTCTGAGAAACCCCACTGTGTGACCATCTTACGCGCCAGATTAGTTGCGCGTTCGATGTCATTGGAGGCACCGGTGCTGACTGCTTCAGAACCATAAATCAGTTCCTCTGCAATCCGGCCACCAAACAAAGAACTGATCATACTTTCCAGGAAACGTTTGGAATGGCTGTGGCGGTCCTGCTCCGGCAAATACATGGTTACACCCAGCGCACGGCCGCGTGGAATAATACTCACTTTGTATACCGGGTCATGTTCCGGTACCAGACGACCGACGATAGCATGGCCGGCTTCATGGTACGCCGTCATTTCTTTTTCTTTCTCTGTCATGACCATAGAGCGGCGCTCTGTGCCCATCAGAATTTTGTCTTTGGCTTTTTCAAACTCATCCATCGACACCACGCGGCGACCATTACGAGCTGCAAACAACGCTGCTTCGTTGACAAGGTTCGCCAAATCAGCGCCAGAGAAACCGGGCGTACCGCGAGCGATTAATGATGCATCTACACCATCGCCCAATGGGACTTTGCGCATATGCACTTTCAGAATTTGTTCACGGCCACGGACATCCGGTAAACCCACCACGACCTGACGGTCAAAACGGCCCGGACGCAATAATGCCGGGTCCAGCACGTCTGGTCTGTTGGTGGCTGCGATAACAATAATACCTTCGTTGCCATCGAAACCATCCATTTCCACCAGCATTTGGTTCAACGTTTGCTCGCGTTCGTCATGACCACCGCCAAGACCTGCACCACGCTGACGACCAACCGCATCAATCTCGTCGATGAAGATGATACATGGAGCAGCCTTTTTGGCCTGCTCGAACATATCACGCACACGGCTGGCACCGACACCAACAAACATCTCGACAAAATCAGAACCGGAAATGGTGAAAAACGGTACTTTGGCTTCGCCAGCAATTGCTTTTGCAAGCAATGTTTTACCTGTGCCCGGTGGACCTACCATCAGTACGCCTTTCGGGATACGGCCGCCGAGTTTCTGGAAACGTGACGGGTCTTTCAGATAATCAACCAGTTCCGTCACTTCTTCTTTGGCTTCATCACAACCGGCAACGTCCGCAAAGGTCGTCTTAATCTGGTCTTCACCCATCAGGCGGGCACGGCTCTTACCAAAAGACATCGCGCCTTTGCCACCACCGCCCTGCATCTGGCGCATGAAGAAAATCCACACACCAATCAACAGCAGCATTGGGAACCAGGAAATAAAAATCTGACCTAACAAACTGGTTTCTTCCGGTTTCACACCAGTTGAATCCACGTTGTTTTTGATCAGATCGTCCAGCAGTTTTTCATCATAACCGCCAGGGATTGTTGTTTCGATTCGCTGGCCGTCTTTACGGACTGCCCGCACCACGCCGCCGCGGTCCACCTGAACTTCGCGGATTTGCCCCTGGTTCACATCATTGATGAACTGGGTGTAACTGGTGCTGCGATCAGACCGGTCGGCCGGACTGAAGCTGTTGAACATCGTCATCAATACGACTGCTATCACCAGCCATACCATCAGATTCTTTGCCATGTCGCTCAAGGAAATAACCTCTTGTTACCAGAATTGCTTCTGTTGCTACTTTACTAGAGTTTGAAACCAGTCGCCACGATATATGTCTCGCTGGAACGGGCGCGGGACGAATCGGGTTTGCGGATCCGTACATTGGTAAATACGTCCCGAACCTGCTGGACAAAGGTTTCGAAGCCCTCGCCATGGAACACTTTGACGACAAAACTACCGTTTTTCTTCAGTACTTTGTTACACATATCCAGCGCCAGTTCGACCAGATACATACTTCTGCTCTGGTCGACTGTAGCATTGCCACTCATATTCGGCGCCATGTCGGATAACACAACATCGACATTGCGACCGTCTATGCGGGTCAATAAGGCTTCCAGCACAGCGTCTTCGCGAAAATCGCCCTGTAAAAACGCCACACCGGCAAGCGGGTCCATCGGTAAAATATCGCATGCGATGACCATGCCGTCCTGCCCCACCAGTTCTGCCGCCAACTGCGACCAACTGCCGGGGGCTGAGCCCAAATCTACGACTGTCATGCCAGGTTTGATCAATTTATCTTTTTGCTGGATCTCTTCGAGCTTAAAAGAAGCACGGGAGCGCAAGCCTAATTTTTGTGCCTTGTGCACAAAAGGGTCGGACACATGTTCCTGCAGCCAGCGGCTGGAACTGGCCGAGCGCTTTTTCTTTGTCATGGAAACACTCTTAATTGGTCTTCCCTGCAAGATGGCGGTACAATGACGCTATTTCAAGCTTTCCACACGGAAAAATCTATTTTATGAGTCTTACAAACAAGCAAAAACAATTTTTAAAAGCCAAAGCCCACGAATTAAAGCCGGTGATCCTGCTCGGTGGCAATGGTCTGACTGAAGGCGTGATGGCCGAAGTTGATCTGGCTCTGGAGCACCACGAACTGATTAAGGTCAAAGTGCCGAGTATTGACCGCGAAGAGAAACTGGCTGTCATGGACGCCATTGTACGTGAAGCCAAAGCTGAAAAAGTGCAGGTGATTGGCCACATTCTGGTGCTGTACCGTGCTGCAAAAGACAAAAAGCTGCAACTGCCACGTAGCTGATTTCGTCAGCACAAACAGCAGATGACTCTGTTGTTTGAGTACAGGAAATTTAAAAAACCGCTCCAGGCGGTTTTTTTATTCGCTACCATCCGTGGTGCTCACCTTTGAAGGCCAACGCTTTGCGTTGTTAAAAACCGCTCCAGGCGTTTTTTTATTCGCTACCATCCGTGGTGCTCACCTTTGAAGGCCAACGCTATGCGTTGTTAAAAACCGCTCCAGGCGGTTTTTTTATGTCTTTGAAATCGCTGCTGGCTTGGCTGGCTGAATAAAACCGGCAACCAGCAAATTCTGCCGGGCCTCTTCATCATTCCCCGCGCGCTGACGGACCAACGGACCCGGGACGTCTACCGAGGTTGCTTTAACAAACTGCCAACCAACCAGATGATCAGCTGGCACCAGCGCAATCACGTGGGCCAGTTGATGCGCCAGACACCACTCGCTGTTATCCAGCGCGGCGGCAAAAATTTCAGCCGGGCTTGCCTGCCACTGCCGGACATCCAACACCAGTGCCCATGGCTTACCAATGATCGGTGCCACCAGCTCGCGAAATGCGCGGACATAATCATCAACATCGCGAAGAGTCCACACACCAAGGGCCCGCACCCACAGAGTCTGATCTTCCAGTAACAATTCAAACGCGGGATGATTACTTCTCATCTGAGGCTCCGATTGACATCAGTAGTTGTAGCATCTGACTGATGTTATTAAACCACAGTCAGATCTGATAGAAACAACAAAAGCGGCCGAAGCCGCTTTTTCATGTCATTTTAAGACTAAAGTCTTATTCAGACGTATTGCACGTCAGTGATTTCAAACTCCACCACACCAGCAGGCGTAGTGATATTCACCACATCGTCCTGACTTTTGCCAATCAGACCACGGGCAATTGGCGAATTCACCGAAATCAGATTGTTTTTAATATCTGCTTCGTCATCACCAACGATTTTGTATGTGACTTCTTC
>CAMLRA010000180.1 GCA_946482325.1 uncultured Chromatiaceae bacterium | reverse complement strand
TAAATAAATATCGTCATGACTGACCGCTGTGGTCAATGGCGCGGCCTTTTCCTGCCAGTCCGGGATCAATTCATTTAATGCCCGCGTTTCAAATACTGCGCCGGATAAGATATGTGCGCCGACTTCAGAGCCTTTTTCCACGACACAGACAGTCAGTTCAGAGCCTGCGGCCTTTGCCTGTTGCATCAATTTTATCGCCGCTGACAAGCCCGCCGGACCGGCACCGACTATGACTACATCAAACTCCATCGATTCCCGTTCCATTTGCCACCTCGCTGCTGTGATTTGCGCTGCATCAACAGTTTCTGCACTGTTAACTGCTATTCTTGTCTGGTTTTTTTAAAAGCGTTGCCGGCAAGGGTATTTCAGGTTGACGTTAACGTCAACACTGGTTAGATTGTCCGGCATTGAAATGGTCTGAAGTTTACCTTTACGTAAACTTGACCCGAAAACAGCAGGGGTGTGCATTGATGAAAATTCTGGTGCCGGTCAAACGGGTGATTGATTACAACGTAAAAGTGCGGGTGAAAGCCGACCAGAGCGGCGTTGACCTGGCCAATGTAAAAATGGCGCTGAACCCTTTCTGTGAAATCGCAGTAGAAGAAGCGGTACGGCTAAAAGAAGCTGGTGTTGCCACCGAAGTGGTGGTGGTGTCGATTGGTCCTGGCCTGGCGCAGGAGCAACTGCGAACGGCCCTGGCTTTGGGTGCTGACCGCGCCATTTTACTGGAAACCGAGCAAAGCCTTGAATCGCTGCAAGTGGCTAAACTGCTGGCCAAAGTGGTGGCGAATGAGCAACCACAGCTGGTGATCCTGGGTAAACAAGCTATTGATTCTGATAATAATCAGACAGCACAAATGCTGGCGGCTTTAACCGGCATGGGTCAGGGCACTTTCGCCTCAAAAGTAGTAGTGGCTGATGGTAAAGTGAACGTCACCCGCGAAATCGATGGTGGCCTGCAAACGGTGGCGCTGAATTTACCTGCCGTCGTTTCGACGGATTTGCGTTTAAACGAACCGCGTTATGCGTCGCTGCCAAACATTATGAAAGCCAAGAAAAAACCTTTAGATGTGATCGCAGCCGATTCGCTCGGTGTGTCACTGCACAGCCAGATTAAAGTGCTGAAAGTCACAGCGCCGGCGACTCGTCAGGCGGGTGTCAAAGTGGATTCAGTCGACACACTGGTCGACAAGTTAAAGCATGAAGCGAAGGTGATCTGATGGCCATTTTAATCATTGCCGAACATAACAACGTTGTATTAAAAGCGGATACAGCGAAGACTGTCACCGCAGCACGCGCGATCGGTGGCGATATCCACGTGCTGGTTGCCGGGCAAAACTGTCAGAGCGTGGCTGCTGAAGCTGCGACTTTGCAAGGCGTCAATAAAGTATTAGTGGCTGATGCAGCTGCCTATCAACATCAACTGGCTGAAGAAATGGCTGCGTTGGTATTATCTGTGGCAACGGGTTACAGCCATATCCTGGCTTCTGCGACCACTAACGGCAAAAATTTCCTGCCACGCGTGGCTGCCATGCTGGATGTCGGTCAAATCTCTGACATCATTGCGGTAGAAAGCGCTGATACTTTTGTCCGTCCTATTTATGCCGGTAACGCCATTGCGACTGTGCAAAGCGCTGATGCAGTGAAAGTCATCACGGTGCGTAGTTCTGCCTTCGCTGCTACTGCAAATGGTGGTGCAGCCGCGATTGAAACTATTGCACCGGCAGCTGTTGCAGGATTATCTGTTTTCGTTGACGAACAACTGACTAAATCTGAGCGTCCTGAACTGACGGCAGCTTCAGTGATCATTTCCGGTGGCCGTGGTATGCAAAACGGCGATAACTTCAAGTTACTCGAAGGTATTGCGGACAAGCTGAACGCTGCCATTGGTGCCAGCCGGGCGGCAGTTGATGCCGGTTTTGTGCCGAATGATATGCAGGTCGGTCAGACTGGTAAAATTGTCGCGCCAGATCTGTATATTGCGGTTGGTATTTCGGGCGCCATTCAACATTTAGCCGGTATGAAAGATTCTAAAGTGATTGTGGCGATTAACAAAGACCCGGAAGCGCCGATTTTTCAGGTGGCGGATTACGGTCTGGTTGGCGATTTATTCGCTATTCTGCCAGAGCTTGAAGCCAAGCTTTGATCTGACGCGTACAGAAAGGGGTCGCTTAGGCGACCTTTTTTTTTTATGTACAGGATGTACGGTACGCCGCAAATGCAGGAGCAATTAGTGGCGACGTACAGGATGTACGGTACCCTGAATCAGGGATTTCAGGATGCCAAGCTGTTGGCATCCTGCCTGATAAACGCTTTGAGTGCTGCGAAAAGCAACAATGCAGGCTCGTGGTGCCTAGAGCTTGCCGCTAGTCAATGCGGCATTGTGTTGAACAAGGTGTTGTCTGTCATACTCGCTGACAATTTTTGTACAAGTGTTTGTGCAAGTTTTCTTGACTGCAAATACCGGCTTGTTAATCTAAGCGCCTCACACCATTTTAACAATTTGCGGCAGTGCGCTTGCTCAGGGAAGTTTGAATGTCATTGTTACGTACATGTTCGCTGGTTTCACTGGTTTGGCTTGCTGGTTGTGCGCAGACACCACCAAAGAATCAAAATTTACTGACAGAACTTGATGGGCCGCTGGCACAAATGCAGGTCGACGGCCGCCAGTTGTATCAACGCATGCAAAAATTAACGGCGGATAAAAGTTGCAATACGGACCAACAATGTCAGGTGATCGGGATCGGCTCGCGACCCTGTGGCGGACCTGAGCAGTTTCTGCTGTACTCGACACAGCAGACTGATCAGAGAATGTTGACCATCACTAACGATCGTTACACCAAAACGCGGCAGGATCAGCAACAACGGCTGGGCTTACGCAGCACTTGCCAGCAGTTACCGGCACCCGTACCGGCCTGCCGGCAACAACAATGTGTGTTGCTGGATGTGCAACACTAAAAGAAGAATTTGAGTCGTAATAAAAAAGCCGCTGTTCAGCGGCTTTTTTACTGTGACACTACAGCTTATTTATGCTGGCTGTCTTTAAACTGTTCGCAGCTGACTTTATCGACGCACTCGCCATACAGATACAGGCTGTGGTGGGTCAGTTTGATGCCATTTTTTTCCGAAATTTCCAGCTGTTTACGCTCGATTTCATCATCTTCGAATTCAATCACTTTACCGCAGTTCAGGCAGACCAGATGATCGTGGTGATCAATCCGGCTCAACTCAAACACCGATTTGCCACCTTCAAAATGATGACGGGTGACAATGCCGGCGTCATCGAATTGGTTGAGCACCCGGTAGACAGTAGCCAGACCGATGTCTTCGCCAATTTCCAGCAGGATTTTGTACACGTCTTCAGCACTGATGTGCTGATGTGCCGGGTCCTGCAGGATCTCCAGGATTTTTACGCGGGGCAGTGTGACTTTTAAACCTGCTTTACGCAGCTCGCTGTTATGATCGGGCATGGGGGCATCACTAAATAATATGGTTACCGGATTATAAGACTATTAATCGGTTGAGGAAAAGCGAAAATTGGCTTGTTGACCGGATCGCTGGTCAGGCGCTGTGAAAAGCGGCATAATCACAGGACAGACCAGTTGAGGAGCAACCAATGAAATGGGCGTTTAAACCCGGTGTCATGCGGCATTTACTGAATTTCTGGCCACCATTCTGGTTTAACGGTATCAAAGTCGCCGTGCTTTCAAGTGATTATCGTTACGCTAAAGTCGAATTAAGTGACAGGCCCTGGCGTCGTAATATCAATAGCAGCCAGTTTGGCGGTTCGATGTTTGCGATGACCGATCCGATATACCCTTTGTTGCTGATGGGGGCTATGGGCAAAACCTACATGGTTTGGGATAAAAAGGCTGATATCGATTTTATCCGGCCGGGTCGAGGCACCCTGACTGCGGAGTTCTGGTTGCATGACGCGACCATTGCCGAGATTAAAGCTGCCACGGACGAAGGGCAGAAGTATTTCCCGCAGTTTCTGGTGCTGGTAAAAAACAAAGCCGGTGAGGTGGTTTGCGAAGTCAACCGTACTGTGTATATTCGAAAGAAACCGCAACACAGAGAAAGCTAAAGGTAGGGGAATCATGCTGGGACTTCGTACTGTCATTTATCCGGTCGCTGATTTGGCGGCTGCCACTGCATGGTATCAACAGGTATTTCAGACCGAACCTTATTTTAATCAGCCATTTTATGTTGGCTTTGCCATCGGTGGCTTTGAGCTTGGGTTGGTCCCGGATGGGCAACCGAGCCGCGATGGCCAGACTGTGTATTGGGGCACTGAGGATATTGATGCGGAGCTCGAACGCATCAGGGCGCTCGGTGCCGACGTCGTTGCTCCGGTAACTGATGTTGGTGACGGTATCCGGGTCGCGAGTTTGGGCGATCCTTTTGGCAATGTGCTGGGACTGATTCAAAATCCGTTGTTTGATTTAGCTCAGGTACGTTAACGCGAACTGATCTGCAAAAACAACAAAGCCACCTGACGGTGGCTTTTTCATTGAACCGAATTGCTACTTAGAGACCTTCGAGATCTTTCAGGCTCAGCTCATCATAAATCTGTTTACACCATTGCTTGATACGCGTTTCGCTCAGTTCTGGCTGACGGTCTTCGTCGATGCCCAAACCAACAAAATGGTCGTTGTCTACCAGAGCTTTCGACGCGACGAAATTGTAGCCTTTGGTTGGCCAGTGACCGACGATAATTGCGCCTTTTGGCTCAATGATATCGCGCAAGGTGCCCATCGCATCCAGGAAATACTCTGCGTAATCTTCCTGATCGCCACAACCAAAAATCGCGACTAATTTGTTATTAAAATCAATGTTTTCCAGTTCAGGGAAAAAGTCATCCCAGTCACATTGTGCTTCGCCATAGTACCAGGTCGGGATCCCGAACAGCAGCAGGTCAAAAGCGGCGATGTCTTCTTTTGAGCTCTTGGCAATATCGTGAACATCAACCAGATTTTTACCCAGTTCTTTCTGGATTTGTTTTGCGACATGTTCAGTGTTACCGGTGTCGCTGCCAAAGAAAATACCAACAGTAGCCATAATTCAGCCTTCTTACTTTGTTATCAACGGCTTTGCTAAAGCCTGCGTTAACAGTTGTTCGATCAACGCACTGCGGGTGGTCTGCAGTGCCTGTGCTCTTGCATCCAGCTTTTGATACAAATCTTCCGGTATCTTCGACTCAATGCGTTTTAACCCTTTACTGCGATCTCGCCGCACCTGATTGCGCTTATTCAGTTTCAGCTGTTCTTCACGCGGCAGAGGATTGGTTTTCGGTCGACCCGGACGCTTCTCATGGGCGAACAGGTCAATTGTTGTTCTGTCGCTGGAAATTTTTGCCATCAGCCCATGCCCTGTGACTCGTAAATAACCTGAATAATTCCTTTAGCAATAAAACCAAAGCATCCAAGAAACAATACCAGCCAGACAAAAATCCTGCCGAATTTCGGCACATCACCTTTTTTCAGCACATCCTGAATTGCCATCCCAATCAGGAAAAACAATGCAGCGAGCGCAAACCAGGTGCCAAAGGTTTCAATTTGTTCCATGTACTGATTTAACATGACGGAGACCTGCAAAAAAAACCCGCGCAATATAGCACAAAGCGCAACAGAAAAAATTGCGTCAACTCAATAAAAAGTCTGCAGTAATTTTGGCAAAAGCCGCTGGTTTTTCTGCATGTAGCCAATGACCAGTGCCTTCAATCACTTTAGCGCGGGCCTTTGGAAACAGTTGTTGGATTTGGGACTGATGCTCTGCCAACAAATAATCTGAATTACCGCCCTTGATAAACAGCACCGGGCCGTCGTACGAGCCCGTGGCTTGTGGCGCAGCTAACACCTGCGGATATTGCGCGGTAAGCGCAGCCAGATTAAAACGCCACTGAAAGCCCTGGTCGGTTTTCTGCAGGCTTTTGAGCAGGAAAGCGCGGGTGCCGGCATCGCTGATGCCTTGTTGCAACTGGCGGTCGGCATCTTTGCGATCGGTAAGTGTTGTCAAGTCGATACTATTTAATGCATCGAGGATGCCCAAGTGACGGGCCTGACTGACCACCGGCGAAATATCTGCCAGTACCAGCTTGCTAACCCGCGTTGGGTATGACAACGCAAGTTGCATCGCCGCTTTGCCGCCCATCGAATGACCCAGCACCGCCGCAGTCTGCAAACCTAAAGTGTCCATGGTTTCGACCAGATCTGCAGCCATTGATGTATAGCTCACTTCATCGCTATGACCGGAGCGGCCATGGTTGCGCAAATCAACGTTGATGACGCGAAAGCGGTCAGCCAGTAACCGGGCTATCATGCCGAGATTCTCGCCACTGCCGAACAGTCCGTGAATTAATAACAACGGAGTCCCTTGGCCTGTGATGTCGGTATGTAATATCATGGAATTCCTCTTGATTCTGCCACGAGTCTGCCTGCTGTGCCGATGGGCCTGGCTGGATACGCGGGCCATGTCATTTTGGGTCTTTTATAGGTATTTACATGAACACAATCGAAATTGACGACGAGCTTTATCACTTTATCGCCGGACAGACCCAACGCATTGGCGAGAGTGCCAATGATATTTTGCGCCGTATTCTACTGAATAAGCAGCCGGTTGCCCAGCCAGCGGCTGTCGTTGCAGCTGTCGCAGAAAATTCAAAATCGGGTCAGAAAGTTTTTGATATCCTGAGCAAACAGGATTTACAGGCCGAGTTGTCTGTTGTTGGCCGTTTTCTGATTATCCTGTCGGCGCTGGCTCGGGCACACAAACAAGATTTCGCTCAGGTGCTGGACATCAAAGGTCGCAACCGGGTGTATTTTGGTCGCAGCGATACAGATTTACTGGAAGCGGGCAGCAGCACCAATCCAAAACAAATTCCCAACAGTGAGTTTTGGGTGATCACCAACTCCAACACCACGCGGAAAAAAATGATGCTGACCGAAGCGGCATTAAAACTTGGTTATAGTGCAGAAGAAGCAGAAACGATCCGCGATTTTCTCTGATCTGCGCCAGTGGCAGCGTGCCGGTTCTACGCCGGCCTTTGTCCGGCTCTACGATTTGAAAAGGAAGCTTTATGTCGTTACACCCATTGGCCGGCCAGCAGGTGCCTCGCGCGATGCTGGAAAATATTCCCCGTCTTTGCAGTCATTATTACACCATCACTCCTGATTTAACCGACGCCGCGCAGCGGGTAGCGTTTGGCACTTCCGGCCATCGGGGCGTGGCGAGCGCAGGTTCTTTTAACGAAGCGCATATACTGGCGGTCTGTCAGGCGGTTGCGGAATATCGCGCCGCACAGGGCATCTCCGGGCCGATGTTTGTTGGTAAGGACACCCATGCATTGTCTGAGCCGGCGTTTCAGACTGCATTACAGGTATTGATTGCCAATGGAGTGACGGTGAAAGTACAACAAGGTTTTGGTTTTACGCCGACACCGGTCGTGTCGCATGCCATTCTGAATTTTAACCGTGGCCAAAGCGGATCGCAGGCTGATGGTTTAATTATCACGCCGTCGCATAATCCACCTTCCGATGGTGGCATCAAATACAACCCGCCACACGGTGGGCCGGCCGATACGGATGCGACCGGCTGGATTGAACAACGGGCAAATCAGCTCATCGAACAGGGCTTAGCCGGTGTTCAACGTCTGAGCCTCAGCGAGGCTTTGGCAAGTCCGCTATGCCAAAGTCAC
>CAMLRA010000179.1 GCA_946482325.1 uncultured Chromatiaceae bacterium | reverse complement strand
CAGACGAGGTACTCGTAGCACTCAAGCGCCCAGAAGGATACGACCACCACTTTATTGGCAGCGCAACGGGAGCGGGCGCGTGAACTGGCGATCCTGCGCGCTATCGGCGCCAGGCCATGGCAACTGTTTTTACTGATTGAGCTCGAAGTATTGCTGTTGACCTTGACCAGTATGGCCGGCGCCTTCCTGCTGTTAACCGGGAGCCTGGCTGCATTGCAGCCGTGGCTCAGCAGTCAGTATGGCTTGGTGATTAGCCTGTTAGCCTGGCACCCGCATACGGCGGCTGGCCTTGGCGTGGTGCTGCTGCTTTCTTTATTACTTGGCGCTATACCTGCAATCCAGGCCTACCGGCAAAGCCTGAATCAGGGGCTGCAAGTGAGACTGTAACGGCGCTGGAGTCATCCGGCTGCCCTTGCTATAGTAGGCACAACGGCTCGTTAATGATGTGGGATGTGCATGGACGGAACTGCGGCGAATCTTGAACAGCAACTGGCAGAACTGAATCAGCAGTATTTACGTCGTCTGCTGCAGGAGTTGCCACAATTACAATGGCTGTTGCTGCAGTTTGTTCAGGCCGGGCCGCTGGAATGGCGCGAGCAGGCGTCCGTCTTGATTTTACGCTTTCATACTCTGGCCGGCTCTGCCGGCACCTTTGGTCTGGCCAATGTCGGCGCGAGCGCCAAAAATATCGAACAACAGCTCAAAGTGTTGCTAACGCAGCAACAAGTGCCAAGCCGTGAAGAACATGCTGTACTGCAACAGCAATTTGTTGAGATGCAGCATGCCGCCGGTCAACCCACTGAACGGTCATTCAGTAAAACCAAACTGAAAAAATCCGATAAACACGACGCCCGGATCTTGTTGTTGTGCGACGATCCGTTGATTTCGCAACCGATTGGCCAAACCTTAAAAACCTTCGGTCATCAGGTGGAACGGTTCAGTGATTTTAGTCAGTTATTGAGTTCCGCCGCTTTGGATGCGCCGGATGTGATTATTGTCGACCTCGATGCGCTGGAAGATCGCAAGCAGGGGCTTGCTGCACTGAGCCAGCTGCAATGCCCACAGGCCCAGCCTATCCCGATTTTTGTGTTGTCGTCTGAAGACGAGTTTAGCCACTATCTGCAGGCTGTTCGGGCCGGTGTATTGGGCTTTTTTGTCAAACCGCTGAACCCGGCTACGCTGGAAGCGCGGTTGCAACGGCTGTTGTCGGTGCGTGAGCGCGATGCCTTTCGCGTGTTGATTGTCGACGACGATATTTTACTGGCGCAACATTACGCGCTGGTGTTGCAAAGCGCCGGCCTGCGTGCTGAGATCCTGACCAATCCGGCAGAAGTGTTTCAGGGGCTGCGCCGGTTTCATCCTGACGTCATTCTGCTCGACGTCAATATGCCGGAATGTTCCGGGCCCGAATTGGCGCAGACCATCCGGTTACAGGACGAATGGCTGGGTGTGCCGATCATTTATTTATCCTCAGAAACCGATAGCGAACGGCAAATGGCGTCACTGATTAAAGCCGGTGATGACTTTTTGACTAAACCTATCAGCGATAATGCGTTAGTGGTGGCAATTTTTGCCCGGGCACAACGTGCCCGGCAGCTCGCCGAAGTGATGACCAAAGACAGTCTGACCGGCCTGTTACAGCATGCGCATATCAAAGAGCGGCTCGGCGCTGAACTGGAGCGGGCTGCACGCTTGCAGCACAATGTCAGCGTGGCGATGCTGGATATCGACCACTTCAAAAAAGTAAATGATTTGTACGGCCATCTAACCGGCGACCAGGTGATCAGCAGCCTGGCCAATTTGTTGCGCCAGCAACTGCGCAAAACTGATCTGATTGGCCGCTACGGCGGTGAAGAGTTTTTGATAGTGTTGCCGGAATGTCAGCTCGATAAAGCCTGCCAGGTGGTGAATCAGCTGCGCGAAGCTTTTGCCCGTATCCCGTTTGTCAGCAATGGCCAGACGTTTCACTGCAGTTTCAGTGCCGGCATCACCAGTGGCAGTGACAGCCAGCAGGTTGACATCGTCGTTGATCATGCTGATCAGGCGTTATATCAGGCCAAAGGGGCGGGCCGCAATCAGGTGATTTTATATCAGGCACCGCTGGAAGATTTACCGGCACACTCGTCGTAGTTGCTGTAGCCACTAACAGCTGGCTGCAGATTTGGTCTGACGGTCAGTGTTACTGCAATAAAAAATCCAAATAAAAACAACTGCCTTTGCCGGCTTCACTGTCAAAGCTAATCTGCCCACCCATCCGGTTGGTCAGTTCTTTGACGATAGCGAGCCCTAAGCCGGTGCCGCCACGCTGGCGGGCATCAACCGCATCTGCCTGCGAGAATTTTTCGAAGATCCGATCACGGAAGCTTTCCGGAATACCAGGGCCTTGATCGGCAACACTAATGCGGAAACAGTTGTTTTGTATGGATGTACGCACAGACACAACGGAGCCGGCCGGTGAGAATTTTGCCGCGTTTGACAATAAGTTTGCCATGATTTGATGAAAACGCATCGGGTCCAGCGCCAGGACTGCTTCCGGTCCCGGAGCCAGTTCAATCCGTGCGCCAAACTTGTCAGCATAAGGCTGGTTGTGACGCACACATTGCTCCAGCAGTTCACGCAGCGCACATTCCTGCAATTCAAACTGCATTTTACCTGCGACCAACTTATCGATATCCAATAAATCATTGATCAGTCGAGTCAGTTTTTCGCTGTTATCACCGGCGATCTGTAACATCGGCCGCATCGCCTCCGGCATCGCGCCCAGAGCTCCACCGCTCAGCAAACCTAATGCACCGGAAATCGCCGTCAGTGGTGTGCGCAGCTCGTGGCTGACCATCGACACAAATTGGTTTTTCATCTGTTCAACCCGACGCCGTTCTGTGATGTCCTGCATAATGGACCAGACCTGGGCGGTACCGCTGGCGTTTTGGATCAGTACTTCACTGAGCACAACCGGGATTTGCCGGCCATCGGCATGCTGCAATTCCAGCTCGACCGGGCCATAACTGGCATGTTCAGACAGTGATTGTTGTCGTTGTTCCAGTTGTTGGCTGCTGAAAGACAACAAGGCAGGCAGCGGCAGGGCTGGTTCGCCATGCTGGCCGGATAATTCACACCATTGCGGGTTGACGCTCAGAATGTCGCCGCTGTCGAACTGGCTGAGTAAAATGGCGAGCGGTGCCAATTGATACAACGAGGACAGCTTTTGCTCACCGGCACGCAGAGCCAGTTGGGCTTCTTTTTGCGCAGTGACATCCCAGATAAAGCCATCGATGTATAACAGTTCACCGCTGGCGTCGTAAATGCCGCGTCCCAGTTCCTGCACCCAACGCACCGAGCCATTGGCATGGCGAATGCGGTACTCAACACTGAATCTGGCCTGATTGGCCAGGTCGCGGTCGACGACTTCGCGGACCAGTGGCAAGTCTTCGGCCAATTGCAGCTCAGCAAAATTTATCTTTTGGTTGCGGATAAAACTACGAGCCGGATAACCCGTCAGCTTTTCGACTTCGTCGCTGATAAACAACATGGTCCAATGTGCGTCGTTAATACAGCGGTAGACCACGCCGGGCAGGTTTTCGAGCATCGAACGATGGCGCTGCTCACTGAGTAATAAGGCATGGTGCAGCTGTTCTAACTGGGTAATATCGATAGCTACGCCAAGATAACCGCGTAATTCTCCCTGTTCGGTGCGGATCGCGGAGACACTGAGGCGAACCTGCTTACGTTCGCCCTTTTTACCAATATAGGTCCATTGCCTTGTCTCACTGGTGCCATGCCGTGCTTTGTAAACAAACACATCAAAACCGCTGATGGGCTGCTGGTACTCAGCACTGAGCTGCGCAGAACGCGCGCGGATCTCTTCTGCGTCATGCAACAATGCCGGTGTCGCGATACCGACAAGCTCATCTGCCTTATAGCCCAGCATCCGCTCGGCGCCGGGGTTAAATAATTGGATCACACCCTGCACGTCGGTTGAAATCATTGCTGCTTCCGTGGAGGAGTCGATGATCGCCTGCAGATGGGAACGGGTGCGTTGCATCTCCTGTTGTTGCGCCCTTTCCTGAGTAATGTCGCGATGGGTACCGAACATCAGAAGGGGTTTATGGTCGTCGGTCCAAGTCATCACACGACCGACTGCATGGATCCAAACCCAATGGCCTTGTTGATGGCGCATACGAAAACGCGCATCAAAGAATGGCCGCTCGCCGGCGAAATGTTGTTGCAACTCCTCGCCGGTGGCGCCGAGGTCTTCCGGATGAACCCGGCTTTGCCAGATATTCACATCTGAATGTTCGACCGGTGCCATGCCGAGCATGCTGTACCAGTAAGTGTTATAAACGGTGGAGCCGGTTTGTACGTTCCATTCCCACGTACCCATATTGGTTCCGTCGATAATGGCGCCAATGCGGTCTTTTTCCTGTTGCAGGCGTAAATTTTGTTCAGTGCTTTGTTGCTGGAGCACACGACTGTTCATCAACAGTACGGCCTGGTCAGCCAGCTGTAGCAGTGTTTTTTGCTGTGCTGCGTTGAGCACAAGCGGTTTAGTGTCAAACACACATAAAGTGCCGAGCGCCAGTTCATTATGCAGTACCAAAGGCGCACCGGCGTAAAAACGGATGCCGTTGTGACAGGTGACCAAGGGGTTATCGGCAGTGCGCGGGTCGGTACTGGCGTCCGGGATGTAAGTCAGTTGCTGTGGGGTTAAGATTGCATGGGAGCAAAACGAATCTTCGCGGCTGTTTTCCCGCTCGCAGAAATTAAAGGTACTCTTAAACCATTGCCGGTTGCGGTCTATCAGTGTTAAAGCCGCAAAACTGGCGCCACAGACATGGGCGGCTATCTCGGTCAGCGCATCGAAGGCAGCTTCAGACGGCGTATCTAAAATATGCAGCTGCTGCAGGGCCTGCAGACGTTCAGTTTCGTTGTGCGGGATCGGTGCCTTCATCGCTGTCGTAAATCAGGAAATGCTGTACCTAGTGTACGCAGAAAATCTGGCACTGCGATCTTTTTCTGTGGCCTTTTTCTAGGGGCTGTTGATATTTGGTGTTTGTTTTTGCAGCAGTTTGGTACCACGCGGTGGCCGAAACGAACAAAACTTAACCATCTAACGTCAACAGCCCCTATGGCTTTTTTGCGCTTATTGGCCCGGAGTAGCTGCAGGCTGTGGCGTCTGGTTGCTCAAGCGCGCATCCAGCAATTTGCGGGCCTGCTGTTTTTCCTGCTGTTGTTTGATGCGCAATAGCGCCGCATATAACTGAGCAGCATTAAAAGGCCGCGACGGGTCGACTAAATCACTGATATCCACTTGCGTGCTTTGTTGCAGTTGTTGCAGCAGTTCCAGGTGACGGCTTTGGATCAGTGCCTCACGCATATCGGCATCTTCAGTACCAGCAGTCACTGCGTAACTTTTCATCAATAAATCAATTGTTTCGATATTCTGCGTAGCAGAAGGTTTTTGCTGTATCGCACTGAGCTGGGCTTGTTGTTCCGCTAACCATTGTTGCTGCAGCTGATAAACCGCTTCGGTGTGCCAGAAATAAAACAGCAGGGCGGCAGCGCCGATACCAAGACCAAGACCTTGTAAAAATGTTTGTTGGGGAGACGCTGACACAGACAACCTCAGGCAGAACGCGTATGAAAGGTAGACGCAGATGGAAACAGGCGGTTATCTTCTGTGCTGCGCCGTGCACTGTCAACCACCACACAACCACGGGGCGACAGTTCGCTGAAAATGTCGGCAAGAGACGCTGCCTTTACAGTGCAGCAGCGTCTCCTACCGGGTTCCGTTTACTCCGCCAACAGGCTTCTGAGCATCCAGGCGGTTTTTTCATGCACGTTCAAGCGCTGGGTTAGTACATCTGCGGTTGGCTGATCGTTGGCTTCGCCGACCAGATCAAACAGACTACGTGCGGTACGGGCTGTGGTTTCCTGCGCGTGAACCAGATGCTGCACCATCTCATTGGCGCTCGGCACACCTTCGACTTCTTTAATTGAGGTCAGTTTGACGAACTCTTTGTAAGTACCCGGAGCCGGGAAACCCAAAGCGCGGATACGTTCAGCGATGATATCCAGCGCATTCCATTGTTCGGTGTACTGGGCCATGAACATATTATGCAGACTGTTAAACTGCGGACCAGTAACGTTCCAATGGAAGTTATGCGTCATCAGGTACAAGGTGTAACTGTCAGCCAACAAGGCGGACAGGCCTTTGACGATTTTTTCGCGGTGTTCCAGTGAAATGCCAATATCCAGCTGGGCGGATTTCGGTTGTTTTTTCGCCATGATAAATCCTCAGGTACTTGCGTGGGAACTAAGAATGGATCTGGGGCCCATTCTTCAAATCTAAAGTCTGGCGCGTTGATTTTGTTGCTGCCAATGCGCTGCGTGAGATAACAACAGCCCGAGCGCCAATAAAGCCAAGGTTAACCAGACCGATGCAGCACTGACCTGCGACGCCAGCCACAGACAAACTGTCAGACCAAGCCAGGGCCATAAAGGAGCCAGCGGCAGCTGTAGTATGGACGGCTCGCGGCGGCGCAGCACGGGCAGGGACAAACAACACAAACCGTATAACAAAGCGCGGATTAACACTGTCGCTGCCGCCAGATAAAAAAAGCTGCCGACACAGGCCAATAACAGTGTCAAGGTGCCAAAAAACCAGATGGCATTGGCAGGCGTCAGAAACCGCGGATGTACCTTTGAAAACCAGGCCGGCAACTGACCTTGTGTCGCAAGGCTGTGGCTGAGACGCGGCGTCGAGAACATTGCGCCGAGCAGATTGGCACTGACCGAGGCGATAATGCCAAACATCACCAGCGCAGTAGCAACAGGCTGCCATTGCGCGTGGCCCCAAAAAACTGTGGCCTGAGCTGCAGCTTCCAACAGCGGCGTTTTGCTATCCGCCAGATTGGGCAGCAGTAACAGACAGGCGGCCTGTACCGCCATATACAGCAGCGTGACCACGAATAACCCGAGCAACAAGGCTCTGGGTAAATCGCGCTGTGGATTGTTCGCTTCGCCAGCCGGAATTAGCGCAGATTCAAAACCAACAAAGGCATAGACCAGCAAAAGTAATGCAGCGGGGCCATCGCTGACGGCGGGGTAACTCCAGAATGGTTGCCATTCGATGTGATGCAAAGATGTCGCTGGCAGCAGCAACAAAGCGCAGCCACTTATTGCAGAACCGGCGATAATTGCAATTTTTACCAGCGTCAGCGTGCCTAACCAGCGCATCGTCTGGCGCACGCCCCAGACATTCAGCAGCGTCAGGCTGCCAATGATGCCGAGTAGCAGCAGCAGGCGCGGGCTGCCACTTTGCAACGACGGCAAAAAATAACTGACTGAATCCACCAGCAATACACTGTTGGCTGCGACTGAGACCAGTCGTGCCAGATAATAGAGCCAGCCGGCCTGAAAGCCGAACACCGGGCCAAAAGCTGCACCTGCATATCGTGCCGGCCCGCCGCTGCCGGCAAAGCGGCTGGCCAGTTCAGCAAAGCACAATAACACCGGCAGGATGAGCAAAGCGCAAAGCGGATACAGCCACAAGCTAAAATCACCGGCCAGTCTGGCGGCGCCGGCTGGCAAGCCAAAAATGCCGGCACCAATCAGGCCATTTATGACCAAGAGCCATAAGCTCCAGAAACCAAGCTGGCGCGGCAGCTGCACTGTGTTTGTTGGCTCAGCGTCTGTTGGCGCTGATGTGGGGGAGGGTTGATGCATCTGCTGCTGTGATGAAAGAACACAAGCTTACATTAGCCAGAAAAGGCACGGCGCGGCAAGGTGGAATAAAGTCTGAATGCCACTGAGCGATGAAAATGCCGGCAGTCAAAAGGACAACACAGACTGCCAGCGGGGCAAATTAGTTCGTCGTGTGCACGGCTTGCTGGCACTGCTGCTGCAAAGTGCCATCGCTGATTTGGTCGCAGCGGCTGA
>CAMLRA010000178.1 GCA_946482325.1 uncultured Chromatiaceae bacterium | reverse complement strand
GGCCACAACAAGATGGCGGTGAAGAAGACTGTTACAGCCTGACTTTTGGTAACAGCGAAGGCAAATCTGATTTTATTGCCAACCTGACCTACTCAGAACAGTCACAGGTCAGCGGCAAACAACGTGATTTTATCCGCAATGGTTTAATTACTATTGATAACCCAGACAATAAAACCTCTTCTGATGGTATTCCAGGCCGGATCCTGTGGGACAAAACCGGTAACCCTATTCTGAGTAACTATGGCAAAACCGGTACTTTCTCAGTCGGTGGCAAATCTTATGTATTTGCCAATGACGGTTCAGTACGTCCATTTGATATGAACGGTGGCACCGCTTATCCATTTGTAGCCGGCAGTACCAATAACAGCCGTTATTTATCAGCCGATGGCGCACCAGGTGATGGTTACAACACGCTGGACCACACTTACCTGCGTACTCCGCTGGAACGTCTGAACCTGAATATGAACTACGGTTATCAGATTAACGATGACCACCGTTTCACTTTTGAATCGACCTACTCTAACACCAAAGCCTACGGCGAAAGCTCACCGGCGTTTTTCGTGTTAAGCGGCGTTAACGGCATTGACCCGCTGAACCCGATGCTGACTGACAGCGCGCGCAAGTTCTTTGCCGACAACAAAGTCACCGGCCAAATCCAGAACACTTATCTGGCCGGTGCTTTCGGTAACCGTCAGTATGATCAGGACCGCACTTTAGCCCGAGCCGCTATTGGCCTCGAAGGTGTGTTGACTGAAACCTGGGGTTATGAAGCATACGCGCAGAAAGGCCATGTCAGCGCCGATTCAACCTGGTACGGCGAAATGCTGGAAGACCGTTTCTATGCGGCCATTCAGGCCACTCGCGATGCCAAAGGCAATATCGTCTGCAAAGACGAGGCAATGCGCGCTCAAGGCTGTATCCCACTGAATATCTACGGTTCTGGCTTGTATTCACAAGCGGCTCTGGACTGGGTCAGCACGGATGCGATGCGTAATGCGTCGTTAGATCAGGATGTTGCCGGTTTTACTCTGACCGGAGATATCTATGAACTGCCAGCAGGTATCGTTGGTTCTGCGTTCAGCGTCGAATACCGCAAAGAGCGTTCTTCGTCGCTGCCTGATCCGGCTATGCGTTCAGGCGCTTTGTTTAACAACCAGTCTGCACCGATGGACGGTGAATTCTCAGTACGGGAAGCTTCTGCTGAATTCTCAATTCCACTGTTATCTGAATTGGCCTATGTCAAAGACCTGACACTGGAAACTGCAGTCCGCGCTATGGATTACAGCACCACCGGCAGCGAAAACGCCTGGAAACTGAGTCTGAATTACACTATTAATGACGACCTGAAACTGCGTTTAAACCGTTCTAAATCAGTGCGTGCGCCAAACATCGGCGAACTGTATAACCCTGCGAGCCAAACGTTCAGCTCGCTGACAGATCCATGTCAGCAACTGCGTATCGACAGCGCTGGTGTATATAAAGCCAACGTCGAGAAGAACTGCCGCGCCGACGGCATGCCACAAGGCTGGTCACCAACTTCAGGCTGGATCAATGGTGGTACTAAACCAGGTTACATCATCGGTAACACGGACCTGAACAGTGAACGCGCCTATGACATCACTGCCGGATTTATCTATACGCCGTCTTACCTGGATGGTTTCAGCCTGACCGTAGACTATTGGTCATTCAAAATCGCTGACATGATTGAAAGCCACACCGCGCAAAACGTGGTGAACTTCTGTTATCAGTTAGACAGCCTGGATAACCCGTATTGTTCACTGTTTACCCGTGACGCTGTGACCCGTGATATCACCAACTACTTCGTCAAGCCGGTGAACTCGGCATCGGCGGAACTGGCTGGTTACGATATCGAGACCAACTATAAGTTGGACCTGAACGGTTACGGTGCATTAGACCTGCGTTTAATCGCCACTTATACCGAACAATGGGATCAAAACACCACAGGTCGCGCCGGCGATGACCGCAAGTACGCAGGCACTTATGACTATTTCCGCTGGAAAGGCCGTTTTAACGCCAACTACAGCTATGAGGATCTGTCGCTGGTGTTAGGTGCTACTTATATCCACAGCTCAGTCTGGGATCGGAACTCCTGGACACCGGAAGTGAATAACTACAATGACATCGGCTCTTATATTGCCTGGGATTTAACCGGTAAATATAACCTGACACCAGAGCTGCAGGTTCGCGCTGGCGTGCTGAACCTGGCCGACCGTCAACCAGTGCGTAACCCAAATACCTATAACTCAGGTGAGCACTATGACATTTTGGGTCGTCGTCTGACGCTGGGCGTGAACTACAAGTTCTAATACAGCCTTTGATTCAGTCCCTATCAAAAGGAGAGGCTTGCCTCTCCTTTTTTTCGCCCGTCAATTACCTGCATTGGTCGCAGCCGGGTTGCCCCGCTCACTGAACGCCGACATGCTGCTGCTTTTGGTCAGGAGCATGGCATATGCAAGAGCAGCCTAACAATTTATATAAAAGCCAGCTGCAACAAAGCGTAGCAGCTCTGTTGTTGCTGGTAAGCGCATCGCTGCCAGTTGCAGCCAACACTTATTTCCCGCCCGCCGGCCAATGGGCTGAAGCCACCCCGCAAAGTTTGCAGGTCGATTCCACTTTATTACAGGAAGCGGTGGATTATGCTATTGCCAGCGAAAACCCGGCCCCCAAAGATCAGGCGCTGGTGCAGGCCACTACTTTTGGTGCAAAAGAGCCCTATGACCAAATCATCGGCCCTATGAGTGTGCGCGCTGCGGCAAATGGCCTGATTGTGTATCAGGGCAAAGTCATCGCGCGCTGGGGCGATGTCGATAAAGTCGATATGACCCACAGCATCACCAAGACTTTTTTAACCACGGTCACTGGCCTCGCCTGGCAACAAGGGCTGATCCACAGCTTCAACGACAAAGTCGCGCCTTATATGCCCTCAGGCGTTGATTTGTATCAAGGCGGACATAACAGCCAAATCCGCTGGGAACACTTACTGCGCCAAAGCAGCGACTGGCAAGGCACTTTGTGGGGCAAGCCCGACTGGGCCGACCGGCCGGAAGGCAAAACCCCGGCCGACTGGCCCAATCGCCCACTGCGCACGCCTGGGACTTATTACAAATACAATGATGTGCGGATGAATCTGCTGGCGCTGTCGACTTTATACGTCTGGCGCAAACCGCTGCCACAAGTACTCAACGAACAGATCATGCGGCCAATCGGCGCGTCGTCGACCTGGCGCTGGGTTGGTTATGACAATAGCTGGATAGAGCTGGATGGCCAAAAGGTGCAATCCGTGTCCGGTGGTGGTCACTGGGGCGGTGGCATGTTTATTAACGCCTGGGACCTGGCCCGCTTTGGTTATTTGTTTTTGCAGGGCGGTAACTGGAATGGTCAGCAGCTGATAAGCCGAGAGTTTATTCAGCAGGCGAGCACCGGCGGCCCGGCTAATCGCCAGTATGGATTTGCCAACTGGTTTTTAAATACTGACCAAAAAGCGCTGCCGGCAGCGCCCGCCTCCGCCATCACCCTTGAAGGCGCTGGCCGCAACGTGATTTATCTGGATAAAGCTCATGACTTATTAATCGTCACGCGCTGGATTGGTAACGGCACTGAACTGAATGAACTGGTCGGCAAAGTGCTCGCCGCCCTGCCGGCTGGCAAATAATCCGTGTTGAATTGCACACATCCCCTTTCAGGCCTTCGTGGCAGTTGTTGCCGCAGGCCTGAATGCGTTATCCTAACGCCAAATTGCTTTTATTTTTTGCCAATATCCCTCGTGATATTTATCTGTTGAGATCCTTCGCATGCAAGCACCAGAACAAAGCACTCAGGCCCCTACAGCGCAAGCAGCCACGTATGAACCGCGCCTGATTGAAACCGCCTTACAACAGCACTGGGCCGACTCTAACGCCTTTAAAGTGACGGAAGAGCCAGGCAAAGAAAAATACTACTGTCTGTCGATGTTTCCTTATCCAAGTGGCCGCCTGCACATGGGCCATGTGCGTAACTACACCATTGGCGATGTGATCAGCCGTTTCCAGCGCATGCAAGGCAAAAACGTGATGCAACCAATGGGTTGGGATGCTTTTGGTCTGCCGGCCGAAAACGCCGCGATTGCTAACAAAACAGCGCCGGCCAAATGGACTTACGCCAATATCGACTACATGAAAAACCAGCTCAAACGCTTAGGTTTTGGTTATGACTGGGACCGCGAAATCGCCACCTGCAAACCAGAATATTACAAGTGGGAACAATGGTTCTTCACCAAGCTGTTTGAAAAAGGCCTGGTCTATAAAAAAATGGCCACCGTCAACTGGGACCCGGTGGACCAGTGTGTGCTGGCGAACGAGCAGGTCATCGACGGTCGCGGCTGGCGTTCAGGCGCTTTGGTCGAACAGCGTGAGTTAGCCCAGTGGTTTATCAAAATCACTGATTACGCTGAAGAATTACTCAATGACTTAGACCAGCTGGACGAGTGGCCTGAGCAGGTCAAAACTATGCAGCGCAACTGGATTGGCCGCTCAGAAGGCGTCGAAATCAAGTTTAGCCTGGGTGGTTCCAGCTACGACTTCACGATTTACACCACCCGGCCTGATACTTTATTCGGCGTGACTTATGTCGCTATTGCGCCGCAGCACCCGCTGGCACAAAAAGCCGCCAAGCTGGACGACAAGCTGGCTGCCTTTATTGAAGACTGCAAAGGCAACAAAGTCGCTGAAGCCGACATGGCGACGATGGAGAAAAAAGGTCATCCGACCGGTTTCTTCGCCGTACACCCACTGACCGGTGAACAGGTGCCGATTTTTGTCGCCAACTTTGTGTTGATGGACTACGGCTCAGGCGCAGTGATGGCAGTGCCTGGCCATGACCAGCGCGACTATGAGTTCGCCACTAAATACGGCCTGAAAATCAAACAAGTGGTGGCGCCTGCTGCCGGTTCAGAATCAGTAGTCGATTTAAGCAAAGCCGCCTTTACCGAAAAAGGCGTATTGATCAACTCCGGCGAATTTGACGGCCTGGATTTCAGTGCTGCTTTTAAAGCCATTTCAGACACCCTGGTTGCGAGAGGTGTTGGCCAGGTTAAAGTCAATTACCGCTTACGCGACTGGGGCGTGTCGCGCCAACGTTATTGGGGTGCGCCAATTCCGGTGCTGACGCTGGAGGATGGCACGCAAGTGCCGGTGCCGGCGGATCAGCTGCCAGTACGTTTACCGGAAGATGTGGTGATGGACGGCGTCAAATCGCCAATCAAAGCCGACCCGGAGTGGGCAAAAACCACTTATCAAGGCAAAGCCGCGTTCCACGAAACCGACACTTTCGATACCTTTATGGAATCCAGCTGGTACTACGCCCGTTACTGCAGCCCGGATAACACTGAGATGATGCTGGACCCGGCCAAAGCCAACTACTGGTTGCCGGTTGACCAATACATCGGTGGTATTGAACACGCCATCCTGCACTTATTGTACTCACGCTTCTTCCATAAGTTATTGCGTGACGTTGGTCTGGTGCAATCGGACGAACCCTTTAAACGCCTGTTATGCCAGGGCATGGTGCTGGCGGAAACTTTCTACCGCGACAACGAAGGCGGCAGCAAAACCTGGTTCTCGCCACAAGACGTTGCCGTCGAGCGTGACGACAAAGGCCGTATTATCGGTGCAGTACTGAAATCCGATGGCCAGAAAGTTGAATCAGCCGGCATGAGCAAAATGTCGAAGTCGAAAAACAACGGCATTGACCCGCAAACGGTCATCGACCAATACGGCGCTGACACAGTGCGGCTGTTTATGATGTTCACGTCGCCACCAGAGCAAACGCTGGAATGGCAGGATTCTGCCGTTGAAGGCGCGCTGCGCTTCCTACGCCGCGTCTGGACTTTGGTCAACGAGTTCAGCACTTTTGGTCAGGTGGAAGCTCTCGATAAAGCAGCGTTAAATGCCGACCAAAAAGCACTGCGCCGTGAACTGCACAAAACCATCGCCAAAGTGACCGACGACATTGGCCGGCGTTATACCTTTAACACTGCCGTCGCTGCCATTATGGAGCTGATGAACAAGTTGCAAAAAGCGCCGGTTGAAACCGCGCAGGATAAAGCGGTGCTCGGCGAAGCCATTATTGCTGTGCTGCAACTGCTGAACCCGATCACACCACACTTATCACAGTATCTGTGGAAAGCGCTGGGCTACACCACTGAACTGGAGCGTAGCGGCTGGCCTGCAGTCGACGAGTCGGCGCTGGTCGAAGATGCCAAACTGGTGGTGGTGCAAATCAACGGTAAAGTGCGCAGCAAAGTGACTGTCGCCATTGATGCGACCCAGGACGACGTGCTGGCGCTCGCCAAAGCCGAAGAAAACGTCCAGCGTTACCTCGAAGGCGTTGAACTGAAAAAAGTCGTCTACGTACCGGGTAAACTGCTGAGTCTGGTGGTCGGCTGATGCGCGCCCTGCGCCTGCCTGCCCTGCTGTTACCGCTGCTGCTGAGCCTGCTGCTCAGCGGTTGCGGTTTTCAGCTGCGTGGTTCTTTACCGTTGGAGAAATATCCGGCGGTATATCTGCAAGGCGACAAGCATTCGGAGCTGCTGCAGCAACTGGGCGCGCAATTAGAGCGCAATCAGGTCAAACTGCTGGATAGCTCAGATGCCAAAGCTGCCATTTTTGTGCTGGATTCAGACAGCCTGCAGCGCCGCACGCTGTCGTTGTTCCCGAACGGCCAGGTCGCCGAATACGAACTGATTTACAAGGTGAATTATCAGCTGGTATTGCCCGGGCAAGAACCCCGTCCTTACCAGATTGAACTGTACCGCGATTATCAGGACGACCCGTCCCGCGCACTGGCGAAATCCAAAGAGCTGGACCTGATGCTGACTGAACTGCGCCAGCAGGCGGTCGCCCGCATTATCCGTCAATTCGGCCGGCTCTAAGCCATGCTGAAACTCTATGCCAATCAACTGGGTGCCAGCTTAAAAAAACAGCTGGCGCCGGTTTATCTGGTATTTGGAGAAGAACCGTTACAAAAACTGGAAAGCCTTGATGAGATCCGTTCTGCTGCCCGTAATCAGGGGTTTACCGAGCGGCAAAGTTATCTGCTTGAAGCGCAGCTTGACTGGGACAGCCTGTTTGGCGAATTTAACAGCCTGTCATTATTTTCTGACCGCAAACTGATTGAACTCGACCTTGGCACCAGCAAAATTACGCCGGCCCAACAGGACCAGCTAAAAAAAATCCCGGCTATGCTGCACCCGGATGTGTGTCTGGTATTACACGCCGCCCGCAATAGCGGCGAATTCAGTAAAACCAGCTGGTTTAAGACCTTGTCCGAACAAGGTGTGCAGGTGCAGTTTTATCCGCTTGATGACAATCAGTTTATGCGCTGGTTGAAAGAGCGGGCACAGCAACTTGGCCTCAAACTACAAACCGACGCATTACAACTGTTGCAGCACCATGCCGCCGGTAACTTATTGGCTGCACGGCAGGAACTGGAAAAACTGGCGTTGACGGCGCATGGCCAGTGGCTCGATGGCGCTTTTTTACAGCAGTATCTGGCGGACCAATCGCATTTTACCGTGTTTCAGCTGGTGGATGCTTTATTGGCCGGCCAGGGCGAAGAAGCGCTGCACCGGCTCGACCGGCTGTTACAACAGGACACTGAGCCTGTGATCATTGCCTGGCAGCTGCAAAAAGAAGCCACCACTTTACTGTCGCTGCAACAAGCCGGTCAGCTGAGCGACGAGCACTATAAAAAACACGGCATCTGGCCTAAACGCCAGCCGCTCTATCAGCAGGCACTGCTGCGGTTATCACCAAACTGGTTACATTTTTTGTTGCAGGAACTGCAGGTGTTTGACCGCAGTTTTAAATCTGGTCAGCTAAGCAATCCTGAAACTGCGCTGGCGCACCTGGTGACTTTGTTTATCAAACCTGTGCCCAAAGTGTTTGCGTTGCAGCAACTGGTCGCCGGAGATTAAGCGATGGCACCGGCTTTGCCCAAACTACGCGGCTTTTATGGTGGCACTTTTGACCCTATCCATCAGGGGCATTTGCAATCAGCGTTATATGTAC
>CAMLRA010000177.1 GCA_946482325.1 uncultured Chromatiaceae bacterium | reverse complement strand
ACTGGAACTGTGGCTGCAGCGCATCGGTTTTACTGATGTCCGCGTCGTCGACCTGAATCAAACCAGTCTGGATGAACAGCGCGCTACAGACTGGATGCAAAATGAAAGTCTGGTTGATTTTCTCGACCCGACTGATCATAGTAAGACCATTGAAGGTTACCCGGCACCGCTGCGTGCGGTGATTGTGGCAACTGCCTGATCCTGAGAGGAAATTTATGCGCTACCGCCCCAAATCGACACTGGAACAATGGCGGATCCTACAGGCAGTGGTGGATGCAGGCGGTTATGCACAGGCAGCCGAATTACTGAATAAAAGTCAGTCCAGCCTGAACCACGCGGTGGCAAAGTTGCAAAATCAACTTGGCGTTGAACTGCTGCAGGTGATTGGCCGCAAGGCGTTTTTAACGCCAGCCGGCGAAGTGATGCTGCGCCGCTCCCGCCTGCTGACCCAGCAAATTGAAGATCTGGAATTATTGGCCGCCAATATCGATATGGGGTGGGAGCCGGAGCTGCGCCTGGCCGTCGAAATAATCTATCCGCGCGACAAACTCTATCAGGCCTTATCGCAGTTTTACCCGCAAAGCCGCGGCAGCCGCATTCAGATTATCGATACTGTAATCACCGGCAGCGCCGAGATGATCCTCGAAGCCAAAGCCGATTTAGTCATCGCCGCCACGCCGATAGTGCCGCGTGGTTACCTGAGTGAACCGCTGTGTATCACCCAGATGGTGCTGGTCTGCGCGCCGGACCATCCGCTGACAAGTATTGAAGCCTTAGACGCTGACGAGCTGAGTCAGCATCTGCAAATCGTGATCCGCGATACCGGCCAAAAACCGGCGGAAAATGCTGGCTGGCTCAAAGCCGAACAACGCTGGACTGTCGGCAACTTCTATGAAGCGATGACCATTTTGCAACGTGGCCTCGGATTTTGTTGGTTACCGGAATTTATTGTGCAGCAAGCCATCCAGGATGGCAGTCTGGTCCGGTTACAACTCAGGCAAAGCACCGAGCGGCAAATTCCATTGTCGCTGGTGATCCCCAAAGAAGACAAATTAGGCCCGGGTGGCCGGCAACTGCGCCAGATCATCCTCGCCGCTCATGGCAAAGCAGGAACATAATATGCTCAATACTGAACTGACTGAACTGATGCAACAAAGTGCGAAGGACGCTGTCTCTTACGCCCGGGATGAACATCAGGTCGAACTGGATTTAACGCTGGAGTCGCTGCCGCTGGTCGATGTATTGCTAACCAGCATCTTCCATCAGCAACAAAAACAACGCATGTCGGACGCGCACATGTTTGCCTTGTGCAACATCTTCGGCGCTTATTTAGGCCAGGTGTTTATCAGCGTGGTTGGTGGCGAATGGGTCCATCAGACGGCGGATGAGTCAGCGCCTTATGTCAGTCTGAACTACAACAACAAAGAATTTCCGCTGGCTTCGCTGGTATATCACAAAGTGACCAAAAATCCGGATTTGAGCGTCAAAGATTATATTTCACAGGCGATCAGTAACGCCATGCAATAGGGGCCAGATACCCGACTGCTCAGTCCTGTGTGACCGCGCGCTGATTAAACCTTTTGTCTTGCCGGCAAACAAGGTAAAATGCGCGCGTTTTTTTATCCCCTTTTTAACTCAAAGCCATCGAGGATAACCGTGAGCGAGCAAAAAACTTCATTAAGTTACAAAGACGCAGGGGTCGATATTGATGCCGGTGAAGCACTGGTTGATCGTATCAAAGGTGCGGTGAAACGCACTACCCGCAAAGAAGTGATTGGTGGCCTCGGTGGTTTTGGCGCGATGTGTCAAATTCCGGCCGGTTATAAAGAACCGGTATTAGTCTCAGGCACCGACGGTGTGGGTACTAAACTGCGTCTGGCGATGGATTTGGGCCGTCACGACAGCGTCGGTATCGACCTGGTGGCAATGTGTGTCAACGACATCGTAGTGCAAGGCGCTGAGCCGCTGTTTTTCCTCGACTATTACGCCACCGGCAAGCTGAATGTTGATACTGCAGCCACTGTCGTTGAAGGCATTGCCCGCGGCTGTGAACTGTCTGGTTGTGCTTTGGTTGGCGGTGAAACTGCTGAGATGCCGGGTATGTACCACGGTGACGACTATGACATCGCCGGTTTCTGCGTCGGCGTGGTAGAAAAAGCCGACATTATCGACGGCAGCCTGGTGAAGCCGGGTGATCAGTTGATCGCACTCGCCTCTTCCGGCCCGCACTCTAACGGTTTCTCGCTGGTCCGCAAAATTCTCGAAGTCAGTGGTCAGTCACCAGATACCTTATTAGGTGAAAAAACCCTGGCCGACCATCTGTTAGCGCCAACCCGCATCTACGTGAAAAACCTGCTGAATTTAATCAAACAACTGCCGGTGCACGCACTGTGTCACATCACAGGTGGTGGTTTCTGGGAAAACATCCCACGGGTATTGCCAGAGCACACCAAAGCCGTGGTAAACGAGCAAAGCTATCAGTGGCCGGCGATCTTTGACTGGTTACAACAACAAGGCAACGTGACACGCTACGAAATGTACCGCACCTTTAACTGTGGTGTGGGCATGATTGTCGTCGTCAGCCAGGACAACCTCAGCAAAGCGTTGGAACTGCTGCAACAGGCCGGCGAAAAAGCCTGGCACATCGGCGAAATCCAATCTGCTGTCAGCGGTGACGCCCAAGTGGTGATCCCTGGTGTGAACGCATAACGATGAAATCCATCGTTGTGCTCATTTCGGGCAGTGGCTCGAATCTGCAAGCCATTCTGGATGCTTGTAAGACCGGCTTTATTGCCGGTCGTGTCAGCGCCGTCATCAGCAATAAAGCGGGTGTATTTGGCCTGACACGGGCATCGGATGCCGGGGTGCCGGCGCTGGTGATCGATCATAAACAATATGCAGACCGCGCCAGTTATGACGCAGCGCTGTGCCAGCTGATTGACCGGCATCAGCCGGATTTGGTGGTGCTGGCCGGTTTTATGCGCATTCTGACGCCAGAATTTGTCGCGCATTACAGTGGCCGGTTGCTGAATATCCACCCGTCACTGCTCCCCAAATATCAGGGGCTGCATACGCATCAACGGGCGATTGATGCCGGCGACACTGTGCATGGCTGCAGCGTGCATTTTGTCACAGCCGAACTCGACGGCGGCCCCGTGGTATTACAGGCCAAAGTGCCGGTATTCCCGGAAGATGACGCGGTAGCAGTTGCCGCCCGTGTGCATGAACAGGAACACCGCATTTATCCTTTAGTCGTGCGTTGGTTTTGCCAGGACCGTTTACAACAACAAGCTGATAAGGCATTGTTAGACGGCCAAATCCTTTCACCACACGGATATGCCGATGATGATGAATAAACAATGGCGCCTTCTGGCGTCATTTTTTTGCCTGAGCCTGCTTTGTCCGGTACAGGCGCAACAGACCGCTGCGACAGCCCCTGCGGCAGCAGTTAGTCAAACACCCGCCGGACTCAAGCCATTCAGTGCGAAATATCAGGTGCTACGCTCTGGTAAAGTCCACGGCGAAGCAGAACGTTATTTAAAACCCTGGGGCCAGGGCTTCGAACTTGGTTATAAAAGTAAAATCAGCTGGCTGATCTTCAAAGACGAACGCCACGAGCGCTCGCGTTTTGTGCTCAAAGACGGCCATCTGCAACCATTTTTTTATCAGTTAAAACGTTGGGGTACAGGGCCGGGCCGGCACTATGAGCTGAATCTGGACTGGTCAAAGCAAGAGCTGCTGACCGGGAAAGAAAAAGCCGCAAAACCGCTCGAATGGGATAAACAATGGCTGGATCAGTTAAGTTATCACAGCCAGTTGGTCCTGGAACTGGCTGCCGGCAAAACCGAATTCAGTTTTGATGTGCTGACCCGCCACGGTGACCCGCGCAGTTATCAGTACAAAGTCACAGGTGAAGAGTTATTGTCGCTACCGGCCGGCAAACTGAAAACCATTCGGGTCGAGCGCGTCGGTAAAGATCTGGATAAACAGGTCGTGGCCTGGGTAGCGCCAGAACTGGATTATTTATTGGTCAAGCTGTGGCAGGCAGAAGACAAAGTCGAACAATTTGACGTTCAGCTGCAGAGTTATCAGTTTAACTAAGTGATGAAATGACAGGTCGCCGGCTAAAACCGGCGCACCATTTCGCCATCCTTCCACAATACCGCCTCTCCAACCGCCATCTGCTGCCAGGCTTCGTTACAGGTCAGCGGCATAGTCGCCACAATAGTCACGACATCACGCTCGGTGGTTTCACGGGCAAAATCAATATCGACATCCACATCGGATAACCGGGCCAGACCAAAAGGCGCGCGACGAGTGATGTGGTGCAGCTTGGTGCTGCAATAACAAAACAGATAATCACCGTCAGACATTAATAGATTAAACACGCCTTGCTGACGCAAGCCGTCACACAACTTTTTCACATAAGCAAACAGCTGCGGCCGGCTTTTTGGCCCTTGCGGGTATTTTGCGGCCAGTGCCGACAAGATAAAACAAAAAGCCCTTTCGCTGTCCGTAGTTCCGACCGGCTGAAACTGGCCACACGGCAACTTTTTATAATCACTGAGCTGGCCGTTGTGGGCGTAGGTCCAGTAACGCCCCCATAATTCGCGGGTAAAAGGATGAGTATTTTCCAGCGCTACCCGGCCCCGGTTGGCCTGACGCACATGCGCAACCACCGCATTACTTTTAATCGGATAGTCCGTAATAAGCTCTGCTACACGGGAATGATGACTGGCCGCAGCATCTTTGAACGTCGATACGCCTTTGCCCTGATAAAAAGCAATGCCCCAACCGTCTTTGTGCGGCCCTGTATTGCCGCCGCGCTCACGCAGGCCCTTAAAACTAAAACAAATATCGGTCGGTACATTGGCCGACATGCCTAACAATTCACACATAGCAGAGTTCCAAAACCTAGTCCGGTCAGACTATCAGCACGCAGGCGATCTGAACAGCTTCCACTGGTTCTCATCGATCAGCAAAGTACTATCCACAAAACTGTACAGTTGTTCAGCTACACTTGGCTTGATCGATAACCTCTGACTCAGGAACTACTTGCATCTTAACGGTAAGGCTTATAACCTATCGCAGTTAGTGGTCAGACCTCTTATCAGGAGAACAAGATGGAATTACTCGTTTTTATTGCTTTATTACTGGTGTTGGTCGGCATTCTCGCCTACCACAGAGCCAGCCTGACGCTTTTTACTGCAGCCATTGGTGGCTTGTTAGCCCTTGGCAGCTTCTTTGGCACTGTCGGTTTGGTTGGCTGGATCCTGTTTGCCGCTGTCGCACTGCCACTCAACATCGCCAGTATCCGTCAGCAGCACATCACCAAACCGCTGCTGAAACTCTACCGCAAAATCATGCCGGAGATGTCTACTACTGAAAAAGAAGCCATCGACGCCGGCACCACCTGGTGGGAAGGCGACCTGTTCCGTGGTAATCCTGACTGGCATAAATTACATAACTTCCCAAAACCACGTCTTAGTGCAGAAGAACAGGCTTTCCTTGATGGCCCGGTTGAAAATGTATTAAGAATGGTCGACGACTGGCATGTCACGCATGAACGCACTGACTTGTCACCAGAAGTCTACAACTATCTCAAAGATCAAGGCTTCTTCGCCATGATCATCAAAAAGCAGTATGGTGGCCTTGAATTTTCAGCCTATGCGCAATCTTGTGTTTTACAAAAACTGACCAGCAAAAGCATGGTGCTGTCGAGCACTGTGGGTGTGCCAAACTCGTTAGGCCCCGGCGAATTACTGCAGCACTATGGCACCAAAGAGCAACAGGACTATTACCTGCCGCGGCTGGCTAAAGGGTTAGAAGTGCCTTGTTTCGCGCTGACTTCACCGGAAGCAGGCTCTGACGCCGGTGCTATTCCGGATTTCGGCGTGGTTTGTAAAGGCGAATGGGAAGGCAAAGAAATCATTGGTATGCGCCTGACCTGGAACAAGCGCTATATCACGCTGGCCCCTATCGCGACTGTATTGGGTCTGGCGTTTAAACTGCAGGACCCGGACAATTTGCTGGGTGACAAAGAAGATTTAGGTATCACTTGTGCGCTGATCCCGGTCACGACGCCAGGTGTAAAGATTGGCCGTCGTCACTTCCCGCTGAACGTGCCATTCCAGAATGGCCCGACTCAGGGTCAGGACGTATTTGTACCACTCGACTACATCATCGGTGGCCCATCAATGGCAGGCCAAGGCTGGCGCATGCTGGTTGAATGTTTGTCAGTTGGCCGGGCAATTACGCTGCCATCCAACAGTACCGGTGGTATCAAGTCCGTCGCACTGGCGACCGGCGCTTATGCCCGCATTCGCCGCCAGTTCAAGTTACCTATTGGCAAAATGGAAGGCGTGGAAGAAATCATGGCCCGTATCGGCGGTTACGCTTATATGTCAGATGCGTCCACGACAATGTCAGTCGGCTCTATCGACCTGGGCGAAAAACCATCGGTCATTTCCGCTATCACCAAATACCATATGACCGAACGGATGCGTCAGGCCATCATCGATGCGATGGACGTGCACGGCGGCAAAGGCATTTGTATGGGACCGAACAACTACTTAGCACGTGGTTATCAGGGTGCTCCTGTGGCCATTACGGTAGAAGGCGCCAACATTCTGACGCGCAACATGATTATCTATGGTCAGGGCGCGATCCGTTGCCATCCATATGTATTGGCCGAACTGCAGGCGGCGCAGCTGGATGATGAACGCGCGGCGGTGACTGCGTTTGACCGGGCGCTGTTCGGCCACATCGGTTTTAGTATCAGTAACTTCTTCCGTACTTTCTGGCTGTCGCTGACCAACAGTGCATTCAGCCATGCCCCGGTACAGGATGAAACGGCGAAGTACTACAAACAAATGAACCGCTTCAGCTCGGCTTTAGCGTTGATGTCAGATATCGCGATGGCAACGCTGGGTGGTGATTTAAAACGCCGTGAGCGCATCTCCGCGCGTCTTGGTGACATTCTGAGTATGTTGTACATCACTTCCGCTATCCTGAAGCGTTACAATGACGAAGGCCGTCAGGCTCAGGATTTGGCACTGGTGCAATGGGGCTGTGAAGACAACCTGTTCCGTGCGCAGCAAGCGCTGGACGAATTGTTTGACAACTTCCCGAACCGGGTCGTTGGTACTGTGTTTAAACGTGTAGTATTCCCGTTTGGCCGCTCGTTACGCCGTCCAAGCGATCAGGTGGAACATCAGGTTGCACGTATCATGCAAACGCCTTGTGAAGCCCGCTCACGTTTAGGTACGCACCTGTATCTGACTGAAGAGCCAAACAATCTGCTCGGCCAGCTGGAAAAGGCTTTGGCGGATATTCTGGCTGCAGAGCCACTGTTTGACAAAGTCATGCACGCTGCCAACAAAAAGTTGCCATTCTATCGCTTAAACGAAGTGGCGGATTTAGGCTTAAGCCTCGGTGTCCTGAGCCAGACTGAAGCTGAAAAGCTGCGTATCGCTGAAGTAGGCCGGTTAAAAACCATCAATGTCGATGACTTTGACCCTATTGATCTGATGGCCGACAAATCACTGTTGGAATCAGACGCCAAAGTGGCTGAACAAGCCGCATAATCCTCAGCAATGCTGTACTATCAAGCCGGCTACTCAGCCGGCTTTTTACTGCCTGCAATATCCGTATCACGCCGAATACCAGTTACGGCGAGGCTTTGACAACGAAGCTCGATTGCGACAAACAAAGTTAAGGATGAGTAACAGGTATAACCGGAAAAACGATTGAGGAGAATACAGATCTGCAGAAAAGCAAAAACCCGCTAATGCGGGCTCTGAGAAGATGGTCGGTGATGCAAGATTCGAACTTGCGACCCCTTGGACCCAAACCAAGTGCGCTACCAAGCTGCGCTAATCACCGACATTTTGACTTCTTTACCAACTAATACGCTGAATTGGGGTGGCTGATGGGGCTCGAACCCACGACAACCGGAATCACAATCCGGGGCTCTACCAACTGAGCTACAGCCACCGCTGACTTCAACGTTCTCTTTAAGTAAATGGCGCGCCCGATAGGACTCGAACCTATGACCCACGGCTTAGAAGGCCGTTGC
>CAMLRA010000176.1 GCA_946482325.1 uncultured Chromatiaceae bacterium | reverse complement strand
TGCCGAGCAGACCGTTTTCCGATTGCAGCATCACTTCAATACCGGCCGGTACATAGTTCGCCACCAGGGTAGGGATACCAATGCCGAGGTTGACGTAATAACCGTCTTTTAATTCCTGTGCGACACGCATCGCCACTTGTTCACGTGATAAAGCCATGCCGTTCTCCTTAATCTTTGCGAACCATGCGACGTTCAATGCGTTTTTCAAAGTTGCCTTTAATCACGCGCTGCACATAAATACCCGGGGTGTGAATTTCAGTCGGCGACAGTTCACCCGGCTCGACGATTTCTTCCACTTCAGCCACGGTAATTTTACCGGCAGTGGCCACCATTGGATTGAAGTTCATCGCGGTGTGGCGGAACACCAGATTGCCGTAACGATCGGCTTTCCAGGCGCGGACGATAGCGAAATCACCGGTAATGGCTGGTTCCAGTACATAATTGCGGCCATTGATTTCACGGGTTTCTTTGCCTTCAGCCACTGGCGTACCGTAACCGGTCGCAGTAAAAAATGCCGGGATGCCAGCGCCGCCGGCGCGGATTTTTTCCGCCAGCGTGCCTTGAGGGGTCAATTCCACTTCGAGTTCGCCGGACAATAACTGCTGTTCGAACAAGGCGTTTTCGCCGACATAAGATGCAATCATTTTTTTAATCTGGCGGTCTTCCAGCAAAATGCCAAGACCAAAGCCGTCGACACCACAGTTATTTGACACCACAGTTAAATCACGGGTGCCCATTTTTTTGATTTGACCAATCAGGCCTTCCGGAATACCACATAAACCGAAGCCACCTGCGATCACGGTCATGCCATCGGCAAGACCTGCTAAGGCTTCGTCGTAACTGTGTACGACTTTGTTAAACCCTGCCATTGCTGTTCCTCTGTTGTTATCGGGCAGCTGCATTTTTAGCTGCTGTGAGATTGCATGGTCAGCCGGTCGCGTTCGTGCGACCGGCTGTTAATTCTGTCCGGCATTCTGCTGGCACTGTGCTTTGAGCGCCAATCCTACTTTAGAACTAGGCGCTTTGCCGAGGGCCGCCGTGATGGCCCAGCCGGCGCGGGCGAGGCTTTGTAACGCAACGCCATGTTCGATGCCAAGACCATCCAGTAAATACACCACATCTTCAGTGGCAACATTGCCTGACGCGCCGGCGGCATAAGGGCAACCACCGAGACCTGCGACCGCACTGTCAATGACTGCAATACCGCGGCTTAGCGCCGCGTAAATATTTGTTAACGCCTGGCCATAAGTGTCATGAAAATGTATCGCAATCTTATCCACCGGCACCACAGTCAGCACGGCATCCAGCATTGCCAGCACTGTGGCTGGTGTGCCGACGCCGATAGTGTCGCCCAAAGATATTTCATAACAACCCATGTCGAGCAGCGCTTTAGCAACCCGGGCGACCTCTGCCGGCGCGACGGCGCCCTGATAAGGGCAACCGACTACACAGGACACATAACCCCGGACCCGCACACCGTCGGCTTTTGCTGCCGCCAGCACCGGTGCAAAGCGTGCCAGGCTCTCATCAATCGAGCAGTTGATGTTCCTTTGTGAAAAAGCCTCAGAAGCGGCACCAAAAATCGCCACTTCATCGGCACCGGCGGCGCGTGCGGCCTGATAACCCTGCAAATTCGGCGTCAGCGCTGCGTAGGTGACGCCAGTTTTGCGCTGAATGCCGCTGAACACCAATGCCGAATCCGCCATCTGCGGCACCCACTTTGGACTGACAAAAGCGCCGGTTTCGATGGTGGTGAGACCAGCATCGGCTAAGGCCTCGACCAACGCTATTTTTGCTTCCACCGGTACGGCCTGTTCGTTTTGCAAGCCATCACGCGGCCCGACTTCGACGATTTTTACTGCTTTGGGCCATTGGGCTGTCATGCTGAAGCTCCTGTCTCTGCGCTGAAATCGACCAGCTCAGCACCGTCTTTAACCAAATCACCGGCCTGATAAAACACGCTGTTCACGACGCCGTTGGCCGGCGCTTTGATGGCATATTCCATTTTCATCGCTTCCATCACCAGCAGCGTGTCGCCAGCCTGTACCTGCTGACCTGCAACCGCCATTACCGCGACGACAGTGCCGTTCATCGGCGCTTTTAAGCTGCCGGCGCTTTCATCGGCGGCTGCCACTTCGACCTGAGTTTGATAAGTAAAATCAAAGCGCTGATGCGCAATAAACACCGATACGGTTTGCGTCAGTGGGTTTGGCTGATAATGACTGACCCGGACGCGGAACTGATGGCTGCTGCCGGCGTTCGCGAGCGTCGCCGTTAAGGTATCGCCGGAAAGTTCGGCGTGGGCGTTGATGCAATAGTCACCAACACACAGACGCTGGCCGGTAGCTGTGCTTTGAATAACAACCTGCGAAGTGTTGTCGCCGCTTTGTAGGTTAAACCGCACCTGTGGCGCTTCATTTAACCGCCAGCCGTAACCACAGCTCCAGGGCGAGCGGTCGCTTGGTGCTGGTTGTTGCTTCAGCAGCAGATACAACGCTGCTAACAGCAAGGCTTGTTGTGATTCGGACTGTGCAGGGGCAAATAAATCGGCCTGATGATGTTCGATAAAATGGGTATCGAGCTCTGCTGCGGCAAAAGCCGGATGCGACACCAGCGCGCTTAAAAAACCTAAGTTGGTTTTGACACCGGCGATGCGGTATTCGTCCAGCGCATGACGCATCCGGGCAATAGCGCGGTCACGGCTTTCATCCCAGACAATCAGTTTGGCAATCATCGGGTCATAAAATGGTGACACTTCGTCGTATTCCACTACACCGGTATCAATCCGCACATGACGGTGACAATCCGGCTGGCGTAGATAAGTCAGTTTGCCGGTCGCCGGCAGGAAGTTATTGTCCGGATCTTCGGCGTAAACCCTCACTTCAATGGCATGGCCATCTAATGGAATTTCTTGCTGTGTCAACGGCAACGGCTGGTTGCTGGCCACTAATAACTGCCATTTCACCAAGTCCTGGCCGGTGATCATCTCAGTCACCGGATGCTCGACCTGTAGCCGGGTGTTCATTTCCATAAAATAAAACGAGCCGTCTTCGTCAAACAGGAATTCGACAGTGCCGGCACCGGCGTAACCGATGGCTTTGGCGGCGGTGACGGCAGCTTCACCCATGGCTTTACGCTGCTCGGCACTGAAATTTGGCGCTGGCGCTTCTTCGATGACTTTCTGGTGGCGGCGCTGAATGGAACAATCGCGTTCATGTAAATAAACCGCATTGCCGAAGTTGTCGGCAAACACCTGAATTTCGACGTGGCGCGGTTTCGTGAGGTAACGCTCCATCAGAATTTTGTCGTTGCCAAAACCGTTTAACGCTTCGCGTTTGGCGCTGTGTAGCTGCTCCATAAACTCTGATGCTTGCCACACTACTTTCATACCTTTGCCACCGCCGCCATAAGCGGCTTTAAGCAGCAACGGGTAGCCAATGCGATTGGCTTCGGCAGCGAGGAATGCTTCATCCTGATTGTCGCCATGATAACCCGGTACCAACGGCACGCCGGCTTTGCTCATAATCTCTTTGGCAGCGCTTTTCGAACCCATGGCGGCAATAGCTGGTACCGGTGGGCCAATAAACACCACGCCGGCATCGGCACAGGCTTTGGCAAAGTCTTCGTTTTCACTTAAAAAGCCGTAGCCGGGGTGAATCGCTTCAGCGCCACTTTGCTTGGCGATGGCAAGAATTTTGTCCGCACGTAAATAGCTGTCTTTCGATGGCGCCGGGCCTAATAAAAAGGCTTCGTCGGCCATTTGCACATGGCGGGCGTTGGCGTCGGCTTCGGAATACACCGCAACACAACGAATACCCAGCTGATGGGCGGTTTTAATCACGCGGCAGGCAATTTCGCCGCGGTTGGCGATCAGTATTTTGCTAAACATCTGGGCTATTCCTCGGTTCGGCCTGCGCTTGTGGGTTGTTGCCATGCCGGCGTGCGTTTATCTAAAAACGCCGTTAAACCTTCCTGGCCTTCGCTGGACACCCGAATGGCGGCGATGCGGCGGGAGGTTTCAGCGATAGTGTCTGGTGTGAGTGGCGCATCAGCGACATAAGCCACCAAAGCTTTGGCGGCGACCACAGCCTGCGGGCTATTGGCAATAATGGCGTTGATCAGTGGCTGTACTTTGGCGCGCAGGTCGGCGTTTTCCTCACCTTCAGCGAGTTCGCTAATCAGGCCTAGTTGCAATGCTGTCGCTGCATCAAAACGCTCTGCCGTGGTGAAGTAACGCCGGCTGGCGCGCTCACCGATGGCGCGTACCACATAGGGGCTAATCACCGCCGGGATCAGGCCGATTTTGACTTCACTTAAGCAAAAACTGGCTTTAGGCGTGGCAATCGCCATGTCACAACAAGCGACTAAACCAACTGCGCCGCCAAAGGCTGCGCCTTGCACCAGCGCTATCACTGGCAGCGGAAAGCTGTTGAGTTTTTGCATCAGCTGCGCCAAAGCGCCGGCATCAGTCAGGTTCTGTTGGTAATCTTTTTGCGCCATGGCGCGCATCCAGTTTAAATCAGCGCCGGCCGAGAAGTTTTTACCGGTCGATTCCAGCAGTAACACGCGTAAACCGGGCATCGCCGCGAGGGCGTCCAGCGCCTGAATCAGTTCAGCGATCATCAGGTCGCCAAAGGCATTATGCAGCTCAGGCCGGTTTAACCGCAGCACCCCGACATAGGTCGATTCAGCGCCATATTGTAAGAACTCAGTGGTGATTAAAGCCATCAACAGCTCCTTACATGCGGAACACGCCAAAGCGTGTCTCTTCAATTGGTGCATTCAGTGCTGCCGCTAAGGCCAGACCCACCACCATCCGGCTTTGTGCCGGGTCGATTATGCCGTCGTCCCACAGCCGCGCCGACGCGTAGTAGGGATGCCCTTGCTGTTCGTACTGCGCAATAATCGGCTGTTTTAATGCGGCTTCAGCTTCCGGAGTTAATGTTTCGCCTTTACGCGCTAAGCCGTCTTTAGTGACCTGTGCCATTACGCCGGCAGCCTGTTCGCCGCCCATCACGGAAATACGCGCGTTCGGCCACATCCACATCATCGTCGGGTCGTAAGCGCGACCGCACATACCGTAGTTGCCAGCGCCATAGGAGCCGCCGATTAACAGCGTAAACTTTGGCACTTTGGCGCAGGACACTGCGGTGACCATTTTGGCGCCATGTTTGGCGATACCTTCGGCTTCATATTTCTGGCCGACCATAAAACCGGTAATGTTTTGTAAAAACAGCAGCGGAATTTTGCGCTGGCAACAGAGCTCAATAAAATGTGCGCCTTTTTGTGCCGATTCGGAAAATAAAATCCCGTTATTGGCGACGATACCAATCGGATTGCCGAAAATACGCGCAAAGCCACAGACCAATGTCGGGCCATACAGCTGCTTAAATTCGTCAAAATCAGAACCATCGACAATGCGTGCAATCACTTCCCGCACGTCAAAGGGTTTTTTCAGGTCGGTACCGACAATGCCGTACAGCTCTTGCGCATCGTATAAAGGCTCTTCGCTGGCTTTGACATCACGCAATGCCGGCGTTTCACGATTTAAGCGGGATACGGCGTTACGTGCCAGTTGCAGCGCGTGTTCGTCGTTTTGCGCATAGTGATCAGCCACGCCGGAAATGCGGCAATGCACATCAGCACCGCCCAAATCTTCGGCACTGACTTCTTCGCCGGTGGCGGCCTTCACCAGCGGCGGGCCGGCGAGGAAAATGGTGCCTTGTTCTTTGACGATAATCGACTCATCGGCCATCGCCGGCACATAAGCGCCACCGGCGGTACAAAGGCCCATCACCACGGCAATTTGCGGAATGCCTTTGGCCGACATATTTGCCTGATTAAAGAAAATACGACCAAAATGCAGTTTGTCCGGGAAAACATCGTCCTGGCGTGGCAGGTTAGCACCGCCGGAATCGACCAGATAAATACAGGGCAGGTGGCAACGCTCGGCAATTTCCTGGGCGCGTAAATGCTTTTTCACCGTCAGCGGGTAATAAGTACCGCCTTTGACTGTGGCGTCGTTGGCGACCACCATACATTCGATGCCATTCACCCGGCCGATGCCTGCGACCACGCCGGCTGCCGGTACATAGTCGTCATAACATTCCCAGCCGGCAAACTGACCGACTTCAAGAAATGGCGAGCCGGAGTCGAGTAATTTCAGAATACGGTCGCGGGCGAATAATTTGCCACGCGCGACATGGCGGGCAATCAGGCTTTCGCCACCACCCAATTTAATTTGTTGCACCTTTTGATTCAGGTCGTCGACCAGCACCTGCATGGCCGCAGCATTTTGCTGAAATTCAGCGCTTCGTGTGTTGATTTTACTGGTAATTTTGCTCACAGCATTCACCTGTCCGTTCAGATCCCGCGCCACGGGATAAAAAAACGGCAGCTCCAGGCTGCCGCTCCAGTCGTTATTTCGTTTCGTTAAACAGCTCGCGGCCAATCAGCATGCGGCGAATTTCTGACGTGCCGGCACCGATTTCGTAGAGTTTGGCGTCACGTAACAAACGGCCGGTTGGGTATTCATTGATGTAACCGTTACCACCTAACAGCTGAATCGCATCCAGCGCCATTTTGGTGGCCAATTCCGCGCTGTACAGGATGACGGCGGCGGCGTCTTTACGGGTCGTTTCACGACGGTCACAGGCTTTGGCGACTGTGTAAACATAAGCTTTGGCAGCATTCATCTGGGTGTACATGTCGGCCAGTTTGCCTTGTACCAGCTGGAATTCCCCAATGGACTGACCAAACTGTTTGCGGTCATGCAGGTAAGGTACGACGATGTCCATACAGGCTTGCATGATGCCAAGCGGCCCGCCGGATAATACCAGCCGCTCGTAATCCAGGCCCGACATCAGGACTTTCACACCGCTGCCAATCTCGCCCAATACGTTCTCTGCCGGCACTTCACAATCTTCGAACACCAGTTCACAAGTGTTGGAACCGCGCATGCCGAGTTTGTCCAGTTTCTGCGCCTGGCTGAAACCTTTAAAACCGCGCTCGACGATAAAGGCCGTAATGCCTTTGCTGCCGGCGTTGACGTCAGTTTTGGCGTAAATCACATAAGTGTGGGCATCCGGGCCATTGGTGATCCACATTTTGTTGCCGTTCAGTACATAAACGTCACCTTTTTTGTCGGCGCGTAATTTCATCGACACCACGTCAGAACCGGCGTTTGGCTCCGACATCGCTAAGGCGCCGATATGTTCGCCAGAGCAGAGTTTTGGCAGGTATTTTAATTTTTGCGCTTCAGTACCGTTACGGAAAATCTGGTTCACACACAGATTTGAGTGGGCGCCATAAGATAAAGCCACAGAGGCGGAAGCACGGCTGATCTCTTCCATTGCAACGACGTGTTCGAGATACCCGAGGCCCGAGCCGCCGTATTTTTCATCGACGGTGATACCGAGTAAGCCTAAATCACCAAACTTGCGCCACAGGTCGTTCGGGAAGGCATTGTCATGGTCGATTTGCGCCGCACGTGGGGCGATTTCTTCGCGGGCAAAGGCGTTGACCTGTTCGCGGATCATGTCCACGGTTTCGCCTAAGTCAAAGTTCAGTGTTTTGTAGTGGCTAATCATTGGTGTATCCCCGTTTGCCTGTGAAGGGCGGATGGTTGATTTAAATCAGGTTATTTATTGGCAGTGTTATGTTCACTGCTTTTTAATTCAGGGTTTTTGTGGTCGCTGTTGCGGGCTTCAGTCAACGTATCGCGGCAGCGTTTTTCGACGGTGATGAGTTCCATCAATACCACTTTGATGTCATCCAACTGCTGATGCAGTTCAGTTTTTTTCAATTCAATCAGCTGTAACATCGTGGTGAGCTGGGTGACGCTGGATTTGTCGGCGTCATAAAGTTCAAACAACTGGCCGGTCTCGGCGAGGCTGAAACCGAGGCGTTTGCCACGCAGAATCAGTTTTAACCGAACGCGATCGCGTTTGCTGTAAATGCGGGTCTGGCCCTGGCGTTGTGGCGTCAGCAAACCCTGATCTTCATAAAAGCGGATGCTACGCGTTGTGATATCGAACTCTTTCGCCAGTTCGCTGATGCTATAAGTTGTCTGTTCTTTTTCAGTCATAAAGGCCACCATCGGATCTGCGGCTCACTATAAGTGAAGTTTACGTAAAGGTAAAGCTG
>CAMLRA010000175.1 GCA_946482325.1 uncultured Chromatiaceae bacterium | reverse complement strand
ACCTGGCACTGGTGGTGGTGTTTTTATCCATTTTGTTTATGGGCGGTTTGGTCGAGCGGCTGTTCCGTGAATTCTCTATCACGCTGGTCGGCGCCATGCTGATCTCCTTGCTGGTGTCGCTGACGCTGACACCGGGCTTGTCGGCACGGCTGATGGTTCGCGAAGCTGTCAAAACGCAGCAAGATGGTTTTTTCCAGCGGTTTCAGGCCGGTTATCAGCGCAGTTTGCGTGTTGTGCTGCGTTATCGTTATGGCGTTGGGGTGTTGCTGCTGGCGCTGTTTGCGGCGTCGGTCTGGTTATTCCGCACGCTGCCGGGTGGCATGTTGCCAGAGCAGGATACCGGTCAGCTCAATGGTTTTGTCCGCGGTGACGATGGTTTTTCTTATCAGCTGATGCAGCCGAAAATCGAAGCCTACCGGCAATATTTATTAAAAGATCCGGCCATTGCCGATGTCACCGGCGCCAGTGGCGGCCAGATGGGCACCAGCAATTCGTTTCTGCGTATCCGGTTAAAACCGTTGGAAGAGCGTGGCATTTCAGCACAGGAAGTGGTGAACCGGATCCGCAATGGCGCGCCGAAAATCCCGGGCGGCATGATGTTTTTAAGTGTTGATCAGGACATTCGCCTCGCATCGCCTTTTGCCAGTTCTGACTACGAACTGCTGTTGATGTCCGGCGATTTAAAACTGTTAAAAAGCTGGTCGAAGAAAATCGCCAAGGCGATGCAGGAACTGCCGGAGCTGGTGGACGTGAATACACCGGGCGGCGAAGACACGCAGCAAATTGTGCTGACGATTGACCGCGAAGCGGCGCAGCGGTTGGGTGTTGATATGCGCACCGTGGCGACTTTACTCAACAACTCGTTCTCGCAGCGCCAGGTGGCGACGCTCTATGACGAAATGAACCAGTATCGGGTAGTGATGGAATTATTACCCGGTTATACGGCGCAGCCGGAAGTGCTGAAACAGTTACAGCTGATCAATAGCCGCGGCGAGCGGGTGCCGTTGAGCGCCATCGCCAGCTATCAGTATGGCCTGTCAAATGACCGGATCCGCCGTGACAATCAATTCGCTGCGCAAGGCATCGGTTATGCGTTAGCTGAAGGTGTCAGCGCGCAGCAAGCCGATGCGGCGCTCGACCGGATGCTGGCGGAACTGATGGTGCCAACGGCGATTTATGCCATCAACGGCGAAGATCAGCGCAACGCCGTCTTTAGCCAGGGCGACCAGCTGTGGCTGTTTATTGGTGTGGTCCTGGCGGTGTATTTGCTGCTCGGCATTTTGTATGAAAGCACTTTGCAGCCACTGGTAATTTTATCGACGTTGCCCTGTACCGCGCTTGGCGCTTTGCTGGCGTTGTATTTTACTGAGACGCCGCTGAATCTGATTGCCCAGCTCGGTTTATTCCTGCTGATTGGCATTGTGATGAAAAACGCTATCTTGCTGGTCGATTTTGCTTTGGCGGCCGAACGTCAGCAGGGTCTGTCACCGCTTGAGGCCATAGTGCTGGCCGGTCAGCAGCGGCTGCGGCCTATTCTGATGACGAACTGCGCGGCGATGCTCGGTGCTGTGCCGCTGCTACTCGGCATGGGCGAAGGCTCAGAGTTGCGTCAGCCGCTTGGGATCAGCATTGTTGGCGGTTTGTTACTGAGCCAGCTGTTTACGCTCTACAGCACGCCGGCGGTGTATTTGATGTTGAGCCGGTTCCGGCATGCAAACAGCCAGGTCAGCAAGCCTGCAGAAGTATAAAAATAGGGGCGAAAACCACCTGTTTTTATAACACTGTGCGGTCAGCGGCATAAGCCTGATACAGCGGCAGCATGGCGGCGCCTAATAGCATGGCGTCGCCGCCAAGGCTGCCTTGTTGCAGCTGTGGTATCAGCAAGCCCAATGCAGGCCACTGTTCCAGCTGCTGTCGGATCTCTGCCAGCAGCGCGGTGAGATGATGTTGCTGGCAGCTATCAATAATCACCAGCGGAATATCCAGCAGTGCCATCGCCGCCTGCAGGCCGGTAGCAATCGCCTGCGCATCTGGCTGTTGCAGTAATAATCTGCCATCACGGACCGGCAGCACCGCCAGATGTGCCGCATTACCATGCCGGCCACGCCAGAGTTGGCCGTTGAGCACCAAACCGCCGGCCGGCAACTGGTCGAGGTACAGATAGAAAAAATCTGCTGCGGCTGGTTTGCCCAACCACAACTCTGCTGCTGCGGCGGCAGAGCCGTCGTTTTCCGGATAGACCGGAATTTCTAGTTCCCGCTGTAAATCAGAAGCCAAATCAACACCTTGCCAGGCTAGTGTCAGCTGCTGCAGCGCGGTGGCGTCCAACTGCGGATATAAACGCGCGGCAAACTGACTATTACCGGCAAACCAGGGCATGGCGAGACCAATACCACAGAGCCGTTCTTGTTGCGATACGGATAACGGCGCCAATAACAGCCTGCTTTGTTGCAGCAGGACGGACTGGACATGCTGCGGCGACCAGCGGTCGAGCGGGCAGTGCTGACGGCGTAAAATATGGCCGCAGAAATCAGTCAGCACCAGCTGTAACTGGGTGCGCTGTAACTGAATACCGATGCTGAATACCGCGTCCGGCACCAGCTGATAAAACTGGGTGGGTTGGCCTACGCCCAGCGTCTTTTTACCGCAACTTTGCAGCAATCCGTCGCGGCAAAGTCCTGCAACAATGCGGGTGACGGCCTGTAAAGACAGCTTGAGTTCGTCGGCCAGTTCCGGCCGCGATGCTATTCCGCGCCGGCGTACAGCGGCCAGTACTAATCTGGCGTTCAGGTCACCGAGCATTTCGGCATTGGCACCGGTTCTCACAGTCGGATGGTCCCTTTGAATTCTGGCCACTTGGCAAAATGGCATCATAGCGCATCTGGCTGATTCATTTGCAAATTTGCAGTTCCTGATTGGCCAGCCATACTGTTTTGTACCCCATCCGTTAAACACCAGGCCGGCGCTTGACCGGCCATGATCAGGACAGAGGCAACGAAGATGAACTGGCAAAGTATCAGAGTGAAAAGCAGTATTCCGGTGGTGATGTTAGGCGTCAGCCTGCTCACGGTGATGTTAATGTTCAGCAGCCTGATTTCGATGCAACACAAGGCGCTTGAGGTTCAGGCTGAGAAATTTTTGCAGGCTATTTCTTTGGTGTTAAACGCCGATCGAGATATCTATCAGGCGAAATTGGCAACGACCCATTTACTCAGCGGCGTTGGTGATCCAGTGGCCGAACGTAAAGATTTTGCCGATAACGCGGCGCAGGTTAAAGAACGGTTTGACCAGTATTTAGCGTTGCTTAAAGCCTATCCTGATGTCACCGGACGTTTTTCCGGTTTCGACGCCCAGTTTAACCGCTGGCAACAAAGTGCAGTCACTTTGCTCGATAATCAGGATGCGGCACAAAAAGACGCGCTCGCGGCGCAGGAACAAACCGAATTTTCTGCGTTGCGGGACGTGTTAGATAAAGCCGGTGAAGCTGCTTTGTCGCGCTCCGAGCAGGAACAGGCCGAGCTTAGTGGCAATATTGCCTCGACTAAGGCCTGGGTCTATGGCCTGTCTTTTTTATTGCTGGTCGTCGCCGGCTGGTTTAGCTATCAGGGGCCGAAAAAACTGGCCGAACAAATCCGCACTTTATCGGCACGCCTGAGTGATATTGCCAATGGCGACGGTGATTTAACGGCGCGGCTGCATATTGATACCAAAGACGAAGTAGCTGATTTAGCGAATGAATTTAATAACTTTATCAGCAAACAATGCGAGATGATCGCTGCGATTTTGCGTCAGGCTAATCAGCTTAGTCAGCTCACCGGCCACTTATCGGAGTCGGCGGACCGCACCAGTGCTATCACCCAGTCACTGAATACCGCATCTGATTCTATCGTCAGCGCAGTGCATGAAATGGCGATGGCCAACAAAGAAATGGCGCAGGTTGCAACGGATACAGCCCAAGTCTCAGAACAAGCCAAACGTAGCGCCGGCCAGGGGCTGGAAGTGGTGAAAGTCGTCAACAGCAGCATGCAGAACTTAACCCGTGATGTGGATCAGGCGCTGGGAGCCGCCGAAGAGCTGGAGCAAAGTTCCTCGACTATTTCGTCGGTGCTGGAAGTCATCCGCAGCATTGCCGATCAGACTAACCTGTTGGCACTGAACGCAGCCATTGAAGCGGCGCGGGCCGGCGAGCATGGCCGCGGTTTTGCTGTTGTCGCCGACGAAGTCCGCACACTGGCCTCCCGCACCCAACAAAGCACCAATCATATTCAGCAAATGATTGAGCAATTGCATCTGCGGGTGACTGAATCGCGGCAGGCCATTGGCAGCGGTAAAGGCAATGCAGACCTGACGGTCGGCAACTTTGCCCAGGCAGCCCAGGTGTTTCAGGACATTATGCAATCCAGTTTGCAGGTGAACGATATGGCCGTGCGCACCGCCGCCGCGACGGAGCAGCAAACTACAGTGTCGGAGGAGATCAGTAAAAATCTGTATGCGCTGAATGACCAGGCGCTGGCGGCCGGTGAAGTGGCGAAAAAGAACGACCAGTTATCCAATGAAATCAGCTCTCTGGCGCAGATGCTATTTGGTCTGGTTGGTAAGTTTAAAGTCAGCTAAGCGGTGGCATGATGACAATAAGGGCGCTTTATAGCGCCCTTATGATTTGTTCGCGGCTTACTTGGGTAAGTTTTCAAACTTCTGGGCAAAACGACCGGTGACTTTACCGCTGCAAGCCCAGACCAACAAAGCGCCCCAGGCAATAAATGACATGCCGGCCGGCACAGCGGCGATGGCGATATATTTCAGATGCGGCCGGTTAAAAAACGCCGCCAGGATCACCGGCAAAAACCAGATAAACAGCACCAGTGGAATTAAAGTGGCCCAGAACATTGGGCTGGCATTTTGAAAAACTTGCATGATTTCATTCATGATTCACTCCTTCGGATCTACGGGGATTTGTTGAATACAGCATGCCAACAAAGCCGGCAAATCAGTGTAAAAATGTGAAATCCGGCTTTATGCGCGGATATTCGGCAAAAAGCTGTGGTCAGCTGTGCTGCGGCTTGCCGGCACTGTGGCTTTTAGGCTAAGGTTGCCGCCGATTTTTGTCCCCTAAAAGGAAGTTTTTATGCAAAAGATGTTAACGGTCGCAATGTTGCTGGCCGCGTTTGCAGGGCCGGCAATGGCTGCGACCGATATCTACAGCACCGCGGGTTTGCAATATAGCCGCACGGGCGAACCTTATGACCTGAGTGACAGCGGTTATCAGCTGGGTCTGGGTTATGTCATCAACAGCCAATGGTCCGCTGAACTGACTGCTGAACAGCTGTTTGATAAAGAAGAAAGTGAAGACGGTATCACTGTTGGTTTGGACACGACAGCCGTGACGCTGGCTGCACTGGGTAAAACCAGGCTGAACGACACCACTGTGCTGTATTATCGTGCCGGCGTCAGCCAGCTCAACCATCAGGCTCACATCACAGTTAATAAAAAAACCACCGCAGCAGACGACACGCAGCTGCACGCGCTGCTTGGCCTGGGTCTGGAGCAGAACTTTAACGAGCGTTGGTTTGGCCGGGCTGAAGTGGTGCATTTATTTAAAAAGGACGAGCTGCAGGCCGACACCTTCCGTTTGAGCCTGGGTTACCGCTTCTGATCTGACTGGTGAATTCTATACTGCTGCGGTAGGCTGGGTTTATCCTTCCGCAGCAGGCATGCACCATGAAAAATCCGCTTTCCCTCATCGTTTTATTGCTGGCTTGCGCCAGCTGTACCCCAGAGCCCGACCGCTCGCCCAGTGCGGCCGCCAATGTCACTGTGCTGACCCAGCCGTTCACCATTCCAGGCCTGAACCGGCAACGCACGGTGCGGCTTTATCTGCCGCCGGATTATGCCAGCAACACCCAGCGTTACCCGGTGTTGTACATGCACGATGGCCAGAACCTGTTTGATAAAAGTACTAGTTACGCCGGCGAATGGCAGGTCGATGAGATCCTGAACCAGCTGGCCGCGGAAGGACTGCTCGAATTGATTGTCGTGGGTATCGACAATGGCGGCGAGCACCGCATGACGGAATTGAACCCGCTGGACCATGCCGAATATGGTAAATCCGAAGCCCAAGCGTATTTAGCCTTGCTGCGCGATGTGGTGAAACCTTATATCGACAGTCAATACCGCACACTGCCGGATGCGGCAAATACCGGTCTGATGGGCAGTTCGATGGGTGGTTTATTCAGTCATTTTGCCGCGCTGGAGGCTCCGGAGACCTTTAGCAAAATCGGTATTTTTTCGCCGTCTTATTGGATCACCGCTGAGCAGGTACAGCGTTATCAACAAAGCCCGGTGCCGGCCAATGCCCGCTGGTATTTTTATGTCGGTGGCAGTGAAGGGGGCGAGATGGCAACACAAGCCCAGCAGGTTTATCAGGCGGTTGACAAGTTGCCGGCCAGTGCAGGGCAACGTCAGTTCAGCTTGTCAGCCGAGGCCGGGCATAACGAAGCGGCCTGGGCGGCTGAGTTCCGCCAGGCCGTATTGTGGTTGTATAAAAATCCCTGAGCCTTTATTTCAGTAACCGCCAGGTCAGCGGGAAGCGGAAGATCTGGCCTTCAGTGGCGCTTTTTGCCGCCAACACATACAACACGACGGTGACAAACCACAACAGCGGCATCAGGCTGAGGCCGACAATGCTGATGCCGAGCACCACATAGACCAGCAACACGGTAATGGCGAAGTTCAGGCATTCCTTGGCGGTTTCTTTCACAAACAGGTCGTCACTTTTCAACAGATACACCGCCAATGGCGCCAGAAAGGCGAAGAAAATCGCTGCAATGTGGGTGATCGCGGCGATATTTTTGCTGTCTTGATTTGGGTTATGCAGGTTGTCCATGTTCGTCCTTTTTTGCTGTGGCTTGAACTGCAGACTACTGCAGCTGTGATGGCTTTGTAAATCTATCTGCAGTTGCTGGTGTGGATATAGGTAAGATGTTGCTAATTTAAGAGAAATGTCATATTGATGGGGTAGGTTGTTATCAGATAACCCCATCAAACCAGAGGACTCCATGAAACCTGTTACCCCGATATTCACCGTCCTGGCGCTGTGCTGTGCCATGCAGGCGCAGGCCAAGCTGATGATCACTGAGGTGCTGTATGACGCACCCAATAACGACAGTACCGAAGAATTTGTCGAGATTTATAATGATGGCTGCAGTGCGGTCAGCCTGAACGGCTATAGCCTGGCCGACAATGGTGGCAGCTTTAATTTAACCGGCAGCATCGGCGCCGGCAGTTATTTTGTTGTGGCGAAAAATAGCGCTGCGCTGCAGAGCTTAACCGGCAAAGCTGCCAATCAGTCCGGCCTGACTTTGGCGCTGGGTAACAGCGGCGATTATGTCAAATTACGCCAGGGCACTACCGAACTGGATTCAGTCGCCTTTGAAAACGCCATCAGTGGCTGGTCTATTGAAGCCATTGATAAATCGCTGGCGCGCAAAAACGTCGCCGACAGCAATACGGTCAGCGACTGGCAGGTCAGCAGCAACGCCGGCAATCCGGGCACTGGCGCTTTCACTGCCAGCTGTGGCGGCGGTGATACCGGCGGTGGCGATACCGGTGGTGGCACCGGCGACACTATCAATCTGCCCACTTATTACGTTAATACCAGCGGCAAAAGCGGCGAAGCGTTAAAAACCGCGCTGAATAATGTACTGCGCGGTCATTTGCGTTTTAGCTATGCCGAAGTCTGGGATGCGATTAGCTACACCGACGAAGATCCAGCCAACACCAGCAATGTGATTTTGTTGTATGCCGGCCGCTCTCAGGCAAAAACTTTCCGCGCCGGCACTTCAAGCTCGCTGGATGCCTGGAACCGCGAACACGTCTGGGCCAAAAGCCATGGTTTTCCGGATGAATCGCAATATGCCCATACCGATTTACATCATTTAAGACCGGAGGATGTATCGCTGAATTCGACCCGCGGCAATAAAGACTTTGATAACGGTGGCACTGCAGTGACTGAAGCGCCGGCCAATAAAACCGACAGTGACAGCTTTGAACCGCGTGCTGCAGTCAAAGGTGACGTCGCCCGCATGCTGTTTTATATGGACGTACGCTATGAAGGCGCAGACGATAGCGGCACGCCGGATTTAGAAATTCCTAATGTTGCGCCGACCGGCAGCACTGCGCCACAAATGGGCAAACTCTGTACGCTGGTGGCCTGGCATCTGGCCGACCCGGTCGACAGTTTTGAGCAACGTCGCAATAACCG
>CAMLRA010000174.1 GCA_946482325.1 uncultured Chromatiaceae bacterium | reverse complement strand
GACGTTTGCAGTATCAGGCGTCAGCAGCTATTTCGGAAATAGCACCGACCAGCCAGTGGCCGTGGTTAATGGCGAAGAAATCACCCGCGCCAAATTTGAACAAAGTTATCAGAGCGAACGCGCCCGGATGGAACAACAGTTTGGCGAAATGTTTGCCAGTCTGGCCGCTGATACCAACTACATGAATAACTTCCGTAATCAGGTTTTAGAGCGCCTGATTGATGAAACGCTGATTAAGCAACAAACAGCTAACTTTGGCATCGCGATCAGCGATCAGTTTTTACTCGACGCTATCGTTAAAATGCCTGAATTTCAGGTCGATGGTGTCTACAACAAAGAGCGTTACCAGGCGGTGTTACGTCAGAGTAATCTGACGGCAAATCAGCTGCGTGACATGTTACGTGAGCAATACAGCCGTAATCAGTTGCTGGTTGGTTTAGCCGGTTCAGATTTTGCCCTGCCGGGTGAAATGAAAAATCTGATGACGCTGCAGCAGCAGACCCGCGATATTGAATTTGCTTTGGTCAAAGCGGCAGATCAAGCGAAAAACGTCAAATTTGACGATAACCAGCTTAATACCTGGTATCAACAGAATCAGGCACGTTATGCCACCCCAGAGCAGGTTGCTGTGCAATATGTTGAGCTTAAAGCTGCTGATTTAGCCAAGGATATTCAGGTTAGCGATGCTGATGTTAAAGCCTATTATGACGCCAACCAAAGCCGTTATCAGGGCGAAGAGCGCCGTCGCGTATCGCACATTCTGCTGGAGTCTGCTGAAGACAACGCAGAAGTGAAAGCAAAAGCCGACGCTATTTTGAAAGAAGTACAGGGCGGAGCCGATTTCGCGGCGTTAGCAAAACAACACTCTTCAGATACAGTTTCAGCAGAAAATGGTGGTGATTTAGATTTCATCACCAAAGGTGTGATGGAACCTGAATTTGAAGCTGCCGCTTATGCGCTGGCAAAGACTGGCGATGTGTCTGGCGTCGTCAAAACCTCTTTTGGTTATCACATTATTAAGCTGACCGACATCGAAGCTGCGAAAGTGAAAACGCTGGACGAAGTGAAAGACAGTATCGTTGCTGCAGTGAAAACTGAAAAATCAACTGAGAAATTTGCTGAGTTACAGCAAAAGCTGGCCGAAGTGAGTTTTGAAGTCGCAGACAACCTGGAAGAAGCGGCAACAGCCGTAGGTGTTAAGGTGCAGAATGCCGCTCTGTTTAGCCGTGCCACAGCCCCTGAAGCTTTAAACGCGCCAAAAGTCCTGGATACTGTGTTTAATGCAGAATTCATCAGTGCCGGTACGAACAGTGAAGTGCTGGAAGTATCTCCGCAGCACGTCGTTGTGGCTCGTCTGGTTGAACATCAGCCGGCTAAAAACAAATCATTTGATGAAGTCAAAGCAGAAGTACAAACAGCTTATGTCGCTGAGCAAGCCGCTATTCTGGCGGAAGAAAAAGCTAGCCAGCTTCTGAGCGAGCTGCAAAGTGGCAAAGCAATTAGCGAGCTGGTGGCGGCGAATCAGCTGACGCTGGAGAAGTCCGTGGCAACACCGCGTTTTGGTGGCAGTCTGGATGCGCAGATCCGCACTAAAGCCTTTGAGCTCGCCAAACCAACCAAAGAGAAACCGCTGAGTTCGGGCAGTACCAAACTGCAAAGCGGTGATTCGGCTATCGTGCTGGTCAGTAAGGTCACTGAAGTCCCAGCGCAAGGGGAACCGTCGCAAGCCGAGCTGGATAATCTGGCCAACCAGTTGAGTCAGTCACATTTTGCGATAGTGCAAAAAGCGCTGCGTGACCGTGCTGAGATTAGCCGTAACCTGTCGGTGCTGACTGCTGCGACTGAGCAACAGTAAGTCGCCTCAGCCCCTGCAAAACAAAAAGCCAGCATCAGCTGGCTTTTTTTATGGCGTTTAAAGCCATAACAGCAGGGAACACACCAGCACTCTAGTACTGCGCGCTGCCGATGAGTTTACGGCTGAAATCATGTTTGGGTTGCAGGAATACTTCTGCTGTCGGGCCGTATTCCAGGACCTGTCCTTGATGCAGCACCATGGTCTGATCGGCAAAATGGCGCACCAGCCGCAGCTGGTTGGTGATCAGTAAATATGCGATGCCGGTTTTTTGCTGCAGCTCCAGTAACAGATTGACGATTTGGGCACGCAACGACGGGTCCAGAGCGGTCAAAGCTTCATCGAGGATCAGCACCTTTGGATCGAGAATTAACGCGCGTGCCAGTGCCACCCGCTGTAACTGGCCACCGGAGAACATATGCGGATAATAATTGGCATGTTCGTTCAGTAATCCGAGCTGGCGTAGGGTTAAACTGATTTTTTGCTCGCGCTGCTGAGCACTCAATACGGTGCTGTAGCGCAAGACTGCATGCAGGATCTCAGCAATTTTTTGATTTGGATTCAGCGAGCGGGCGGCATCCTGAAAGATGTAGCGGATGAATTGATTGGTTTTGCGATATTCACTGCAATTAATTTGATTACCGGCATACAGAATTTCGCCTTGGTCCGGTTGTTCAATACCCACTAACAATTTGGCCAATGTGCTTTTGCCAGAACCGGTCTCGCCGACCACTGCCAATGTCTCGCCAGCCTGTAATGTAAAACTAACCTGCTGCAAAGCTTGGATTTCTTTATGTTTAAACAAACCTGTTGCTTTGCGGTACGTTTTGCCGAGGTTGCGGACTTCAATGAGATCACTCATCAGCTAACCCCCTGTGGATCGGAAAATGGCAGCTGTAAAAGTGGTTTTGTTGTCGTTCCAGTTGTGGTGTTTTGACACATTCTCTGCGGGCATTGGGGCAACGTGGACCTAAGCGGCAGCCGATCGGCAAATGTTGCAGCGTCGGAATGCTGCCGTGTAAGGCATACAATTGCTGTTTAAACCCTAAATCGGGCTGAAATTCCGGCACGCTGCGGATCAGCGCATCGGTATAAGGGTGGCGTGGATTCTTCAGTAATTCAGCTGTCTCTCCGGCTTCCACTAACTGGCCGCAATACAACACGCTGATGGTGTCAGTGTTTTTTGCGACGGTTTCCAGTTCGTGGCTGATCAGCAAAATTGAAGTACCTTTAAGCTGATTAAAGCTCGCCAATAAGCGAAACAGTTGTGCTTGAGTGGTACTTTCCAGTGCAGTAGTCGGTTCATCGGCGATGAGTAGCTTGGGGTCCTTCGCAATCGCCATCGCAATCGAGATTTTTTGGCAAACACCTTCGGATAGTTGATACGGATAACTGTGTAGCACAGCCTGGTGGTCGCGGATGCCAACTTTATGCAGTAAGTTAATCGCTTTTTTGCGACGGAAAAACCCCTTTTGCCACCAGGACACACCTTCCAGCCGGTGATCAGGAATAGATTCAGCCAATTGCTCGCCGATAGGTGCTGTCGGGTCCATACTGCGGCTCGGTTCCTGATAAATCATCGCAATATCGCGGCTGATGATTTCCCGTTGGCGCTGATAGGGTAAACGCAACAGGTCTTCGCCACACCAGCTGAAACGGTCAGCAGAGATACGCCAGCGTTGATGTAAAACGCCCATTATGGCTTTGGCGATCAGACTTTTGCCAGAGCCAGATTCGCCAACCAGGCCGCGGATCTCCCCCTCACGCAAGGATAAATTGACCCGGTCAACCGCCCGGACTATGCCATCAGGTGTTTCCAGTTCCAGCGTCAGATTACGGATATCTAGTAACTGCATCAGTTTTCCCGCCGTTTTTTCATCGCATTGCGCAAGCCATCACCCACCAGATTCACCGACAGCACCGTGATGAAAATCAATAGGCCTGGTAAAGCGACTGTCCAGGGCGCCAGATAGATAGAGTCCAGCGCGTCGGCCACCATACTGCCCCATTCTGGAGTTGGTGCTTGCGCTCCCAGTCCTAAAAAGCCCAGTGCGGCAATATCCAGAATTGCGGTAGACAGTGCCATGGTGAACAGTAAAGACAGTGGCTCCCATAAATTTGGCAGTACCACAGACCACAAAATTTGCCAGTTATTGGCACCATCCAGCCGGTACGCCACGACATAGTCCTGTTTTAGCTGTTGTTGAATCGCATTGCCGACGCCGTGAATAAATTGCGGCAATAACGCCAGCAATATCGCCCAAATTGTATTCAGTAAACCGGGACCTAACACTGCCACAATGACAATTGCAAGCAACAGGCTTGGAATGGTTAAAGCTAAATCCAGCAAATGGTTGAAGATACTCGACTGCACACCGCGCGTCATGCCGGCAAGAATACCGAGCACAAGCCCAATCAGCATTGCACCACTGACCGCCAGAATAGCGAGTCCAAAGCTGTAGCTGGTACCAAGCATCAGCCGTGACATCAGGTCTCGCCCCAGATCGTCAGTACCAAATGGATAAGAAACCAGCCCGTTGCTCTGCCAGGATGGCGACAGTAACAACAGGTCTGAATTCTGCAGATAAGGGTCATGTGGGCTGACAAAAGGGCTGAATACTGCGAGCAGTAACAGAATGGATAAAATCACCAGGCCAAACAGGGCAAAATGCTGCGTGATGAAGTGCCGCCACAATAGCTGATACGGTCTTTTATTGTATTCTTCATAGTACAAGCGCAATTTTTTCATCAGAGTTTCCGCGCCAGTGGGTTAAACAGGGTATGCAGAATTTCGGTCAGCATATTTACACAAATCACCAGACTGGAAACTACCAGCAATCCGGCCTGGATCGCCGGATAATTACGCTGATAAATGCTGTCAATCAGCCACTGACCGATACCGGGCCAGGAAAAAATCACCTCGGTTAACATCGCTAGCGTAATGAGCGTACTAAATTGCAACCCGACCTGACGCGTGACCGGCAACAATGCATTGCGTAAGCCATGGCGGTATAACACCTGACTTCTGGACAAACCTTTAGCCCGTGCGGTTTTGATATAGTTTTGTTCCAGTACTTCCAGCATCGAAGTCCGGACAAACCGGATCATCACATTGGTAGGGTAGGCGGCCAGAATAATAGTTGGCATCGCCAGATGCAGCAGCGCGCTATACGCAGCCGAAGTACGCGACACATGATCGGCCAATAGAATATCGACAAAAATGAAGCCGGTTTGGCTGGGAACCTCAAACAGAACACCAAGCCTGCCTGAGGTCGGTAACCAGCCTAACTGCAATGAAAACAACATAATACATATTAATGCCAGCCAAAAGACCGGCATGGAGTAGCCAACCAGCGCTATACCGGAGATGCAGCGGTCGAGCAGGCTGTCTTTTTTCACTGCCGCCAACAGTCCGAGCGGGATGCCGGCGAATAAACTCAGGCACAGAGCATAAGTCGCCAATTCCAGTGTGGCGGGCAACACTTGCAGAATCTCAGTTAATACCGGTTGCTGACTGGCAAACGATAATCCCCAGTCGCCGGCCAATAAGCGTCGGTTATAGGCGATATATTGCTGCCATAAGCTATGGTCCAGCGCCAGCATTTGCTGTAACTGCTGATGTTTTTGTGGGGAGATGTCCCGCAGGCCGGTCAGGTTGCTGACTAAATCACCGGGAAACAGGTAATTCAGGCTAAACACAAAGACAGTCAGTGCTACAAAGACAAATCCAAGCAGGAATAATCTGCGGGCCAAATAGCGTAAAATCATGGTGTTTTTCCAGCCTGGACCAAATTAATGCCACCATAAGGGTTAATTGCCACTCCCTGTACACTGCTGTTTTTCACCAGGAAACGTTTCGAATGGGCAATCGGCATTAACGGCATTTGTTGCTGCAGATATTGTTGTGCAGCCAGATAATAACTGCGTCGCTGCGCAACATCGGTGGTTTGCACAGCTCCTGCAATAAACTGGTCGAAGTGTTCGTCGCACCAGTTTGCTCTGTTACTGCCGGAAACTGCAGCTGCACAGCTCAGTAATGGCCGCAGGAAATTATCCGGGTCGGCATTGTCCGCGGACCAGCCAATCAACACCGAATCATGCTCGCCCTGACGCAATTTACGCCGGAAGGTATTCCACTCATATGAAACGATACGCGCTTTGACACCGATAGTGCGCAAATCGGCCTGGATCAGCTCAGCCATTTTTTGCGCGTTGGGGTTATACAGCCGTTGTACCGGCATCGCCCAGATATCGATGCTAAACCCATCCTGATAACCGGCCTGGCGTAGCAGTTCTTTTGCCTTAGCCTTATCAAAAGACTGACTTTCGCTTTGTTTACGATATGCCCAGGAATTGGGCGGCAGTACAGAGTTGGCTTCTTCAGCCTGCCCGAAATACACCGCCTGCAAAATATTGGGTTTGTTTACTGCAAGTGCCAGCGCCTGTCGAACCTCAACACGGTCAAATGGCGGTTTTTGAGTATTAAAAGCCCAGAAAGCAACATTCATACTGGTTTGTTGCTCGACTTTAAAGTCCGGACGATTTGATAACATTTGTAGTTCTGCCAAGCGGGGAATTGGGGCAATATCACATTCCCGGGTCAGTAGTTTGGCCAGTCGTTTGGTATTATCCGGCACAATATCAATGACCAGCTGCTTCAAATCACCGTGCGACCGCCAGTAGTTATCATGACGGTAATAGCGGATTAAAACATCCTTCTGATATTGACGAAATTTATACGGGCCAGTACCAACCGGCTGGCTATCCAGCAGAGATTTTTGCTGCTGAGCAATGAGCTGAGCACCGTATTCAGCTGACAAAATTGCAGCGAAGTCGGTCGCCAGCACTGATAAAAACGAGCTGTCGGGCTGGCTGAGCCTGAATTCAACTTCGTCAGGACTCAACGCCGTGACGCCTGTTACCCGCTGGCGCCACTCGATACTGTCAAAATAGGGATACTCGGTCGCAGTTTGAAAAAACGGGTGTTCAACGTCCAACATGCGGTTGAAGGTGAAAACTACGTCGTCTGCATTCAGAGATCGGCTCGGAGAGAAGTAGTCGGTCTGATGAAAGCTGACGTTTGGTCGTAACTTAAAACGATAGGTTACACCGTCAGGACTGACCTGCCATTGTTGTGCCAAGGCAGGCAGCAGGTCACCACTGTTGGGGTCGATATCAAGTAGCCTGTCATACAAATGCTGACTGACAGCGTCAATCGTGGTGCCAGATGTGACCAGCTGTGGATTAAAACTCTCAGGTGAGCCTTCGGCGCAGTACACCAGGCCCTGACTACTGTTTGACACTGCAGCCGGTTGACACCCGGTTAACCACAGCACCAGACTCAGGCTGCCAAAACGGCAATAGGGAAAATTCATTGTTGGCTGTCTAACAGTTTGTATTTTTTCATATATCCACGTAATTGATGATACGTCAGATTCAGCGCATCCGCAGTCTTTTTCTGATTGTACTGACAAGCGGCGAGCGCTTGTTTGATCAGCGTCACTTCATAATGCTCAGACAGCAATTTAAAATCCTGTACCTGACTGAAATCAAACTGCACGGCTGTGGGAGCAGCGGGAGCGTTAGATGCAGTCGCTGTTGCTGCACCGCTTTGCTGTATTGCTGTGGGCATCGCCTGCGGTACTGCTGCCGCGGGGTGACGGTCTAAAGTGCGCACTCTGGCCTGCGGCCGGAACGGCGAGGCAAAAGGGTCAAATAAAATATCATGTACCGGGACATACGGATTGTTAGTGCGGTAGACGCTGCGTTCTACGACGTTTTTCAGTTCACGGACGTTACCCGGCCAGTCGTAATCCAGTAACTGACGCTTGGCTTTTTCACTGAAGCCGCTGAACAACTCAAAATTCAGCTCCCGCGCCATGTTAATAGCAAAGTGTTCTGCCAGTTGTAAGATGTCCTCGCGGCGCTCGCGCATCGGCGGCAAGGTGATCACGTCAAACGCTAACCGGTCCAACAAATCCGCACGGAACTCACCGCGTTCTGCCATACCCGGCAAATCTTCGTTAGTGGCGCAGACCAGCCGCACATCGACTTTAATCGGCCGGCTACCGCCAACGCGCTCGAATTCACCATATTCAATCACCCGCAGCAGTTTTTCCTGCACCAGACCGGGCGTATTGGCCAGCTCATCGAGAAATAGCGTGCCAAAATTTGCCCGCTCAAAGCGGCCTTCGTGGCGTTTACTGGCACCGGTAAATGCGCCGGCTTCATGGCCAAACAATTCACTTTCCAACAAATTTTCATTCAGCGATGCGCAGTTTAAAGTCAGATAAGTTTGATCCCAACGCTGTGAAAGGTAATGCAATCGTGCAGCAATCAACTCTTTACCAGTTCCGCGCTCACCAATAATTAACACAGGCTTATTCAGCGGTGCTATTTGAGACACTTGATCCAAAACGTTAAGAAAACTGTTAGATTGGCCAATCAGATTGTCCTGTTGGAAAGCTCTTGCCATATCGCTGCCATTTAGTGGTTAAATTTGCTAATTAGTAGTCTATTTGAAAGTTGAAGTTGGCAACAGTCTTTGCTGAAAATA
>CAMLRA010000173.1 GCA_946482325.1 uncultured Chromatiaceae bacterium | reverse complement strand
TTGGCTATGTTGTATTTTCAAGGTTTATTGCCGCAACGCATGATTTTTCTCGATAGCCCAATGGCTATCGATGTGGTGTCGATTTATTCGCATTTTTTTGCCACCCTGAACCAGCGGGATTTAGCAAAAGTCAGTAAAGTTGTCTCGGCTGATTTTGAGAGACTGCTGCCAATTTTAAGGCTGACCCGCACCTCAGAACAGTCGATAGCAATCAACCGTATTGCCGACGGTGCAGTCGTGATCGCTGGCAGCGGTATGTGTAACGGCGGGAGAATTTTGCATCATTTTCGCCACTGTTTGGCTAACGACCATCATCATGTGGTGTTTGTCGGTTTTCAGGCACAAGGGACATTGGGGCGGCGACTTATCGATGGGCAAAACCCGGTGCGAATTCACGGCGATGAGATTCACGTAAAAGCACAGTTGCACACACTTGGCGGATTCTCAGCCCATGCCGGACAAACAGACTTAGTGCGCTGGGCACAAGCTGCGAAGCCTGGCTGTCGTTATTTCCTCGTCCACGGTGAGATGCAAGCATTGGAAGTGTTACAAGCCAAATTACAACACCATGGAAAAGCTGTGGCTATTCCATATCCGCAGGAGGTGTTGCATTGGTAAAGTGCCTTGTTGGGTACATGTGTGCAATAACGCACGAAGTGAGCCCGTTTGTTTTGGCGTGATTGTTTGATTGCATCACCGCTTGAGCGCCTTTTAACACACACCTTATCAGAAACCATCCATCTCCCTTGACCATCGATGCGAAGCAAAATCGGCTCTGGACTCGCTCGTCTATAGTCTCAGATTGTTTGGCAATCCATCACCACGGCGACGAATTGGCTATGCTCACTGCTTATGTCATCGCTTCCCAGCATGACGCCAATATGTGCGGGCTAGCCCGAGACTACCAACCATCTTCAACTCAGCAGTTTTGCAAACCTTCATGATCGACCATCGTGGCTCTATGTGGATTAACGTACAGAGTTACACAAACCAAGAGGGTAAAACAGTATTGCACCTTGGATAGAAACCTATACTGCGGCGCTGTTTGCTGCCAACGGCCTTATCTGACTGATTGCTCACTTCTGGGGGGAACCACCCCAGAGCCTATCCAACTTCGAAAGGAACTAATTATGTTAAAAACTGATGCCCAAATTCAACGCGAAGTTCAGGAAGAGCTGCGCTTAGCCCCAATGGTGGACGCTACTCACATTGGTGTCGAAGTACGTCAAGGAGTGGTCACTCTCACCGGCCATGTCGATAGTTATGGCGAAAAATGGCATGCCGAACAAGCTGCCCAGCGAGTCAGCAGCGTCAAAGCACTTGCGGTCGAAATGCAAGTGATGTTCCGCGGCTCGCCAACGGTGATTGACAGTGAAATTGCCCACGCCGTGAAAAACGTATTGGATTGGAATGTCTTTATCCCCACCAACGCGGTGAAAGTAATGGTAGAAAATGGCTGGGTTACCCTCAGCGGCAAAGTACCGGCCGATTATCAGCGGCGAATTGCCGAAGCATCTATCCGCTACTTAACAGGCGTGAGAGGTGTCAGTAACCAACTCGTGTTAAAGCCGGTAGTAACAGGTTCCGTTCTGAAAACCGATATCGAAGCCGTCTTGCAGCGGCGAGCCGCTAAAGAGGCCAAAGGGATTGGCATTAATATCCATGAACACGAGGTCACATTAACCGGCACTGTAAATAGTTTGGCCGAACGCGATGTTGTCTCGCATGCAGTTTGGGACTCACCCGGAGTTTGGCTGGTTCGCAACAATATTGAAGTGCATGCATAGGGTCTGGATACATTGAGTTTACTGCTGGTGACAATGTCATGGATTAATATACCTGATAGATCCCCGTTTTTGTCACCGGCATTTTTCTTGCTTCATCAACCTCCCTGCAACTAATTTTCGTTGCGGCTTAAGGCGCACAATTAAGCCATCCCGCTGCGAACGGGTTGATTTTGCCCCTCCATCGCAGCTGCGTGAAGGTTAGGTGACGACTTGGTTTCGCAAGGGTGCCGGACATGTAACGCAGCTAATTTGGGGCTAGTTGATGTTAGATAACGCACGGAATTCCAGCTAGTGGGTCGCTACGTTAGAGATTCAAGTCGCAACATCAGTGTTGGTGTGATCAAACACCATCTCGTCAAAAGGGGGCACTATGAGTAATTTTTTCGACCGTAAACCTGTAATGCATTGCCACGGTAACTGGTTAACGCGTAATCAACTGCAAACGGAAAATAGTTGGTTGCGTCAAGAGCTCCACAAGGCACAACAAAAAAATACCGCCGACAAAAAGGCTTTTGAACTGCTCTTCGAACAAAGCCAAGTGGATTGCCTCACCCAAACGCCAACACGTTTATTGTTACAGGACCGGGCACTGCAAGCCTTTAAACAGGCCAAACGCCAGCACAGTAGTGTGATCCTGATGTTTTTGGACATAGACCATTTCAAACGTATAAATGACCACTACGGCCATGACGTGGGTGATATTGTTTTAGTCGAACTTACACAACGCTTACGGGCGTTATTACGCAGTACCGATACTGTTTGCCGATACGGTGGTGACGAGTTTGTATTGCTGCTGCCGCTTTGCAATAACAATCGTGATGTCACCAGCATTGCCGGCAAACTGTTAAACGCCGTTAACCAACCGATGCAACTGCCAGATTGCACCTTGCAGTTGGACATTAGCATCGGCATCGCAATTTACCCTGTGCATGGCAATAGCCTTGCCGAGTTAGTACAACAGGCAGATAGTGCCATGTACCAGGCCAAACACCAAGGCGGCCAGCGTTTTCGCATCGCCGCCCTAAAACCAACGCGGCACGGTGTCGCCGAACTGGTCAGCAAATAACATCAGTCCTTTGAACCTATATGAAGTTAAACAATACCCCGCATGTTTTCCGTGGCCACACAGGACATGTTTCCTGTACTGACATTAGCCGCCGGGATGCATTGCAGATCAAAGTTGACTGTTCACATAACTTCCTGTGCGCCACCGCACTGAGTACAGGCAAGGAAGACGTTAAAGTTCAGGCTTATGCCAACAGCAATACTGCAGCTGGCAACGACCGGAGCGTCCTATGCAAAATACGACAGAAACACCTCAAGCCAATTCCACTGCTGATGGCAAGCCTCAGGGGCTGAATAATGTGATCGATCAGGCCACAGCTGCAGCACATCCGGTCATTGATCAGTTTAGTGCCAAAGCTCATGACACCGTTAACCGGCTGGCAAGCGCAGCAAGCCATGGCGCGGACAATTTTGAAGTGCGTTCCGAGCAACTCAGCGCCACCGGGGTGCGGCTCAGCAAAGCGCTACGTGATCAGGTGCACCGTCGCCCGGTGACTGTGATCGGCGCTGCCATAGCCACCGGATTTATCATCAGCTGGTTGCTGAAATCCCGTGTCAGTTGAGGATATTTCGGCGCAACTGCGCGAGTATCTGCAGTTATTATGCAGCCAATGGCAGCAACAGTTTCAATTGCTGGCACTGGAGACACAAAGGGCCGCCGAAAGTCTGGTGGCCATCTGGCTGTTGTCGCTATTCGCTGCCTTGTTACTGCTAAGTAGCTGGGTGTTGTTGTTGCTGTTGCTCTGGTCAGGAGCACAGGTGCTGGGGCTCTATCCCTGGCAAGGCCTGTTGCTGTTAATTGGCTTACAGTGTGTGGTCTTGTGGATTTGTTTGCTGCGGATCCGCTTTTACAGTCAGTACTTACGCTTCCCGGCAACACAACTCAGCTGGGCTCAGGCCGAAATCAGACAGGAGACAACGGCATGTCCGAGCACGCAAACTTAACCCGGCAGATTGATCTTCGTCTGGTTGCACTACAGCGCACTAACTTACGCCGACAGCAGTTGCGGTCGGCGTTCTTGCTGCGACTAGAAGCACCGCTATTGCTGCTGGGCGGCTTTTGTATTGGCCTGGTGTTACAGACTTCGACAAGCAACATAGCTGGTAAAAATTCAACTTCTGCTCCGAAGACGCTGTGGCGAACTCCGCTGTCAATGTGCCTGTGGACACTCTGGCATTGGCGGGCAGTTTTTGCGCCTGCAGTGCCCATACGGCAGACCGCTGACAACAGCTGAGCAAAAAAACCGGATGTAGGCCCCATCCGGATTTTTGCTGCTTCGCAGCATAGTGTCAGCTCAGATTACTGCCATAAAAACTATGCAGTGATTTTTCCCATTCGACATCTTTCATATTCGGCCAATGGCCTTTGTCAAAACCCGGCGCATTTTTCAGCCGCTCCGGCGACAAGTCCATGACAAAACATTTTTGCAACGGGTCCAGGGTCAGCATTTTCCACGGCACGGCAAATAGCTTCTCACTCAGACCAAAATAAGTACTGAACGACAACACGGCATAACCAACCCGTCCGGTATCCACTTCCAGCATGATTTCTTTGATATCACCCAGAGTTTGTCCTGAACGGTTCACTACCGAATTGCCAATCAGCGTTTCTGCGCCCATCAGATGCGGCCCTGGCCCATTGGCAACCAACGATGGCGCAAACTGCGGATTTTTGTAAATGCCATAAATATCGCGTTCGTGATAATTCATTTTGTCGACCTCAGTGTTGACCGCAAAAGCGGTCTGTGACCAAAACCAGGAACCAGTGAACCGGAACCTGACATGCAATACCCCTTGCGGAGCAGAGCGCTGATCATGCGCTCATAGCCGGGGTATCTCTGTTCGGCGCGACACTTATCAGAGACTGACGCCAGCACTCAGCCAATCTGTTTATGGGTGCGTCAGCGCACCGAACATAGGCTGGCGTCAGCGCAAAATCCTGCTATTAACCGGCAATAACATCTGGTTTGCAGGAGCATCACCATGTCCATCACCACTATCGTCATTATCATCCTGCTCCTGTTGTTTTTGGGCGCTTTGCCCGCCTGGCCACATAGCCGGAGCTGGGGGTATCGCCCGGGCGGAGCCCTCGGCATTGTTTTGCTTGTGCTGATAGTCCTGTTGCTGACCGGGCGTGCCGGCTGATGTGACCAATTGTTATTCCGGGATTTTTCCCTGTTTTAACCAGGAGTGTTAACCATGAAAACCATCAAAGTTCTGAGTATGTTTCTGTTGGCTTTAAGTCTGGCCGGCGTGGCTGGTTGCAGTTCTGCCAGTAACAAAGAAGGCACCGGAGAATATATTGACGACAGTGTTATCACCACCAAAGTCAAAGCCGCCATTTTTGCGGACAAGTCACTAAGCGTGGCCGAAATCAATGTCGAAACCTTTAAAGGCGTGGTGCAACTCAGTGGATTTGTGAATTCGCAGCAAGACATCAATACAGCTATGCGATTGACCCGTGCTGTTGGTGGCGTGACCGCTGTGGAAAATGGCATGCGGGTGAAATAAAAGCGCTGCGCCTGAGTGTCCGGCTGTGAGGGCAGCTTGCCCCGCAGCTATTGAAAATGGTGTCTTTTTAGTTATGTTGTTAAAGGAATTATATGCCTACCGTGCTCACTCATAGCCAAAGACCAAAAGTGCAGAATCGACTACTGCACCATCTGCCGGAAGCAGAACAAAGCCAGTTGTTACAGCAGGCGGAACTGGTGCAGCTCGAGTTTGCAGAGCGGTTGTGCCAGCTCGATGACGATTATCAGCATTTGTATTTTCCGCTAACAGCTTTTATTTCTCTTATCGCGAAATTACCCGGACATCCACCCTTGGAAATGGGCCTGATTGGCTTTGAAGGGGTGCTTGGAGCAACCATCTTGTTGCATACCCGGCGGGTTCCGTCAGAAGCCATAGTGCAAGGTAGTGGTATGGCATGGCGGATCCCTGTTGCGGTCATTGAAAGCGCGCAGCAGCCAAGTCTGCAACCTTTATTGCAAGCCTATCTGTTTCGATTATTACGGCAATTATCACAAAATGCGATCTGTGCCCATTTTCATCAGGTTGAAGCGCGTCTGGCCCGTTGGCTATTGATGAGTCATGACCGGGTCCAAGCCGATGAACTCTATCTGACTCATCAGTTTCTGGCAGACATGCTTGGGGTACGACGCAGCAGCATTACTGTCGCAGCCGGCGATTTACAAAGTTACGGCATCATTTTGTATAACCGCGGCCGCTTGCATATTCTCGACCGGCAATCCCTGCTGGCACGGAGTTGCAGTTGCTACCAGCCGTTACAGGGTTAATCACCGTTGTAAGTTCTGCATTTAAACCAGTCTTATGTGCGCCAGCGCACATAGTGCACGAATTATCACCATATACTGGTGTTGTATTCATTTGGATACGCCTCCAGGCAAGGACGGACCGGCTATGACGACAGAACCATCAGCAACGCAGGCTGCGCCAGATCTGAAGCTAGCCGCTAAACACCCGCCGATAGCGAACCGTTTGCTTTGTGAATTACCCGATGAGGTCAAACTGCGCCTGTTCCCCCATCTCGAACTTATTGAGCTGAATTTAGGCCAGGTGATTAGCGAAGCCGGTTCCAAACAAAGGTATGTGTATTTCCCGACGGATTCGATTATTTCTTTGTTATATGTAATGGAAAACGGCGCTTCTGCTGAAATCGCCGTTGTTGGTAATGATGGCATGGTCGGAGTAGCGCTTTTTATGGGCGGCGAAAGCACCACCAGCAGAGCTGTCGTGCAAAGCGCCGGGTTTGCCTACCGCTTATTCGGCCAACGCCTGAAAGACGAATTTAACCGGCATGGTGCGTTATTGCATTTATTGCTGCGTTACAGCCAGGTACTACTGACTCAGATGGCCCAGACTGCAGTTTGCAATCGTCATCACAGCATTGAACAACAACTCTGCCGCTGGCTCTTATTGTCGATAGATCGTTTACCCAATGACCATGTACTGATGACCCAGGAGCTGATTGCTAATATGCTGGGCGTACGGCGTGAAGGTGTGACTGACGCGGCGGGCAAGTTGCAGCGCTTAGGGATTATCAATTACAGCCGCGGTCATATCGAAGTCATTGACCGGGCCCTTCTGGAAAAAACCAGTTGCGAGTGTTATGGCGTCGTCCGGCACGAATCCGAGCGATTGATGCCCAGAAACCATTGCTGCAAAGCGAAGTAATCTGCCGGTGTGTGCACAACAGCACGCCAACTGCCGTGCTGTTGTGCTGTCGTGCTGTCGTGCTGTCGTGCTGTCGTGCTGTCGTGCTGTCGTGCTGTCGTGCCATCATTCTATTCCACTATCAATTGAAACAACACGCGCATATTGGCTTTCGCCGCCACAGAGCGCAGTTCAGCAGGTTTATCCTCAATTTGCGCCGGCGATGCTTCACCGTAGCCAATAGTGGTCAGCCGGCTCGGAGCTAACCCACCTTCACCGGTCAGATATTGCTTCACAGCTTTGGCCCGGCGTTCGCTCAGTTGCTGGTTATAGGTATCTGTGCCACTGGCAGAGGTATAGCCTGCAATTTGCACCTTGGTTTGTGGCTGATTTTTTAAGGTTTCCACATGGCGTGCCAGTATTGTTTTGGCAGCAGGAGTCAGCGCTGACCGGTTAAACTCAAAATGGACATCGGCCAATTCAAGTAACACCGGGGCAGAACTGCTTTGCACCATAGCGGCTTCAGGTGGATCAGCAAAAGGCTGTGGTGCCGCTTCAGGTTCCTGTGCCGCTGTCGGCGCAGTATATGGGCCAGGTTGGCCATATTGATAGACCATCCCCAACGACAGCAATTTCATATCACCCTGGTCGCCCCAGATATCATCCAGCCGGTAACGCTCGAGCTCGGCCCGCATTGCCCAGCCCGGCGACAGTTGATATTCCATGCCTGCACCAAATTTATGCTTCAGATAATGTTTACTGCGGGTGTAAGCATCCAGATTGATTGGCCGCTGGTAATCCAGTCGTGCATCGGTGTCGTTATAGGTCAGCCCAATCCGGGCAGTCAATGCCAAAGCATTGCTCATGAACATCCGTGCCACCAGATCCAGATTGGCCCCTTGATCACGCAGGTGACCAAATAACAGATAGGTTGTACCGTCCGGCGCAGCAGCGGTGCGTGCATTAAAATCAACTTCACCGAGACGAAAATAACCGCCTTCCAGCGCCAGATAGTCATTCAGTGCAGTGCCGGCATACAGCTTATAACCGGTGTCATTGGTATTCCGGCTCAAAGATGCCAGCGGCAAGCCCTGCGCTTGCATATTTTGCTCTAACGCAGACGTATCGATGCTAAGGCGTGACTCACCGAGACTGGCGCCAACGTACCAATCTGGCGTTGACATCCGGTAACTGTCGGCCAGCACAGTTCCAGGCAGGACAAAGATGCAGGAACTGCAAAGCCACATCGGCCAGTTGCACTGAGGAACGACATGGCGTAAGCGAAAGATATTGGCAGTCATTACTGGCTGCCCCGCATCTAACGGCGGGGTAAATAGCCGGGTATTCATAGACATACAATTCTCCAACATAAACTTCAGCGCCTTACGGGGGCGCAGATCTTAAATTTTCAGCTCAGTGTCAGGCCCGGGACTGGAACAGATCGACCAACAACAGAATCACGGCGAACACCAGTAATGCATGGATCAAGCTGCCCACAGCTATGGGCGATAACAACCCGAGCAACCAAAGCATCAGCAG
>CAMLRA010000172.1 GCA_946482325.1 uncultured Chromatiaceae bacterium | reverse complement strand
GAGAGCTGGTCAAAATATTGTCAGCAAATTTCTGATCAAAGGGATAAGGCTGGGCAACAAAACCGGCATAACAGTCCGGACAGGTCCAGTCAAAAGCAGCGGCCAGATAACAACCATCCTGCTCAGAAAAAGCCACTTTAGCGTTCGGTGCTATCATCGGCGATGTCAGCACCGCGCGCTGAAATACTTCAGGTTTTTGTGCCAGTATTTGTACTGCGATCGCGCCCCCCATTGAATGCGCTAGCAGGTTAAGCGGTAACTGGGTCTGCGCTTTGACGACGTCTGTTATAAATTGCTGCTGGTCCTGGCGGTATAAAGCAAAATCCGTGATATGGCCTTTATGCGGGTCTTCGAGTTCCCGAGGCGACAAGCCCTGACCGCGATGGTCCAGACTAAATACCGCCACACCTTGCGCAGCCAAATCAAAATACAGCTCCTGATATTTCAGATAAGCTTCGGTTCGACCTTGCACTAACAACAACGCATATCGCGCTTGTGGCGGTATCACGTAGGCGTACGCCAGTTGGCTACCATCCGATGTTGCCATAGTGCCGGTTTTGACTTGTTGTTGCCAAAAGGTCTGGATCTCACTTGGATAGCGCGTCGCCAAAGCAGTCTCCGGCACCGCAAAAGCCTGCGAAGCAGTGACTGACAGCGCCAGTGCGATCAAGGTCTGTCTAAACCGACTAGCCAGTGTCATGACTTGCATTTTAAAACCAACGCTTGCAAAGCAACCAGCTGCGCGGCGATAGTTGCGCGGATTTTTTCATCCTGCAACGTGCCGTCAGCGGCGAACACACCACTGAATGCATTGACAAATACTTCAGGTTTATTAACAAAGTGCAGCTCCAGATACACACCGACCTGACGCAAATGATATTGCGCCCGTGACGTGCCCATGCCACCGCCAGCCCCCATCATTGCAGCAGCTTTGCCCGCCATCAGCCGGTTGTCAGGTTCCCGCGACGCCCAATCCAACGCGTTTTTCAGCGCCGGCGCTATCGAATAATTGTATTCCGGACAGGCGAAAATAAAACCGTCGGCTTGCTCCATCGACGCCAATAACGCGACGACGGCAGCTGGCTTAGTGGTTAGGTCAGCATTAAAAAACGGCACTTCAGTTAAATCAGCGATCTCAAGGCTGACACCTTGTGGCAACAACTGCTGCGCAGTTTTGAGCAACGTCATATTGTGAGATGCCTGACGTAAACTGCCACAAATACCCAATAAACGTATTTCCGTCATTGTTGTTCTCCTTCTGGGGTCAATACCGGTTGACCAAATCGTTTTTTCAGCGCCCACCAGCACAGCAACGTCACCAGTGGGATAGATATGAGACTCATGACCATTAGCCACATCGGATGCGGCAACAGATAAAAATTCGAGACGGCGCCTAAAAAGACCAAACTACCGATGGCCAGAGCAAAACGCCCGCGGCAACGGCCGGCCAGCAAGGTGGCGGCGGTCAAGCCGGTAAAAATACCCAGCAACCAGCCAACCAGAACTAACAACAAAGCTCCTACCGGTAACTGTTTCAAATAGGCCGAAACGGCAGAGCTGTCTTGCCAGTCGAGTCCAACAGGCGCGCGGTACAGAATATGCCCCAACTGTTCGATAGCGGAAATGGTAAAAAAAGTCACGACCACGCCGGCAAGCAGCGCCAGGACGGTCCTTAACAAGACTGGCATCGCAAAACTCCTGGGATCTGGGGTTACGTCTGCAACAATAGTTTGCTGCCTGGCAACGACTGTTAAATGTGCCTTAGCAGTATGACGATACTGTGCAGAATTTAGCAACTTTTTGCTGTCAGTTCTGTGACTTAGCCAACAAATTGCTGAGGATTGATGAGGATTGATGATAAAGGCGCTCTGATTTGCCGGTACTTATCAAGCGCTAACAGCAGCGGCTGGCCCGCCAGTTCGCCCCGCAACATCGCTTCAGTCCAGCGCTGAAACGGCAACATAAATTGCGTAAGCGCTGCCGCATCCATGCCGGTGCCACGCTGACGCCATAACGCCGCTTCCTGCTGCTGTCGCCAGACACAGACGGTTGGCCAATCCGGCGCCTGCAGGTACAGCATTGGCTGCAACAAAGGCCAAAGTGGTTGATAATGCTGTTGTAACTGGTCATTCTGAAAGTGTCGCCAACGCGCCGCATCCGGCAATAAATCTAACTCATTGACCGGCATGGCGAGTTCAGCAGCGCTTTGCGGCAAAGCACCGAGGCACCAGCCTTCGATAATCAGCACGTCGTAGCGTCTTGGTGGCACATCCACGACCACATCATCCTGCGCTTTATCAAAACGCGGCAAAGTTACTGGCTGACCCGCAAGATGCGCCGTTACATCATGCTGTAGTCTGCTGATGTGATGGCTACCCGGCACACCGCGATTTATCAGCAACGGATGGACTTGTTCTGCCAGTTGTGCGCGCTCTTGCCGGCTTAAATAATAATCATCGAGCGACACTACGCCAACACAGTTCCCGCCATATTGCAATGCTCGCTGCAGCGCAGCGGCTAAGGTTGTTTTGCCACTGCCCTGAGCACCGCTGATGGCAAAAATCTTCAACCGATATTGCCGGATATGTTGCACGAATGCCGAGATCAACGCCTCGTGAACATCATCGTTACGCTCAGAACCATTAGACGTTCGCATCGCTTAGCCCTGCCCGGCGCCAAGTATTCTCTTTAAGATCACCACATCAGCGCCAATTATTTCCACGGCAAAACCATCACGCCGAGCCAGCCAAAAAAAAGTCTCCGCATGAAAGAAACTGACGTGTGTCGGGTCATTTTTGTAGTGCCATTTGGCAAAGTCAGCGACATGCTCAGGTCTTAACCGCGTCATCAAACCCAGCCAGCCTGCCGGTTTTAACAATTCCAGCCAGAGCTGCCATTCAATCGCCGGCTGATAAAAATGTTCCATCGCTTCCGTCGAGCAAATGAAATCGTACTGACGCTTCAGCAAAGCTTCGTCCGGCGCAAAGTACGGGTCGTAATTGTTCACCTGATGGCCGCCTTGCTCCAGCAACAGATATAAAGTCGGCCCGGGGCCGGCACCAAAATCCAATCCATGTAACTTTGTGGGACCAAGGCGCTGCAGCAAAGGGGTCGCCAGCTTATTGAGGAATTGGCGGTAACCCGCATTATTGGGATCATTCTGATGCTGCTGGTAGATAGCCAGTTCGGCATCACGGCTTAACAAACTTTGGCGTCCGGCAAACACCAACTGACAGACCGGACAGTGCCAATAATGGCGGTTTTTGTCCGTATGATAATGCCTGGTCGCTTTATTGCGACACAAAGGACAGGGTTCTGCCAGAACCAGTGGGAGACTCTCTGACATGGAAACTCCGGCGTCATGTCTTTATTGTTGGGCGCTATCATATCAGAGCACAGATAAACTGCTGCCACGGATTCAGTTAAAGCGCCCTTTCTGCTACACTCAGGCCCGCCTTTTTTCAGCGACAGAAGAAGTGATCATGACTCTTGCAACTCAGGTCCTGGCGGTCAATGACGATCTGCCGATCCGCACGCATTTACCTGTACATTCCGGCAAAGTCCGTAGTGTTTATTGGCTGACCGAACAGGACAGCGCCCGTCTCATCCGCGAGAAAAACTACCCGGTGCCGGCCGACACGCCACTCGCCATTATGGTGATCAGCGACCGCATCTCCGCTTTTGATTGCATCTGGCAAGGTGAAAACGGTCTGAACGGTGTGCCTGGTAAAGGGGCTGCGCTGAATGCAATTTCTAATCACTGGTTTTCGTTATTTAAACAACATGGCTTGGCTGACAGCCATATTCTCGACATTCCGCACCCGCTGGTGTGGATTGTACAAAAAGCCCGGCCAGTAAAAATTGAAGCCATTGCCCGGCAATATATCACCGGCTCCATGTGGCGCGCGTACAGCAAAGGCGAGCGCGAATTCTGTGGCATCACGCTGCCGGAAGGTCTGCAAAAAGAGCAAAAGCTGCCGGAAATTCTGATCACGCCATCAACCAAAGGTATTTTGACCGGTCTCGCCGGCGTACCGGAAGCCGATGACGTCAACATTTCCCGCGCTGACATTGAGCGCCATTATCAGGCTTTTGGCTTTGAACAGCTGTCTGATATCGCATTATATGAAAAGTTGTTAAAGCAAGGTTTTGCTGTGATCAGCGACGCACTTGCTGCGCTTGACCAGATGTTTGTCGACACTAAATTTGAATTTGGCTATGTCAAAGATACCCAAGGCACCAGCAAACTGATTTATATGGATGAAGTCGGCACGCCGGACAGTTCACGGATATGGGATGGCGCGTCCTGGCGCGATGGCCAGATTGTCGAACAGTCCAAAGAAGGCTTCCGCCAGTGGCTGCTTAATCACTTCCCGGACCCGGATATTCTGCTGAATAAGGACCGGATGCCAGAGCGCGTAGCCCTCGCCCGCGACAACCTGTTGCCAACGGAAGTGATGATGGATATTTCACGCACTTACCTCGGCATTGCTGAAAAAGTGATAGGCCGGCGTATTGAATTGTCCACCAATCCGAAGGCGGAAATCGTTGAAGTGTTGAAGCAGCAGTACGGTTTAATCGACTGACGACGAAGGGGAGCTTAGCTCCCCTTCCTTTTTACTGCTTTAACTTGGTAACGGAGGTTTTATGTACGGTACGCAGGATTTATGGTTATTTATAGTCTCAGGATTATTACTGAATATGACGCCAGGGCCGGATTCGCTCCTTATCATGGCGCGAAGTGCCGGTCAGGGTTTTAAAGCCGGGGCCGCAGCAGTGCTGGGTATCTGCAGCGGGACTTGTGTGCATATCGCTGCGTCAGCCTTTGGCTTATCGGCGCTGCTTGCCACCTCGGCGGAAGCATTTTTACTGATTAAATTACTTGGTGCGGCTTATCTGCTGTATATAGGCGTGCAGATGTTACGCACACAATCAGCAACCAGCATGGAGCAAGCTGCACCGGCCACCGCGTCACTAGGCGCTATTTATCGCCAGGGCCTGCTGACCAATGTGTTAAACCCCAAAGTTGCATTGTTTTTTCTGGCGTTTTTACCGCAATTTGTCGCGCCGGACGCAACCGATACATCTATGGCATTTTTGTTTTTAGGCGCCATTTTCAACTTTAACGGGATGCTGTGGTGTTTGTTATTGGCCTGGACTTCCGCTGTAGCAGCAGAAAAGGTCAAAACCAGTCAGCAGGTCAAACTGTGGTTAAACCGTACTGTAGGCGCTTTGTTTGTAGCTCTGGGGCTAAAACTGGCATTAAGCCGTGCCTGATTGAGTTCGACAGAAAGAATACCGACAAAAAAGCCCGCACACGCGGGCTTTATTCACTGCCTGTCAGGCTACATCGAAATGCCACCGTCAACTTCAACCACCCGGCCGGTGAAAAAGTCGTTTTCGAAGATATATTTGGCAGTGTGCGCAATCTCAGCCGCTTCGCCTAAGCGGCCAACTGGTTTCATCGCGACTAAGCGGTCACGTGCTTCCGGTTTCATCGCATCGGTCATTGCTGTGCGAATGACACCCGGCGCAATAGCGCCAACCCGGATGCCGTAACGGCCTAATTCCCGCGCCCAGGTCACCGTCATTGCCACCACACCGGCTTTTGATGCCGCATAGTTGGTCTGGCCCATATTGCCGCCACGCGCGACACTCGACATGTTGATGATGACGCCTTTACGGCCTGTTTGCACCATCAACGCCGCCGCTTCACGGCCACACAGGAACACGCCGGTCAGATTCACATCTATCACAGACTGGAACTGCTGCAGCGACATTTTGCCAGTGAGCTGACCGTCTTTGTACTTGAGCAGCAAGCCGTCGCGTAAAATGCCAGCGTTGTTAATCAGGCCGTCGATACCACCAAAATCGGCTGCTATCGCCGCAAAGGTTTGTTCCACACTGGCTTCATCTGACACATTGGCCGCGTAAGTTTCAACCCGCACACCGGTAGCGCGCAGTTCTGTCGCAGCCGCCGCAAGCTGTTCGGCATTCATATCAATCAGCGCCAATGCGGCGCCATTGTCTGCACACATCCGCGCCATCTCAAGGCCAAGTCCTTGCGCGCCGCCTGTGATCACTATGACTTTGTCTTTTAAATTCATCGCGTTAACCTATCTGCCCACGGCAGTTATTTTTTACTGAAAAAACGGAAAATACTGGAGAAATCGAGTTTACCGTTGCCCTGGCGTTGATGCTGCACATATAGATTGCGTGCTAATGCACCCATCGGTGTAGTGGACTGGCTTTGCTGTGCACATTCGCTGGCAAGGCCCAAATCTTTGGCCATCAGGTCGACCATAAACCCACCCTGATAGTTGTTGCTGGCAGGCACGTTTGGCAGCACGTCCGGGCACGGGTTATACAGTTCCAGCGTCCAGTTGCGGCCTGAGCTTTTGAGCATAATCTCAGACAACACTTTCGGATCCAGACCATTATCAATACCCAGTTGCAGCGCTTCACTGGTGCCGACCATCAGGACCGACAACAGCATGTTGTTGCAGATTTTGGCAATTTGACCGGCGCCGACATCACCGGCATGGAACAGATTTTTGCCCATCGCGGATAACACATCATGAGCGCGTTGGAAGTTTTCCGCAGAGCCACCAACGATAAAAGTTAAGGTCCCGGCTTTGGCACCACCGACGCCGCCCGATACCGGTGCGTCAATAAAGGCAATGCCGGAATCAGCCAGTAAAGCGCCAACCTGACGTGCGCTTTGTGCATCGATAGTCGAACAGTCCAGCACCAAAGCGCCGGCTTTGATCTCGCTGCGTACGTCCTGATATAAACCAATGACATGTTTACCGGCCGGCAGCATCGAAATGACAAAATCAGCGCCTTGCACTGCAGCTTTGGCTGAGACTGCGGCCACTGCACCTTCGGCAGCAACAGCGGTCAACGCATCTTTATTTAAATCAAAGGCCTGCACCTGAAACCCGGCTTTTTGCAGGTTCAGCGCCATCGGGCCGCCCATATTGCCAAGACCGATAAATGCAACAACTTGCATAGAATTCTCCCCTGTTCGCGATGCGTTTTTAACCGCATCTGCCTGTATTTATTGTGGTGGATGCAACCGACCCAGCGCTGCCAGCGGATGCTCCGCTGCTTGCCAGGGGGAGCTGAACAATTCGTCAATCACAGCCGCCGGTACTGACGCCACGTCCGGGTACAGCCACTGCGGCTGCTGATCTTTATCAATCAACAAGGCCCGCACGCCTTCGGTAAATTCGCCGAGTTTGCCGCATTGCACACTAAGGCCAAGTTCTAAACGGAAACTGTCGGCGAGAATTTTCGACTGACCCAATTGCAGCAAGCGATAAACGATATGCGCTGTGATTGGGCTGCCATATCGTAACGACGCCTTGGCTTTACCAAGCCAACTGTCTTCGTTTGGCATCGCCAGAATTGCGTCGATAGCCGCTGGCAAACCGGTTGTACTTGCAAGCGCTGCTATTGGCGCCTGATGCAGCCGGATTTGGCTGGCTGGTTGCTGGTTTAAAGTTTGGGTTTCGATACTCATCAGCAAGTCTGACAACTTCTGGTGGTTCAATACCACAGTATTGCCCCAACGGATGCTGAGTAAGGCGTCAATCACTTGCTGACGCTTGTCGTGCGGGATATAAAAGTCAGCTAAATCAATAAACTTAGCGTCGGCAGCATTAATCGAAGCGCCGGTCAGACCTAAAAATAAGCCGCAACCGGCCGGCATCCGGTTTAAGAACCAGCTGCCGCCAACGTCCGGATACAACCCAATCGCCATTTCCGGCATGGCAATGCGACTGGTGGCCGTCACCACGCGATGCGACGCGCCCGCCATCAGACCTAAACCACCGCCCATGACAATGCCGTTGCCCCACACGAGGACAGGTTTGTCGAAGGTGTGGATCAAATAATCCAATGTGTATTCTTTAGTAAAAAATTCAGTGACGTAGGGCTGAAAAGTGCCAGGACTGGCTTTCATCGTATGATACAAATCGCGGATGTCACCGCCGGCACAAAAGGCTTTGTCACCAGCGCCCTGCAACAACACCATGGCGATGTCCGGATTGTCTTTCCACTGTTGCATTTGTGGCAGCAACAATTCCACCATCGGCAGGCTTAGCGCATTCAGTGACTTTTCACTGTTAAGCGTCGCCACGCCAATTTTTTTGCCATTATCAGCCGTCAGTTCGCTGAACAATACAACAGCCTGGTTTTGCGTCATTTCGGTCATCCCAGGCTCCTTAACCGTTCACCCATTGTGGCGGGCGTTTTTGCAAAAAGGCGCTGACGCCTTCGACTTGATCTTTGGTATCAAACAAACCAACAAAGAGTTCGCGCTCGAGCGGCAATGCGGCGTTGATGGAGCCGCCGCGGCCTTGTTGGATCAGCTTTTTACAGGCCGTCACAGCCGACGGGCTTTGCTCAGCCACTTTTTCTGCAAGCGCTAACGCGGCCGCCACCGCTTCGCCAGTGCCGACCACTTCTTCAATCAGGCCAATTTGCAGCGCTTTGTCGGCCGACAGGCGTTCACCGCAAAGGATCATCCGTTTGGCCCAGCCTTCGCCGACCAGCCAGGCCAGATTTTGGGTGCCACCGGCACAAGGTAATAATC
>CAMLRA010000171.1 GCA_946482325.1 uncultured Chromatiaceae bacterium | reverse complement strand
AGCCATTGACAATCAGCGGCCTGCACCTGATCTTCAGCGGTACCAAGGTAAATGTCGCTCCAGCGTTCAGTCCAGTATTTGTTCAGGCGTGGGCTTAACATATTGTGCTGATAAATTTCGATCGTCGAACGATGGCCATGTGCGATGCGCTGGCAGTTACCATCGTGTTTTTTCAGGCCGTGGCTGTAATGGTAATAAAAGCCGTTGGCTTTTTCCGGCCGCAGCACAAACAGCAGTTGCTGCACATTATCCGGTAATAGCGGTTTGATTTGCTGTTGCAAAAATACGGTCAGGCTGTGTTCGTCGACTTTCTCGGCCGGGATGGCAACATGAGCATCAAATGGGGACGCTATCTGCACCTGACCACGTTGGCTTTGTAGCGTTAACACTTCAGTGTCGTCGTGCCGGCTGCTTGTGATTGCAGAATGTAAAGCCGGATACGCCAGCTTATGATCAACCAAGCTATCAATGGCTTTCTTAATTAGTTTTTTAACATGGGCAAAATCCAGCACCATAGACGTAGCGTCGAGGCCGCCGTGTAACTCGACATCGACGATAAAACTCTCGCCCAACAAACCGCGTTGCGGACAGAGGTAAGAAAAATCGATCACAGTTAAATCACGGACAAACAGAATCATGGCGGTACTCAACGCAGAAAACGGACGCCTATTATACGGCATCGGGCTGCGACAGTCACAGCTGAATCGACATCAGCGCTGATGTTCATTCAGCCAGCTATTGAGCAGGCCAACCTGGCCTAACTTGTGCGCGGCATACATCAGCCGTATGGCATTACTGAGGAGCTGGCTGTCATTCCAGTCAGTCTTGTCGACTATTTCCTGGTAACAGCTCAGGGCTTCCGGCGTCAGATAACCACGCAGTTCCTTTTTGCCGGATTGACGTTGTTTTTCGCGGTATCTTTGTTGCTTTTCAGCGTTGGTCAGAGCGGGCTGGGCTGATTTGGGCATAGCAGAATGGTCTCGGTCGAAGCGTCGGTTGGTGCCGTTGTCATCTGGCTGTCTTGTGTCGGGATTATGTTCTGCAACCAGCAGAAATCGACTAATCGGACTTGTTTAGCGTACAACTGTTCGCTAAAGTGAGCCGGCATTTTTTACGGATTTAACATACATGACTCAGAATAGCTTTACAAAAGAAGAATTAATCGCGTGTGGTAAAGGTGAATTATTTGGTCCGGGCAACAGTCAGCTACCGATTGACAATATGCTGATGATTGACCGCGTGCTGCATATTTCTGAGGAAGGTGGTAAGTACGGCAAAGGCCAGATTATCGCCGAATTTGATATCAACCCGGACCTTTGGTTCTTCGCCTGCCATTTTCAGGGCGATCCGGTGATGCCTGGCTGTCTGGGTCTGGATGCGATGTGGCAACTGGTTGGTTTCTTCCTGGGCTGGTGTGGTGGTCCTGGTAAAGGCCGCGCATTGGGTGTTGGTGAAGTGAAGTTCACCGGTCAAATCCTGCCGACCGCGAAAAAAGTCACCTACACCATTGATATGAAACGGGTGATTAAACGCAAACTATTTATGGGCATTGCTGATGGTGTGGTCAGCGTGGATGGCCGTGATATCTATGCTGCCGAAGAGTTAAAAGTGGGTCTGTTTCAGGACACTTCCAGTTTTTGATTGGCTCTCCAGTCAGCTGTAAAACGACAAACCCCGCGATTGCGGGGTTTGTTCCTTAATGCATCAGTCTCAGCAGACCGGAATTATTGACCTTTACTAAACAGACCACCACCGCGGTCTTCCATCGCCTCGCGATACCCCCCCAACCACTGCGAGCGCGCATCAATACTCTGATACGGACAAAGCTCCTTTGAACGGCCTGTAACACCTGCACGATAACCTTGAGCATGAGCACGTTCTAAACGATCACGTTTTTGTCTTTTCATACGGCAGTCTTCCTCAACTCTATGTGTTCTTCACAGAAAGTACCGGCTGCAGGGGTGCAACACCGGCACACAGTTAATAGATAGACCTCTGTGGCAAAAGGTTCAACCGAAAATAGCACAGATACTATTTGACTTTCGCTAACGAACTGAACTTCATTGCAATTTGACGACAAAAAAATGAAATTATTTTTCAAAAAGACTGCAGCTTTTCTGGCGCAGCCAGCATTGGTGGAAGCTGAAAAATAGATTCAACTCTGCGGGGACCTATACAGGCAGAAAAAAACCCGCACAGCGGGTTTTTTCAATACGAAATTAGCGCCGCCGACGACGCAACGCGAGGGGCAGCAATGCTAACAAACCAAACAGACCAAAGCTGGCGCCCTGGCGTTCATAGGTTTGTTCTTCGGTGCTATCACAGTTATCAATAGTGCCATTCGCGATTGGATTTAACTGCACCGCAACGGCAATTTCCTCTTTCAGGACATTACCGGCGCTGTCTTTGACCAGTTCCCCTTTGACATCACGGCGCTCCACTTCTTTGATTGCAGTTGCGACAATGACGTTTTTCTCGTTAATGTCGGTTGCAGTCACAATAGTGTAAGCAGACTTACAGCTCAGCAGCGTGTTGATGTCTTTAAAGGTGTTAGCATTAAGGTCATACAGGAAACCAACATTTCGACGTGTCGATGAACCCGCTGTTGCTGTTTCAGTAGTGCCGACAATCAGATTATTATCATTGATTGCTTCAGGCGCTGTTGAAGCAGACGCAAACAAGTCCGCCGGGAATGTCAGTTTTTGCGTGTTGTAATCGTAAACAAAGAAACGATTCCGGTCCGCGCTGCTGATATTTTTTACCGCATAACCGGTAATTATATTTTTGTTATTGACGCCGGTTGCGTAGCTGCTACTCCACTCTTTGGTGTCGATAAAGGATTTCAGCTCACTACCATCAAAAATTGTGGCATGGAACGCATGGTAGACTTCGTCGCGACCTGATAAACCGATGATATAGAATCGGATATCATCGCTGTCTGAATACATCGACGCGCCAACTATCAATCCATTGTCATTAATATCGTTCGGTGTGCTGGTGTAGGTCACGGTTGGGTAATCGGTCCGGGTATGCGCTTTACCAGAGTTCTTATCACCAAGGAAACCAAGCAATTGCGGTGTGCCAGGTTTTCCATTGGCATCTAATTGCCACACCATCCCGCGAGTCTCGTAAGCATTTCCGACTGCATTGCGGTAGTAACACAGATCCTTAGGTTCTGTCGTGCCATCACAGGCTTTAGCAACAGCAGTCTGTGTATCCGTCAGCATATTGCTGCTGCCGTAGCCGATCACTTTACCGGTATTATTTAACCCACGTCCAACAGTGTAACCACCGCCATAATCGGTGTACGCAGGTGGCAAGGTATATTTGCCTTTATCGGTGAAGATCACACCAGCCATATGCATTGGCGCTGGTACCCAGAGTTGCTGCGCAACCGGGTTTGGCGTCGTGGTCGTCGCCGCAGGGGTAAAAGACTGACGGGTGAATGGTGCTGTGGCGTAGCCAACCATCTGGTTCAGATCGTTAATGCCCAGCAGATATTCATTATTTGTCTGCACTGTGGCCGTATCACGGACCCGTACCAGTTGTTTGGTGTCCAGCCGGACCGGATAAGTCGCAGCAAATCGTTGAGTAGTGTAAATACCGCTGGCCGTTTGCAGATAGTTAGTCAAAACCGTCAGGGCCTTGGCATTAATATTGCCCTTTTTGACTTCTTCAATTTCAGCTGCGGTTAAATTAGCGACGATGAAGCTATTAGTAAAATCTACCGAGTTCAGGTCAATCGGGTAATTAAATCTGTTACTTAAATTGCCGACGACCTGATTATTGTTATTGAGGCCAGCGACGAAACTTGATTTATAACCATCAATAGGTCCAAGTTCCACGACCTGATAAGTGGCTGCCTGCCCCGTAAAGGCCACGACGGCCGGTAACATGGCGACAAACAACGGCGAAAATTTCATTCAATTCCCCTGCTACTGCTGGTTTAATGCTTCTAATTGTTCCCAACGCTCGTATGCGTGCGCCAGCTTCGACTCGACTTGCTGAATTTGGTTCAATAGAGCTGTGGTGACATCGGCACTCTGGCGGAAGAACTCCGGATCATTGACCTGCGTCTGTAAGGCGCTGAGCTGTTCATCAAGACTTTCGATCTCGGCGGGCAACAGTTCCAGTTCGCGTTTCTCTTTGTATGATAACTTCTTCGGTGCTGAAGCTGAAGCCTGCGTGGCAGATTGCTCAGCGGGTTTTGTAATTATTTGTTCATTCGACGGTTTTTTCACTTCCGTCTTACTTTGTTGCAGCTGTTGGTACGCCAGCACATCATCATACCCGCCGGCAATTTCAACGATCCGGCCGGTGCCGGTGAACCACAGCGCACTGGTGACTGTGTTGTTGACGAATTCACGGTCGTGGCTGACCAAAATCACTGTGCCCTGATACTGCTGCAGAATATCTTCTAACAGCTCCAGCGTTTCGACGTCAAGGTCGTTGGTCGGTTCATCGAGGATTAATAAGTTACTTGGTTTAGCGAATAACTTCGCTAACAAAAGCCGGTTTTTTTCTCCGCCGGACAAAGCCCGCATCGGTGTGCGCGACCGCGCCGGCGCAAACAGGAAATCTTGCAGGTAGCTCAGTACATGGCGGCTTTGGCCATTTTGTACGATTTCTTGCCGCCCTTCTGCCACGTTATCCTGTACTGTGGCGTCTAGATCCAGCGCCATCCGATGCTGGTCGAAATACGCGACTTCAAGGTTAGTGCCGCGTTTAATCTCACCGCTTTCAACCGGGTACTCATCCAGCAACACTTTGATTAAGCTGGTTTTGCCGACACCATTTGGCCCGACTAACGCCACGCGGTCGCCACGCATCAACAGGAAATTAAAATCCTGCAGCAGCGTTTTGCCATCAAAACTTAAATTGAGTTTTTTGCCTTCAAACACCAGTTTGCCGGATTTCGCCGCCTGTTCAATGGCAAAATCAACTTTACCCAGCTGTTCAACGCGGGCAGCACGTTCTTTACGTAACTCTTTTAATGCCCGTACCCGGCCTTCATTCCGTGTGCGCCGCGCTTTGATGCCCTGACGGATCCAGACTTCTTCTTCAGCCAGTTTTTTATCAAACAGCGCATTGTGATGTTGCTCCACCTCAAGCATTTTGGCTTTACGTTCGAGATACTCGGCATAGTTGCCCGGGTGAGAAGTTAACTGGCCGCGGTCTAAATCGATGATGCGCGTTGCGACATTGCGGATAAAAGCGCGGTCGTGCGAAACAAAAATAATGGCTCCGGCAAACTGCAGCAAAAATTGCTCCAGCCACTGAATAGCGGCAACATCTAAGTGGTTGGTCGGTTCGTCTAAAAGCAGAATATTTGGCTTGGCAATAAGTGCCCGCGCCAACGCTGCTTTGCGTAACCAGCCACCGGACAAACTGGCCAAAGTGGCATCCGGTGCCATCACGAACTGCTCGCACAGCTGAAGCACGCGGGCTTCTAGTTGCCAGCCGTCCCGCGCGTCCAGTTCACTTTGCAACGCCGCAAATTCACGTTGTTGCGCGTCATTATCAGCGTCATACTCGTTGGAAATTTGATAAAAACGCTGCAGTTTAGCCGCAAGGTCGCCGGCACCTTCGCGGATAAAATCAGCGATAGTGACATCAATCCGGGCCGGCGGATCTTGTTCGAGACGCGCCAGTACCACGTTGTTTTCTTTGACGACCTGACCGTCGTCCAGCACTTGCTGGCCGGTTAAAACTTTGAGCAGCGACGACTTACCAGCGCCGTTACGGCCAACTAAACAAACCCGCTCGCCGGCAAATAAACTAAAGTCGACATGGTCAAGCACCGGATGGGTACCAAAAGCCAGACAGGCTTGTTGAAATCTGAGTAATTCCACGCTTAATCTTTCCTGTTCACAGCGCTGGCTGTGTGATAAATCTCTGTAGTGCGGCCGCATCAAAGGGCCATTTTAATTCGCTGATCTGTCCTTTGTACTGAGCAGTCAATACCGGGATCTCGACCCGGTACAGCGCATAGGCAGCCTCGTCATCGACAATATCGACCGTGGTGAACTCCAAGCCCGCTGCACGTAGCAAAGCTTCGGCGTCTTCACATAAATGGCAACCCCAGGTGCTGTATAGCGTCAGCATCAGGCGCTCCGCGTCAGCTCAAAACAAACGTGAATTTGCGGGTTGCGCTTAAAATCTTCCGGTAACGACGCCGCGCTGATGTCTTTAATCAACCAGCCTGCTGCTTCCAGCGCCGCGCGATCAATTTTAAATTTACGCTTGTTATTAGAGAAAATGACTTTGCCATTAGGTGCAACCAGCTTGCTGATCATCGTCAGTAACTTCACATGGTCCCGTTGCACATCCCAGGTGTCTTCCATCCGTTTGGAGTTGGAAAAAGTCGGTGGGTCGACAAAAATCAAATCAAACTGGTTTTTACAATCAGCCAGCCATTCCAGCACGTTGGCCTGTACAAACTGATATTGTTTGCCGGCAAGGTTATTGATGGCAAAATTTCGTTTGGCCCAGTCCAGATAAGTGTTCGACATATCGACAGTCGTCACACTGCGCGCACCGCCCAGAGCGGCGTGCACAGAAGCCGAGCCGGTGTAGGCAAACAGATTCAGTACCGCTTTGTCTTTGGCTTGTTGCTGGATGCTGCGCCGGGTCAGGCGGTGGTCTAAAAACAGGCCCGTATCGAGGTAATCACGTAAATTTACCAGGAATTTGGCGCCATATTCGCTGACTGTTTTGTACTGGCCGGCTTTGGCCAGCGCCTGATACTGCTCTTTGCCTTTTTGCTTTTCGCGCACTTTTAGAACTATGGCGTCGGTCGATACCTGCAGCACCTGCGGCACCAGATTCACGATATCAAACAGGCGTTTTTGCGCGATTTGCTCGTCAACATTCGAAGGCGCGGCATATTCGTGGATCACCACTTCGCCGTCGTACCAGTCGACGGCAACGTTATATTCCGGAATGTCAGCGTCGTACAGCCGGTAACAACTGATTTGCTCGCGTTTGGCCCATTTTTCCAGCTGTTTGACGTTCTTTTTCAGCCGGTTAGCAAAGGACTCACTTTCGGTGAAAAACATCGACGGGGTCTTACTGGTGATTTGCACCTGTTTTTCCGTCAGGTCAAACAAACTGAATTCACAGTCCAGCGGGCCGTTAGCAAATTTATAAGATTTCAGCTTGGACAACTTCAGTGAACGTAGTAAGTCCGTGTTGCTGGTGATAATCGCCAATCGCCAGTTGGCATAATGTTGCTTCAGGCGTACTGAAAATTCGCTGTAGACCGGGATCAAGGATGGAATATCACCCAGGCGCTCGCCATAAGGCGGGTTACAAATCACCACGCCAGAGATTTGGGTACCGGCAGCTTCTAAGGTGGTGGCATCACCGGCTTTGAATTCAATAAATTCAGCGACACCGGCACGGGCGGCGTTTTGGCGGGCTTTGTCTAACTGACGCGGGTCCGTATCAAAACCGATGAACTTAGCCGTTGCTGCTAAAGCCCGGCGTTGCCCCAGCGCTTTGGCCCGTAGTTCCTGATATAAAGCGGCGTCAAAATCGCTGTCGTTTTCGAAGGCAAACTTCAGGCGCTTCAAGCCCGGCGCTAATTGCCGTGCCATCAGCACAGCTTCAATTAATAAGGTACCGCTACCACAAAATGGGTCGACCAGCGGTTGCTCAAACTGCCAGCCGGAGCGGATCAGCATGGCCGCAGCTAACTGCTCTTTAAGCGGGGCTTCACCCTGCTCTTTGCGGTAACCGCGCTGGTGCAGCGACGGGCCGGAGAAATCTTTTAAGAAATAAAAATGTTGGCGCTCCATCCGCAGCTGAAACCGCACGTCTGGCTCCAGCCGGCTAACGTCCGGCCGCTCGCCGAATTTGGCTCTGAACTGGTCGACAATGGCATCTTTGACGCGCATCGCGCCGAACTGACTGTTATCGATTGTGGCATGTTTACCGACGCACTCGACCGCGAGGCTTTGACGCAGGCCCATCTGTGCGGTCCAGTCAATTTCGTTGGCGACGGCATAGACATCAGATTGTTCATTAATAGAGATTTGAGCGAGCTGGTGCATGATCCGGGTGGCGAGGCGCGACCATAAACAGATTTGGTAGCCCTGCTCCAACGTTGCCTCAAACCGCACAGCACCAAGGCTGACTTTACTGACGGTGGCGCCGAGGCTGGTCAGTTCGCTCGCCAGTACTTCTTCAACGCCTTTGGAGGTTAACGCCCAGAATTGCAACATAAAAAAATCCACACAAAAAAATTGCGCGAAGTATATCAGAAGTTGCAACCAGCCCGCTGCCGAATTTGGTTTTTGCCAGCGCCACTTTACTGCGGGACGGGCAATTCGCTGATTTAGAACACAAGATGCTGATAAAACCAGCAGTCAGTGCGTTGGCGCAGTTTTTCCGTCAATTGTTGCTTGCTATCGAAATCTAAAAGCAATAAGATGCGCCCCGCAATGACGGACGCGGGATGGAGCAGCCTGGTAGCTCGTCGGGCTCATAACCCGAAGGTCGTCGGTTCAAATCCGGCTCCCGCAACCAACTAAATCATTGCAAAGCAATAAATTACATTCACTGCTCACATGTAATTTTCGGACGCGGGATGGAGCAGCCTGGTAGCTCGTCGGGCTCATAACCCGAAGGTCGTCGGTTCAAATCCGGCTCCCGCAACCAACTTAAGAACCAGCATATTTGCTGGTTTTTTTGTATCTGA
>CAMLRA010000170.1 GCA_946482325.1 uncultured Chromatiaceae bacterium | reverse complement strand
TCTGCGGTCTCATAGGCGTGAAACACCAGATAGTCTTTGCCGTCAATGCTGTACGCCGCGTTATGACCCAGTGCCACCCAATCTTTATCACCTTGCAGCACTAAGGTGCCACCGCCTTGCAGCATCGGCTTGCCGGTCTTGTCGACATAAGGCCCGGTCACGCTTTTGCTGCGTCCGACCATGATTTTGTAATCGCTGTCTTTGCCACGGCAACATTTGTCAAAGGACACAAACAGATAATAAAAGCCGTTTTTGTGGAAGATATAAGGCGCTTCGATAGCGCCATCGCCCGGTTCGCCGTCTGGCAATGCCGGGTTACGTGGCCGTTTGGCGATGCTGTGCCACTGCTGCGGCTCGGCGAGACGGGTCAGGCTGTTGTCCAGCTTGACCAGTTTTAAGCCTTCCCAGAAAGAGCCAAAGCTCATCCAGTGATCGCCTTGTTCATCGCGGATAATCGCCGGGTCAATCGCATTCCAGTGGTCGCGCTCCGGCACCGATTGCAGCACTATACCCTGATCCTGCCATTGGTAGTTTTTTGCGCTTGGATCTAATGTTTTATTGGTGGCGACGCCAATAGCCGAAGTATTTTTGCCAAAAGCAGAGACTGAATAGTAGAGATAAAAAGTACCGTCTTTCTCAAAAATATCCGGCGCCCACAAATGACCGTCAAAAGTCGGCGCTATGTTTTTGGCCCAGGTCGGCTCTGTGGCAAAGACCCGGCCGGCCGGTTGCCATTGCTGCAGGTCTTCGGATTGATAGATGGTGATGCCAGGGCCCGTGCTGAACACATAATACTTGCCACCGGCTTTCGCCAGCACCGGGTCATGCACTTCCAGTTGTTTGGCTTGAATCTGTGCGCTGCACAATAACAGCGAGATGGCGGCCAGTGTGGTCTTCAGTCCTGCCTTCTGTGCTCTTTGCTGTGTTGGGGTCGCCCGAAATTGCATCATTGCTGCTCCTGCCAGATTGCTTCTTGCTAATAAGTAATACAATATTAATAGTATAGAATAGATCTGCTGCTCACAAGAGCAACAACCACAGGAGTTCCACCGATGCGTTTAACTGTGTTGACTTTGGCATGTCTGCTCGCGTTGCCAGCGGCCGACGCTGTTACTTTGCCGCAAAATCCGTTGCTGCTGCAACGGGCCGACCCATTTATCCATCGCGATGCCGCGAGCGGCTGTTACCATTTTACTGCGACAGTGCCGGATTTCTCCGCGTTGGAAATTCGCTCCAGTTGCACTTTAGCCGGCTTAAAAACCGCCAAAGCCGTGCAGGTGTGGCAGAAAAAAGCCAGTGGGCCAATGAGCGCCAATATCTGGGCGCCGGAGCTGCACCGCATCAACAATATCTGGTATCTGTATTTTGCCGCCAGCCGCGCTGACGCGCCTTTTCAGATCCGAATGTACGTGTTGTCCAACCCATCTATCGACCCCAAACAAGGCCGCTGGCACGAGGAGGGCGAATTAAAAACTCATCTTGATACTTTTGCACTGGATGCCACCACTTTTAGCCATCGTGGCAAGCGTTATTTGCTGTGGGCACAGCAGGATGTGGCGCAGACTTATAACTCGGCGTTATGGCTCGCTGAAATGGACGGCCCGACCCGGATCAAAGGTACACCCGTCAAACTCAGTGAACCGACCTTGCCTTGGGAAATTCAGGGCTACAAAGTCAATGAAGGCCCAGCCGTACTGGTCAAAAACGGTCGGGTTTTTGTCGCATATTCAGCGAGCGCCACTGACCATCATTATGCGATGGGCTTGTTGTGGGCCGATGCTAATGCCGATTTACTGAATGCAGCCAGCTGGCAAAAACAGCCGGAGCCGGTGTTTGCCACCAACGCCGCACTGAAACGTTTTGGCCCCGGCCATAACAGTTTTGTGCTGGCAGAAGATGGCAAAACCGAGGTGATGGTGTATCACAGCCGCGATTATCGTGATTTACAGGGTACACCGCTGACCGATCCAAACCGCCATACCCGGCTGCGGTTGCTGCAATGGGACGCCAATGGCTATCCGCTGTTTGCGCCTGAGCAGGCGGATTAACAACGCACACTTCGCAGAAAAAACAAAAGCCAGCAGCGCTGGCTTTTGCCGGTAAACGCTTCTTACCAGAAGCGCCAGTAGATAAAGGCAGTGATCCCCAGAATGATCGCAGTGTGAATATAATCCCACTTATCCAGCCCTTTAAGCACATCCTGCATGGTGTCTTTACCCAGCGTGGAAAAGGTCAGGCCACGCACATTGTCTTCGCTTGGCGCTCTGGTGACAAAACTAAGGCCAATCACAATCAGGCACACCACCACAAACAACAACACACAGTAATACAACCAGTTCATCTCGACGACCCAGGCGATTGATGTGCCATGAATGGCATCGCGAAACGGCAATAATACCAGCCGGAACATACCGAGAATAAAACCCGCCACCAGCCCGACATAACCGGCGGTTGGGGTGATGTGTTTGCTGCAGATACCGAGTAAAAATACCGCGGCAATGCCTGGCGCTATTAATGACTGCACACTTTGCAGATATTCATACAACACGTCGGCAATCAGGCTCATCACCGGGATCCACAAAATCCCCAGCACTACCACCACGACAGTGGCGATACGGCCCACTTTTAACAGCTGCTGTTCAGAAGATTCTGGTTTGTACTTTTTATAAAAGTCGATGGTGAACAAGGTGGCAGAGGAGTTAAACAGGGAAGCCAGCGAACTCATCAGCGCCGCAACCAAACCGCCAATCACAATGCCTTTGACGCCGGACGGCAATAATTCGGCCACTAGCGTCGGAAAGGCCTGGTCGGCACTGTCAAAAGAAATGATGCCTTTGGCCTGCAGTGCATGCGCAATCAGGCCTGGCACCAGAAAAATAAATACCGGCAGCAGTTTCAGGTAACCAGCAAAAATCGCACCGCGTCGCGCCGCCTGAATGCCTTTGGCCGACAACACCCGCTGCACAATATATTGATCGGTACACCAGTACCAAAAACCGATAATAAAAGAGCCAAACACAATGCCAGGCCAGGGGAAGTTGGCGTCGCTGGCGGCGCGCATCAAATGCATATTCGCGCCGTTTAACCGCTCCATCTCGGCCCAGCCGCCGACCTGATCCAGGCCAACCACCAAAATCACCACAGAGCCGATAATCAGTACCGGCGTCTGAATGACAGACGTCCACATAATGGCCTTCATACCGCCCAGCACCGTATAAACACCGGTCAGCACCACGAGTCCAACGGCTGAGATCCAGAAAAAGTCGATGCCCCAGATGCTTTCTATACCGAGAATCGTTTTAAAAGCGACGCCGCCGGCATAGACAGTGACCGCAACTTTGGTCAGTACATAACTGACCAGGGAGATCACCGATAAAAAACTACGGGACTGCGGGTTAAACCGCCGCTCGAGAAATTCCGGCATGGTGTAGACCTTGCTGCTCCAGTAAAAAGGCACAAAGATCCAGCCGAGTAATAAGATGATCCAGGACTGTAATTCCCAGTGCGCCAGCGCCATGCCGGATTCAGCGCCAGAGCCGGATAAACCGACCAGATGTTCTGAGCCGATGTTGGAGGCGAAAATCGACGCACCAATCACCAGCCAGCCGGCATTGCGGCCGGCCAGAAAGTAGTCGGTGGTGTCCTCTTCTTTTTGCCGCATCGAGGCGACGACGACCCCAACCATCAGCAGTGCAAAACCGGCCAGCACCAGCCAGTCCAGTGTACTTAGTTCTAACATGCCCTCTGTCCTTATTGTGAAGCCAGTTTTCGGGCGGCAGCGCAACACACCGACCAGCACCGGCAATGATTATTTTTAAAGCATATTATAATACAAAATTAGGAATGGAAAGCCTTGGAGAAACCGCAGTGAATCTCAGGCTCGAACCTGGGTGGATTTAACGGGTAAACCGGCTTTAAAGCTTGAATTTCATTTGGTTTTTCGGCAATTTGGTGGGGAAAGGTGTCGACGTTGTGACCGGTCCGGCACAGACATACATCGCAATGTCCGGTTGTAGTTGTCGGTTGACGGACAGATATCGTCACAACATATGTTAATATGACAGGCAAAACGGCAAACAGACGCCACCCAACCTTGTCTGGAGGAGCCTCCATGGTTCGCATCATCGAAAATTTAAATTTATCCGAGCAGGTTACCAACGATTTGGGCCGGGCCATAGTGGCGGGTGAATACAGCTGTGAATCCGGTTTACCGACCGAAGCGCAGCTGTGCGAAGAATACGGCATCAGCCGTACTGCTGTGCGCGAAGCGGTGAAGATGCTGGCGGCCAAAGGCCTGATCTCATCACGGCCACGTCAGGGTATCAGTGTTGAACAACCAAGCAACTGGAACTTGTACGACACCAGCGTGTTAAGCTGGTTGCTCGACAGCAGCCCGTCTTTGCATGTATTAAAAGAATTTCTGCAAATGCGTCTGGCGATTGAACCACAGGCCGCTGCGCTTGCCGCCGAATTTGCCCGCGACGAAGATATTGATCAGATTGAAAAAGCGGTAGAAGCCATGCGCACTGCAGCCACAGACCCCAGCGCCAGCATGCATGATGCCGACCTGGCCTTTCATACCAGCGTGTTATTTGCCAGCCGCAACCGGTTCTTTTTCCAGCTACGTGATTTTATCCGCACGGCACTGAATGTCAGTATTCAGCACACCACGCCGGCCAAAGCCAATGACGTCGCAGTGGCTGAAGATCACGCCAAAATCTGCCTCGCTATCCGCAATCGCCAGCCGGAGCGGGCAAAAAATCTGATGACGCATCTTATCGACGAAGCGATGAGCTTTATCGAAGCTGAAATCAAACGCCGCAGTTAAGCGCCGGCGCAGGAAAAATGATGCAGCAGGACCTGAATCAAAAAGCCCAATATCCCAGTCTGCGTGGCAAAGTGGTGTTTATCACCGGCGGTGGCACCGGCATCGGCGCCCGCATGGTTGAGCGCTTTTATCTGCAGGGCGCCAAAGTCGCTTTTGTCGATATTGCCCGCGACGCCGCCGAGGCGCTGGTGCAGCGCTGCAACAGCGCAGATTTAACCACGCCGTTGTTTTTACCCTGTGATATCCGCGATATTGAAGCTTTGCAGGCTTGCATCAGCCGGGCGCAACAGCAGTTTGGTCTGATCAGCGTGCTGATTAATAATGCCGCCGACGATACCCGCCATCAGGTTGAAGAGCTCAGTGTTGAGTACTGGGATGAGCGTTTCGCGGTGAATTTACGCCATTATTTTTTTGCTTCGCAGGCCATACTTCCGCAAATGCAGCAACTCGGCGGCGGCAGCATTATTAACCTTGGTTCTATCAGTTGGCGCATCAAACAAACCTGCATGCCGGCCTACACTACCGCCAAAGCGGCGATTGAAGGTTTAACCCGTACGCTGGCCGGCCGTTACGGCGCTGACCAGATCCGTGTCAACAGCTTGATCCCCGGTTGGGTGATGACCGAACGCCAGCTCGCCCGTTGGCTCGATGCCGACAGTGTCAAAGAAATCCACCAGCATCAGGCCATCAAACAGTCACTGCAACCCGACGACATTTGCGATATGGCGCTGTTTCTCGCCGCCGACGACAGCCGGATGCTGACGTCGCAAAGTGTCATAGTCGATGGCGGCTGGGTGTAGCCAGAGTTTTTTTATTACGTGAAGGCGGGTGGTGAGTGCCAGGGCAGCATTGTGCCAAGAGCGGGCGTTTTATAAACGCCCCGTACGGCGTCGCTGCCCTTACCACGTGTTGCAAGTCAATCGCACCACCACTTTCACGAAAAGTACCACTCCATCGGATAGTGGATTTGTACCAGTTGCAGACATTCGTCCTATAGTCTTCCCCTGGGTGTTTGAATAATTCCACCTTGTGGTGAGATTGCATAGCAAAGATTTCACCTGACGGTGAATCCATTTCTTTGATGAATGACTGCGCCATTCAACCTCTGGGAACCGCTAAAGTTGTTCAATCGAACTGCTTCCGATGGTATCTTGCAAAAAAACGGACCTAAAGAAAAGGCACCACGGTTCCGCTCGAAAACCAACTAAAAAATGCAGATCTGAAGCGAAAACGCAACTCGCGCGGCGCTCAAACACTCATTCCGGTTGAGTCTTCGCAATATTAAACCTTAAATCAACAATTTTCATCGGTTCGCTCCAGCGGGTGGTTGGTTGCACTAGCTGACTTCATTGTGTCGGTGGGCTTCTAACTGGAGTTACTGAGGTCATGATTCATCCGGTGAACTAATAGAGGAAATCTATTTTCAACGTCTTAGTTGATACACGTAGACCTCAACCAACTGACCATCTTCAAGTGAGGCTTTAGTCACAACACGTTGATATTGCTCACCTTCGAATTCATCAAGCCGTTGCCACTCGTGTTGCAGTCCTTCGGACGACAAGATGAATCCCTCAACAACACCACCTTTAGCATCTATGACAACGCCCGGATAACCTTGCTCCGCGCCCCAGCCGGCTTGTACAAGATGACCACGGATGGTTGCATTCAGCCACGAGCCATCCAAGTGACTGAGGACATGGGCATTTGGTCTTCCGGGGGCAAGAGTGCCATATACAAATATACGATTAATCACTTTGTAATTCCTTCTTAGATCTGGGCGGAAAGTTTAGTAACTCAACCTTTGGATTAACTTCATTTGGAGATTAAATCTGAATCTGCTCGAAAGTAAATATTTCGGATGTCACCTATTGATGGAAGTACCGAATAAACATTGCCCGCAACCGAACTAACTTTTCTATCAAGCTCTCCGATTTTGAACAACCGCAATTCGCCCAAACCAGCTGTCGCCAAACTTCAACAAAGCGAACATCGGCAACCACGGGGTGAGCGATCAAAAGTGAGCGCGGGAGGCGCGAACGGGCGAACGCTGTGGTGGTGATGTTTGCTTTGCCGCTATCATCGGACTATTCGGGCCTTTCCAACTGAAATCTTCCAAAAGATCTGCAACATCAACTCACTAAATCTCTGTAAGTAAATGTCTTCACTTGCATTTCTTTATTTGTATTATAATATTTAAATTCAATGGCAGCCCTGCTGCAGTCTTTTTTCCGGAGCCGTCTGTTTGGTCGAAGTGTTGCTGGTAAACCTGATCCTGCTGATTGGCGCTTGTCTGCAGGGCTTACTGGGTTTTGGTCTTGGCCTGTTCAGTGCGCCTTTGCTGTTTCTGCTGGCACCGCAATATGTGCCTGGGCCGATGATCCTCAATGCTTTACTGCTGACGTTGCTGATGTCACTGCGTAATCATCAGGATCTGCAGTGGCGGCAAACCGGTTATGCGCTGGCAGGTGGCACTATTGGCGTACTGGGGGCGGCGCTGTTGATGTCTGTATTGGTGTTTGCCCAGTACCGCAAGTTATTTGGCGCGCTGATTGTGATTGCGGTGCTGTTATCCATGATCGGCGCCCGGCCGGCATTAAGTGGGCGGAATAACCTCATCGCCGGGATTTTTTCCGGGTTTATGGGCACAGCAACATCCGCCGGTGGTGCGCCGATGGGGCTGTTGTATCAGCACGCCGATGCCCGGCTCAGAAATGCCAATCTCAGTGTATTTTTCCTTTATATCAATATCTTCGGCATGGTGGTGCTGTGGCTTGGCGGTATTTCCGGTTGGGCTGATTTGTGGCTGTTCCTGCAATCGGTGCCGGCGTTGTTACTGGGGTGGGGCATGTCCGGTTATGTTGGCCGGTTCCTGCATGGCCGGCGGTTACGCCAGCTGATTTTGCTGGTCGCTTTTGCTGCCGGCCTGTTGTCGGTGCTGCTGTAAGGGCTGTTGAGCACAGCAAACGACCGGCTTTCTCTAAGGCAAAAACCAATAAAAAAACGCGGCATCAGCCGCGTTTTTTATGTCCGTGCAAGGACTGTAAGCCGAACGTGCCGGTACCTGGTTCCCGGCGCTGTCCGGCAATACAGGCGAAGCGCTTATTCCAGCCGGTAACGTACACCCAGTGCCACACGTGGGCCGTACTGGCGGGCAAACAGGAACTGCTCTTCGAAACGGCCGTAACCGCGTTCGGTTTCGTTGTTCAGGTTGATGCCCTCAAGGAACACGGTCAGCTCTGGCAGCACGTCGTAGTTGACGCTTAAGTCCCACTGGCCGAAGGTTTCAGCAAACTGCGGCGGCGCGTCGCTGGAACCCTGCGCCTGACCGACACCAATCAGGTAAGAATCGCGCCAGGCGTACGTGACTTTGACCGACAGGCCGTCTTTTTCATAAAACAGCTGCAGGTTGGCGGAATCACTTAAACCGGTCAGCGGCGCTTGTTGGCTTAAGCTCATCACGTCAAACTCAACGTCACCCTGCACAAAAGTGGCGTTGGCGCCGACACCAAAACCAGTTTCACCCAGTAAATGCTGGAAGGCGACTTCAAAACCATCCACTGCTTTACTGTCGGTATTGGCCGGCTGACTGATTTGCCACACCATCAGTGGGTCATCGGCTGCCGGTTCAATTTTGCCCTGCGCATTGCCGTTACCATTCGCCAGCATTTGCGCATAAATCGCGCTGCTGGTGGCTTGTTCGCCACGGGCGACGATATCCGCGACGGCTTTTTTATAGCGTGGGCCATTCAGGATGTCGCGCAAACCTTCGATGGTGGTTTCGGTAATTGTAGTCTGGATAAAGTTATCAACGTCTTTGCGGAAATAACCGACCGCGGCATAACTGCCTTCGCCGTAATAATATTCCAGGCTCAAGTCGAGGTTGGTGGACTCAAACGGTAACA
>CAMLRA010000169.1 GCA_946482325.1 uncultured Chromatiaceae bacterium | reverse complement strand
GGTGCGCATGTGATTGCACGGACTACGGTCAAACAATTACGCAAAAACGTGTTGGCCAAGTGTTACGGCGGTGACGTCAGCCGGAAGAAAAAGCTGTTGCAGAAACAGAAAGAAGGTAAAAAGCGGATGAAACAGGTCGGTAACGTGGAAGTGCCGCAAGAGGCATTCCTGGCCATCCTTAAAGTCGGTAAATAAACCCACTGTCTTGTCATACAAAGCACCGCTATGTTGGCCGGTGCTTTGTTTTTTCTGCGAAACGGACTTACAGCTGGTAACAATATAATCCGGCAGGGCGCTCGCCAGCGGCCTGCAATTTTCAGTAAGCTCAGATCGTTATCTGAACGAGGAACGAGAATCTCATGGCTGGATATTTTGCAATACTGTTAGTCGTCCTGACACTGGTGTCAGGTCTGATTTGGCTCATCGATACTTTAGTGTTTAAACCAAAACGCGAAAAAGACGCGCCTTTGCCTTATGTCACTGAAACGGCACGGGATATTTTTCCGCTGATCGCAATCATCACCATTTTCCGCTCGTTCATTTATGAGCCATTCCAGATCCCGTCAGGTTCGATGATGCCAACTTTATTGGTGGGGGATTTTATTCTGGTGGAAAAATTCTCCTACGATATCAAAGACCCGGTCTGGCGCAGCACTTTGGTAGAAACGGGTAAACCGGAACATGGTGATATCGCCGTGTTTAAATATCCGGAAGACCCGACTTCAGATTTTATCAAGCGGGTGATTGGCCTGCCAGGTGATAAAATTATCTATAAAAACAAACAGTTATTTATTCAGCGGGCTTGTGATAAAGCCAGCAACCAGCCGTGCCCGACAGTCGAACCACTGCGGCAGGAATTTAAAAACGAAGGCGAGTATTTCTTAGGCCCATATCCGCTGAAACGCTTCACGGAGCAGAATCTGACTAAGTCTTATGACATTCTGCAAAATGCGATGTTGCCGGAACCGATCCATAATTATTACCGTCAGCCTGGTGTGGCGACCAATGAATTTGTCGTGCCGGAAGGTCACTATTTTGTCATGGGCGATAACCGTGACAACAGCCGGGATAGCCGTTACTGGGGCTTTGTCCCGGAGCAGAATCTGGTCGGTAAAGCGGTCTTTATCTGGATGAGTTTTGAATTCAGTGAAGATCCAAATCACTGGTTACCCAGCTGGGTACCGGTTGGCGTGCGCTTTGAACGCCTTGGCACTATTGAATAAGGTCGGGAATGTTACCTCCTTTAAGTAAACTTGAGAAAAAGCTCGGTTATCAGTTCCACAACAGCGCCTTGCTGGAGCAGGCGCTGACACACCGCAGTTGCAAAGCCCAGCATAACGAACGGCTGGAATTCCTCGGCGATGCCATCCTTGGTTTGGTTATCGCCGAAGCGCTGTACCAGAATTTCCCGAAAACCCGTGAAGGTGATTTGACGCGGATGCGCGCATCATTGGTCAAAGGCGTGACTTTGGCCGAGATCGCCCGCGAGCTCGATATTGCCCAGCATTTACGCTTAGGCCCCGGAGAGTTAAAAAGCGGCGGGTCTCGGCGGGAATCGATTCAGGCTGATGCGGTCGAAGCGGTACTGGGGGCGATTTATCTGGATTCTGGTGCTGAAGCCTGCAAAGAGCGTATTCTGCAGTGGTTTGGCAGCCGGCTGCACAGTATCGAACCTGGTGTACAAAAAGATTCAAAAACCTTGTTGCAGGAATATCTGCAAGGCCGGCGTCTGGCGCTGCCACAATATGAAGTGGTCGCCGTCGAGGGTGAAGCGCACGACCAGACTTTTACCGTGCGCTGTACAGTCGCCGGGCGTCAGGCGGTGCAGGCCAGTGGCAGTTCAAGACGCAAAGCTGAGCAGGATTGTGCTCAGGCCATCCTGGAGCAATTAAAACATGAATGATCTGTTACAAGAAACCGCCGGTGAAACCTTTGCCGGTCTGGTCGCCATCGTCGGCCGGCCAAACGTTGGTAAATCGACCCTGCTGAACCAGCTGATTGGCCAGAAAGTCAGTATCACCTCGAAAAAACCACAGACCACGCGCCACCGTATTGTTGGTATCGATACTGTTGGTAACTATCAGACCGTGTATGTCGACACGCCGGGCCTGCACAGCGAAGAAAAACGAGCCATTAACCGGCTGATGAATAAAGCCGCTGCCACCTCGATTTTAGATGTTGAGCTGGTGATCTTTGTGGTCGAAGGTATCCGCTGGACCGACGACGACCAGATGGTGTTAAACCGTCTGATCGTGGCGAAAAAACCGGTGATCCTGGCGGTCAACAAAGTCGATTTGTACAAAGACAAAGAAGAACTGCTGCCGCATCTGCAGTGGCTCGGCAGCCAGCTACAGTTTCTGGAGATTGTGCCTTTGTCGGCCGAAAAAGGCACCAATGTCAGCAAACTGCGGGAAATCGTGCACAGTCAGTTACCGCCGTGCGAGTTTTTCTTCCCGGAAGATTACATCACCGACCGTTCGCAGCGGTTTATGGCTTCTGAAATCGTGCGCGAAAAGCTGATGCGCTTTCTTGGCGACGAATTACCATATTCGGTCACGGTCGAAATTGAACGTTTTAAGTGGGAAGAAAAACACTACCACATCGCGGCCCTCATTCTGGTTGAACGCGATACGCAAAAACGCATGGTGATTGGGAAAGCCGGCGAGCGTATTAAGACGATTGCCTCTGAAGCGCGTAAAGACATGGAAGATTTGTTTGAACAGCCAGTGTTTTTGCAGATGTGGGTCAAAGTGAAATCCGGCTGGGCTGACGATGAACGCGCCTTGCGTAGTCTGGGTTACGGCGAAGATTAATGAGCGGACACGCGGTTTCAGCCTATTTGCTGCACAGCGTGGCCTTTCAGGACCAAAAGTTGCTGCTGGATCTGTTGATCCCGGGGCAGGGCCGGGTCAGGGCTGTTGCCCGCCGGCCAGCGAAAAAACACAGCGGCCGAAGTCAGTGGCCGCTGTTTTGTTTGTGTTGGGTGGAGCTGAGCGGCCATAGTGAGCTCAGAACCGTCCGGCGTATTGAAGAGCAGCAAGTCGCTTTGCCATTGCAAAAAGAGTGGCTGTTCAGTGCGCTTTATCTGAACGAACTGATTTGCCGGTTGTTTCCGGCACAGATGCTCGCCGAGATGTTATTTGAGATTTATCAGCACGCCGTGCAAAACTTGTGGGCGTTGCAGCTGGCTGCCAACAGTGAGCAAGCCCGCGCAGGTCTCGAACAAGTGCTGCGCCAGACCGAGCTGCTGTTGTTACAAGAGCTGGGTGTGCCGGTCGATTGCAGTGTCGATGCACAAGGCGAGCTGCTGAGCAGCGACTGTCATTACCAGTGGCAGCACGAATATGGTTTTGTCGCAGCACCACAGGGTTTTTTCGGCGCCGATTTGCTCGCTATCAGTCAGGGCGACTGGCACAGCAGCAGTTTACGCTGCGCCAAACAATTAAACCGGCAGTTGCTGCGGCCATTATTGGGCCCGGCACCACTGCATAGCCGCAGTCTGTTCCGGCAAGACTGAGTTTTTTCACGCTTTAGCGTGTCACGGAGAATTCATGCAACCGATTTATTTAGGCGTTAACATCGACCACGTGGCCACCGTGCGTCAGGCGCGTGGCAGTCAATATCCGGAGCCTGTGCACGCCGCTTTATTGGCCGAACAATATGGCGCCGATGGTATCACTGTGCATTTACGTGAAGACCGCCGCCACATTCAGGACCGCGACGTGTTTTTACTACGTCAGACTATTCAGACCCGGCTGAATTTCGAAATGGGCCTGACTGATGAAATGCTGCGTATTGCGCTCGAGCTAAAGCCACATTTTTGTTGTCTGGTGCCGGAAAAACGCCAGGAACTGACCACTGAAGGCGGGTTAGAAATTGCCGGCCAGTTTGACCGCATCAAAACAGCAGTGGATGAGCTCAGCAGCAACAACATCCTGGTGTCGTTGTTTATCGACGCTGACCACAAGCAGATTGAAGCCGCGGCCCGTAGCGGCGCGCCTTATATCGAAATTCACACCGGCGCTTATGCCGATGCCACTTGCCCGAAACAGCAAAAAGCCGAACTGGAACGTATCCGCAGTGCCGCTGAATATGCCGCGTCGCTGGGATTAATCGTTAACGCTGGTCATGGTTTACATGTACACAATGTGCAACCTATTGCGGCCATTCCACAAATGCATGAATTGAATATCGGCCATGCCATTATTGCCCAGGCGATTTTCACCGGCCTGGGTCCTGCAGTTGCAGAAATGAAACGGCTGATGGTCGAGGCGCGTCGCTGATGGCAATTCTTGGCCTTGGCACGGACATCGTGGAGATCAGCCGGATTGAACAAAGCCTGGCGCGTTCACCGCGGTTGATCCAACGGGTGCTGACGGCTGAAGAGCAGGTTATTTATGCCGCGCATGCCCAGCCGGCGCGTTATTTCGCCAAGCGTTTTGCCGCCAAAGAAGCGGCAGCGAAAGCCTTAGGGACCGGCATCGGCCGCGGCATTTCGTTTCAGCATTTTAATACCCGCAATGACGAAGCGGGACGCCCGGTGCTGGAACTGACCGGCGCCGCGGCCGAACTGGCCGCCAGCCTGGGTTTACGTCACACCTGGTTGTCTATCAGCGACGAGCAGGCTTTTGCAATGGCTACGGTGATTCTGGAATCCTGAGCCAGACTCGATACTCCTGTCTCAGCAATGCCAGGCTCAGAAATTCCACTGCTGGGATTCAGCCAGTAAATCCTGCAGCTGATCGGCTAAATCAAACAGTTCAGGTTCCAGCTGCAACAGACTGGCGCCGGTTTTCAGCTGCGTTTCAATAGTTTCACTGAGCGCTTTGATATGCGGCACACCGGTATAACAAGTGGCGCCGTGTAGCTTATGTACCAGCTGGATCAACGCTTCTTTTTGATTACTCTCACGGTATTTTTCTAAATCCGCCAGGGTCTGCGGCAGACTTGCCAGCAGCAGCTGAAGCATGTCCCGCGCCAGTTCGGTTTTGCCCGCCGCCCGTTGTAACGCCAGTTCCCAGTCAACATGGCGGCTTTGCGGTAGCGCCGGAATTGCGACGGACTGAGTTTGTGGTGTGAACACAGTGCTGAGCTGTGGCAGGCTGAACGCCGGGCAGCATTCTTTTAACGCGTACTGCAGCATTTGTTCATCCAGCGGTTTACTCAAAAATTCACAGAACCCCAGATTCAGTAAACGCTCGCGCTCCCCGGGCAGGGTATGGGCTGTCACCGCAATGATTGGCGTTTCTTCGTTCAGTGAACTTTGCTGAATACGCTGGCATGCGGTGACGCCGTCCATCACCGGCATATTGATGTCCATGAAAATGACGTCGTAATGCGCGTGTGATGCCAGTTGCCAGGCTTCCGCGCCCTGGGTCGCTGAATCGACTGTTTCCACCAGCTCACCAAGCAGCGCATTAATCAGTTTTAAATTAGCTTCGTTGTCATCGACCGTCAGGACCCGCAACCGCGCTTTTGGCTGACTGGGGGAAGGCATAGCCACCACTTGCTGCTGATTGTATGGCCGTGCCAACGTCGCCGCCAGTTTACGCTGGTGCGCCGGCTTGGCGAGGCACGCCTGAGCGCCGCTTTGCAGCAGAGCTTCACGCAAATTGGGCGACAGTGAATTGACCAGCAGATACAAATATTGGCAATGCGGTTTGATTTGCCGGATCAGCTCGACAATCGGATTGAGCTGGTCCAGCGAGACCGTGCGGCCAATCAGCGCGATATCAAACTGATCTTGTTGTGCCAACGCCTGTTGCAATTGGGCTGGCGTGGCGCAAGCAGATACTCTGAGCCCCCAGCTGTTGAGCAAGCTGAGCGTAGATTCACGCGAATGTTGCTGTGGCTCCAGATATAACACGGTTTTTTGCCGCAGTAACTGCACCGGCAAAGGTTCACTGACATTCAGGTGATGCGCCGAAAGCGATACACTGAACCAGAAGGTGGACCCTTCGCCTGCTTTACTGTGAAAACCAATCTGACCGCCCATGGCTTCGACCAGCCGCTGCGAAATAATCAGGCCAAGCCCGGTGCCGCCATAACGGCGGCCGATGCTACCGTCGGCCTGAGCAAAGCCATGAAATAGTTGTTCCTGCTGCGCCGGGGCGATGCCGATGCCAGTGTCCTGAATTTCAAAATGCAGCAGGACTTTGTCGTCATTGGTTGGCTGATGCTGCAGCCTGATCACAATACTGCCGTGTTCGGTGAATTTAATCGCGTTGCCGGCGATATTCATCAACACCTGATTGATACGCAGCGGGTCGCCAATCAGCGCATCCGGCACCTCCGCATCTATTTGCAGGGCCAGCTCGAGTTGTTTGTCAAAAGCGTTCACCGCCAGCAGTTCGACGGCATCGTGCACTAAATCGCGGATGGAAAAGGGTTCCGGATTTATTGGCATGCGGCCTTCTTCCAGTTTGGCATAATCCAGCACGTCGTTTACCAGCGACAGCAGGCTGTTGGCTGATTTCTGGATGGTATTGAGGTAATCCTGCTGATGGTGTGTGAGTTGCGTCTTTAGTAATTGCCGGGTAAAGCCCAACACGCCGTTCAGTGGGGTGCGCAGTTCGTGGCTCATTTTGGCGAGGAATTCCGACTTCAGTTTGTTATCGTCCTGCGCTTTGCGCCGTGCCATATCCAGCGCCACGTTTTGCATTTCCAGCTGCTCCATCGTCTGGATTAAGTCGCTGGTGGACTGATCAACGGTGTGCTGCATCTCATCTTTATAGTGCTTCAGTTCATTGGCTAGCTGATTCACACCAAGGCGCATCAGGTCAAACTCACCGATAAATGGTTGCTCCAGATGCTTTTCAAAACGGCCTTCAGCCAGGCGTTCAATCTGCGCCAGCAGCTGTTGTAGTGGCTGACTGAGTTTACCGAGTAAACGCAGGCTCAGCATCAATGCCAGGCTCAGGGATAACAGCACCAGCAAGGCGGTGACCAGCAATGAACTTTGCTGCGCCAGCATTACTTTATCTTTATCCACTTGCACCAGTACATAACCGAGGCGGCCTTCTGTGCGCAATAACACGGCGGTTTGGTTGTCATTCCCGCGGGCACTGAGAGCCAACGCCTGAATTTCGCTCAGTTCCAGTTGAATCGGAGCGCGGATCAGCAGGTAATTATCCTGCTGGCTGAGCTGCGGTAAATCAGGCAATGCGCTGTCTTTGTTTAAGCGCAGTTCAGCGAAGTCTTTGTGCAGGTTGGAACTGGCGACCAGTTGATGCTGGTGATCGAAAATAGCGATGGTACGCACCAGCGGGGAATTTTTACGGTGACTCACGTCCAATAAACGCTGCAGATAAGCTTTGTCCTGCTGAAGCAGGCCATAAGCCGAGGCGATGGCCAGAGGTTCGGCGATGTTTGCTGCCTGATCGGCCAGATAACGCGATAAATCGGCGTATCGCACGTAACTGAAATAACCGCCAAGACCGGCACTGGCCAAAAAAGTCGGCAACAAAGTAATTAACAGGATCCAATCGCGTAAAGCAATTTTCGTCATCTGGGGCACTGCTTGCTACAATGGGCTATCGGTTATTTATCATGACATAACACCCGGCAAAAACCTATGCGGTTTTCCAGGTGCAAACGGCAGAACAGTAAAGGCAAGGCCCGAACGGAATTTATGGTAAGCATCTATCAGACAAAGAAAAAAACCAATTTGCCTCAACACGCTATCTTAGACGTCCAACGCTGGGATCATGAAGCGCAGGGCATTAGCAGCCATCAGGGCAAGATTTGTTTTGTCGAAGCGGCGTTGCCGGGTGAACAAGTGCAGTGCCGGATCACTGAACAGAAAAAAGACTACAGCCGCGCTGTAGTACAAAAAGTGCTGAAGCCGGCAGCAGCACGAGTGAAGCCGCTATGTCCGTCGGCCGCTCAGTGTGGCGGTTGTCAGTTGCAGTTTGTGGCACCTGATGCGGCACTTCAGCTCAAACAACAAGCCGTGGCCGGCTTGCTGGCCCATCAGTTGAAGCTGACGGCATTGCCCTGGCAAGCCGCCTTGTCAGCCGACAGCAGTGGTTATCGGCGTAAAGCGCGGATTGGCGTCTGGTATGACAAAAACAGCCGGCAGTTTCAGGTCGGCTTTCGCCATGCCGGCAGCAAAGAGATTCTTGATATCCCGCATTGTATGGTGTTAAGCCCGGTCATCGCACCGGTGTTGTCGGTGCTGCGTGCGACATTGCCACTGTTGCAACATGGTAGTGCTATTACCCATGCGGAAGTGTTGGATGCGGATGGTCAGGCTTTTATCGTGATCCGTCATATCAAACCGCTGGCTGATACAGATAAAGCCCTGCTAAAAGCGGCCTGGCCGGAAGCCTGGTGGATTGGCGAGCCGCAAAGCGACGAATTTATTGCCTGGCAACCGGACACACCACAACCGGAATACCGGCTGGCGTCCGGTCAGCGGCTGCAATTTGACGCCACCGATTTTATTCAGGTCAATGCGTCAGTGAATCAGGCGATGGTGGCGCAGGCGATCGCATGGCTTATGCCAGAAAAGTCTGATCAAGTGCTTGATTTGTATTGCGGTATCGGTAATTTTAGTCTGGCAGTTGCGCCGTTAGTTACACAAGTTACCGGTGTCGAAGGTGTGGCCAATATGGTGCAACGCGCCACCGCTAACGCAGCATTGAATGGTTATAGCAATTGCAGTTTCATGCAGGGCGATTTGCACCTGCCGTGGCAAGGTCAGCCCTGGAGCCGCGGTAAATATCACAAGGTGATCCTGGA
>CAMLRA010000168.1 GCA_946482325.1 uncultured Chromatiaceae bacterium | reverse complement strand
GGAGTTCAGCCGCTATATTAACCGGCAACGGCTGATTTTTACCCCGGAAAACAACGGCTAGACACACCGAAACCGCTGGTACATAATGCAAAAAAAGTCCCCCAGCAGATTTGGTGAATCGACAAATGAGTACTTATGAGAGACCGTTTTTGGTCAGTGGCCGTAATACAATCATTCACAAGCAGAAAAAGCTCGATTTGGTCATTATTAACGGCGATAACGATCCGGTAGTTTTAGTGTCGCGTACCGGTGTGAAAAAATTTGACGAGCCGGTGCCGGCCAATCGGGTTGAAGCCAAAGAACGTTATATGGAATTGGTCGATATTGGCAGTTCTGATGTGTTTGGCGAATCAAAAACATTATTGTTTGTGCAGGCCTTAAACAATAAAGAATATAAAATTGATTACAGTAAAGTCGGTACGGATTTATTTATCCGGGTCCACCAGGAAAATTATATCTAATACTGGTCTTAGCGGTACACTTCGCACATTTACTTGCTTTCAGAGTGAAATTTTGTTTCAGTAGCGTCAAAGCTTATTTGCCTGAAGTGATGTTGTCGTGAATAAAGTCGCTATGCAATTCGGCAAAGACCATGATTTCATTGAAGTCAAAGTTGTAGTCGGATTGAATGAATTGACCGCACAGGCCGTACGCGATGCTTTGCATGAAGCAGGCTACGGCCGTTGCTTTATCCTCACAGAACAAATCAATCAACTGATTGCCGACTATCAGGCGCTCCAGACCGACATTAAATTAAATAAACTACAGGAAGACGTGGTTATTCGCCGCAAAATTGCTGAGCGGCGTGACGCTGTTGTGTCTATTCAGACTGCGCCGGACGGTATGACGGCGGTAGCTGAAATTATTGCGGCCTGGGGCGGCGCGCCAGTATCGGCTAATGAACTGGTGAAAAAAGCGCAGGAGCAGGGCGTCAGTTTTGGTTTTCAAAAAGACGCGATCGTGCAGGTAGTCGGCACCGCCAGCAGGGCCGAACCCGGCAGCAAATCATCACAAATTATTGCGATTGGCCGGGTGATGCAACCAGGTCAAAACGCCCGTTTTGAAGCCTTAGTCGAAGGGTTAAATGTCCGGCCAAACCGGCCATTGCAGGTCAGCGAGTCTAAAGTCGATTTACGCGATTTTGGTGTCATTCCTTCGGTGCAGAGCGGCGACGTAGTGATGCGTCGACTACCTCCGACCAAAGGGGTCGACGGAGTCTCTGTAAGAGGGGACATTACCTTAGCCCAGGCAGGTCAGCAGGTGGAATGGAAACCCGGTGAAGGCACAGAAATCAGCCCGGTCGATCCGGATTTGTTGATTGCAAACAGAGACGGCATGCCCAGAGTGCAGGAAGCTGGTGCTGCGGTTGATGAAGTTTACGCCGTGAAAAAAGTCGACCTGAGCACCGGACATGTTCAGTTCAAAGGCGCAGTGATAGTGAATGGAGACGTCACTGAGAGCATGAAAGTGATAGCCGGCGGCAACATTTTTATTAAGGGCGTTGCTGAGGGGGCTTTGATTGAGTCCGGCGGCGATATACAGATTGGTGGGGCCATCATTGGCCACCAGTTTTCGGCACAAGAGCCACATATTGAAAGTTACAGTACCGTGGTGCGGGCTGCCGGGACCATTCGCTGTGCGTTGGCGCAATATGCCCGGATTGAATGTCAGGGCGATTTGATTGCAGCTAAGCAGATTAACCATTGTGATGTAACAGCGCGAAGTGTTATTGCCGGAACTGAGGATAAGCTGAATGGTAAGATCGTCGGTGGCCGTTTTTATCTGGATTTTGGCTTAAAAGCGGGGGTACTGGGGGCTTTGTCGGAAAGTTCGCTGCAAATTAACCTGAATCGGCGTATTGATCCGGTAACGGAAAAACAGCAGGCTCTGAAGCAAAACATCGCTATGCTCAAACAGGAAATGGAGCAGATCCGCCAGTCACTGGAGCAGATGAAGTCGCAGGAGCGCTCAACGGCCGTGCTGGAGCAGATGAAATATCTGGTCGATGATTTCGAAGCACAAAAAGCGATTGTGCTGGCGTTGATTGAAGATGTGAAATTACTCGAGGTAGATCGTCTGAGCAAAATGGCTGAAGTGCTGGTATTGGTCAAACAGGAAATGTATGCCGGCGTCGAGTTTCGTCTTGGCGCAGAAGTGTTACCAGTGAAGCGGGAACACGGCCCTAGTAAGGTATTGTTGCAGGAAAACCGCCTGGCGATAGACCCGTGGGTGAGCTGATAAAACCGACCAATCCCCACAGTTCTGCGACTTTAGCCGCGGTAACCGCCACAGCTTACTGATAAAATTACCACCGACACCGCTTCGGAATGCTCCATGAAATTAGCTGCAATTGTTTTATTCTGTTGTTGCCCGCTATTCGCTGTTGCCAGTGAATGTAAAATGGCTTTTCGCCATGGTATTTTGATTGCGCCGGATCAGATCCGCATCCAAACCGATTATCGCACGCAGTACCAAATTAATGATGATTCGCAATTGTTTATCCAGGGTGAGCTGCAACAGTTGTCTGCTGACGATATTCTGGTGTTGCAAAAATACAGCCGCAGCCTGCGCAAGTTTGTGCCCCAGGTGGTTGGCATTGCCGTCGACAGTATGGAACTCGGGCTTCAGGCGATTGAAAGTATGTTGGTCGGTGTGGGCAGTAAAGCGCAGCAAGAAGAGTGGCAGGCGCTGGTGCGGGAGACTACTTATCAGATCATGTCGCGTTTTGTTCGCAGCGGCGAACATTTTTATCTGGCGCCGCAAAGCCTGAATGAAATGGACGCCTTTTTGCACGGCGAGCTGAAAGACAATTTAAATCTGCTGGCAAAAAATACTGTCGGTGCAGTCTGGCAGGCATTACGCGATGCACTGCAACAAACTGACGACAATTTTGAATTGAACGATAGCCGGGACTGGCAGCCGGTGGAACAGTTGGTCGACAAAATCAACCTGGGGCTTGATGCCAAAGCAGAAGAGTTAGAAGCCAAAGCTTTGTTGTTTTGCAACCGGCTGGTTGAAATCGACCAGATTGAAACTGAACTACAACAACGGGTGCCTGGCCTGGCCGCTTACGATGTGGTGATCGCCAAGTAACAGAAGGTTTCACACCACACTGTAATCATTGCCCAAAGCCGCCGGCATCGCGTTATCCACTTCATCACTAATCGCATCCAGTGTTTTTTCCGCTTCGGCCAGTTCGCTGACTTCAGCGATATGGAACAGAGCTTCGCCTTCATTAACCAGCGGTAAATTATTGCGGCCAATGATAATGCCGCTGAAAGGCGCCAGTACCGCGACTTCAAAATCTGAATAAGGCGAATAGATATGGGCCAGCACGTCACCGGCGGTGACTATTTGCCCCAACCGCTGATAATAGCGGGCAATACCGTCATGTTCGGCGCGGATCCAGCTACTTTTCTTCGAAAACAATGAGCCGGTTTTTTGCTGGCGTTTTAACGTTCTGAGCATGCCCAGGCTATGCATCACATTGAGGATACCGCGCACACCGATATTGATAGCCTGTTCATCAAAGCGCAGAGCTTCGCCGGCTTCGTACAAAATGATCGGAATACCCAGGCCATTGGCAGTGCCCCGCATAGTGCCATCGCGGCTGGCGGCTTTGATGATGATCGGTGCGTTAAAACTCTCGGCCATCTTCAGCGACACTTTGTCTTTGGATGTCGCGCGGACCTGCGGATAGTTGCTGCGATGAATAGCGCCGGTGTGTAAATCAATCACATGCGTGCACTTTTTTAAGATTCGGTCGGTAAACTGCCAGGCCATCCGGCTGCCTAACGAGCCTTTTTCACTGCCGGGGAAACTTCGGTTCAGGTCGCGCCGATCGGGCAGATACCGGCTTTGCTGGACAAAACCATAGGTATTGACGATCGGAACCACGACCAGAGTGCCTTTGAGATTATTCAGCCGCGGCAGCCGTAATAAACGCCGGCAAATCTCCACACCATTGATTTCATCGCCGTGCAGCGCGGCGGTAATGAGCAGCACCGGCCCCGGCCTTTTGCCGTGGATCACATGTGCGCCGATATTGAGTTCAGTGTGGGTATAAAGTTTACCAAACGGAATATCCACCACCATGCGCTGGCCGGGCGCGATCTGGCTGTTGCCGAGTACAAAATCAGCTTGCAGCGGCACAGCGGGTTTAGTGCTGGTTGAAGCTGCAGTGTCATTCGCTGCGGTAGCGTCATCATGCTGTGCAGCTGTGGATAGGTCGATTGGCTCTGGCATCAGCGGTCCTGCAGTTTTAACCATTGTTGTTCCAGATAATCCAGAATTGCGCCGGCAACGTCAACAGTGGTGGCGGCTTCTATACCTTCAAGCCCGGGTGAACTGTTAACTTCCATCACTACAGGCCCATCGCTGGATTGCAAAATATCGACGCCGGCGACTGCCAGCCCCATACATTTAGCCGCTTGCAATGCAGTCTTACGCTCGGCAGCGCTAAGTTTTACTGCAGTCGCGGTGCCACCGCGATGTAAGTTGGAACGAAATTCACCGGCTTTGGCCTGGCGTTTCATCGCGGCAATCACTTTATTGCCGACGACAAAACAGCGGATGTCGGCACCTTTAGCTTCGCTGATATATTGCTGCACCAGAATATTGGCATTCAGGCCCATAAACGCTTCGATGACACTTTCGGCGGCGGTGCGCGTCTCCGCCAGCACCACACCAATTCCCTGAGTGCCTTCGAGTAACTTAATCACTAATGGCGCACCACCGACCATTTCAATCAGGTCCGGGATATCACCGGGTTTATCAGCGAAGCCGGTGACTGGCAGACCTATGCCATCCCGTGCCATCAATTGCATTGAATTGAGTTTGTCTCGCGCCCGGCTGATGGCATCAGCAGTATTGAGGCAATACACGCCCATCATTTCAAACTGGCGCAGCACGGCATTGCCGTAAAAGGTAATAGAGGCGCCAATACGTGGGATCACGGCGTCAAAACCTTCCAGCGCCGCGCCGCGATAATGAATGGATAATGCATTGTGGTTGATGTTCATGTAACACAAGGTGGGGTCTATCACTTCCACCTGATGGCCACGCGCGATAGCCGTATCGACCAGGCGGCGGGTGGAGTACAACTCGGCATTACGGGATAACACAGCAATTTTCATGCGGACTCCGAAGCTCGCAAATTCTTTTCAGGAATTGCCTGATTCTAGACGGATTTTTTAAAAGCGGGAAAGCGACCAGCCTTTTTGTTATGGCAACAGCAATAAAGAACCAAGGCCCAGAAACACAAAAAAGCCAATGACGTCAGTGACAGTGGTCAGGATCACGGAACCCGACAGCGCCGGGTCAATCCGTGCTTTTTCCAGCCAGACCGGGATCAATACGCCGGAGAAGGCCGCCACCAGGATATTAATCACAATCGCCAGCGCAATGACTATGCCGATGATCCAATCGCCAAACCACAGATAAGTGACAGCACAAATCACCACGGCCCATAGGATGCCGTTTATCAAGCCTACTCCCAATTCTTTGCGCATCAGTGCCCAATAAGTTTGTGGTGTGATTTGGCCAAGCGCCAGACCCCGGATAATCAGTGTCAGGGTCTGACTGCCAGCGATGCCGCCCATACTGGCGACAATGGGCATCAACACGGCGAGCGCAACCTGCTGCTGCAAAGTGGCTTCAAACAGACCTATGGTCCAGGCCGCTAAAAAAGCGGTGAGTAAATTAATGCCAAGCCATACCGCGCGGCTTTTGGCGCTGGCAATCACCGGGGCGAATAAGTCTTCGTTTTCGTCCAGGCCGGCAGTATGCATAAACTGGCCTTCGAGGCTTCTGCGCACGTTTTCCAGCGCTTCGCCGATTGAGATCCGGCCCAGTAACTTACTTTCTTCATCGACCACCGCCAAGGCGCTATAACCCGAGCGGGCGACAATATCAGAGCCCGTGTCTAAATCCATTTCGCCTTCGACCACTGGTGCATCTTCATCGATATATTCAACGACGGGTAAATGCGACGGTGCGCCTAACAGACGGGTGCCGTGTAACTGGCCGACATAACGACCGGTGCGGTCGACCACCATCAGCGAATCCTGATATTCGGCGTCTTCATTCAGTTTTTTGAACATCCGCACGGCGTCGCGGACTTTGGCGTTGTTGCGGATGGTCAGTACATCGTGGTCGGCGTAACGGCCGCATTGGTCGTCAGTGTAGGCCAGTGCGGTGGCGAGCCAGAGTTTTTCACTGGCGTCGAGTTTAGAACATGCGGCCTGGTACACTGCAGCCGGTAATTCGTCGAGCAGTTCAATCAGGTCGTCGACATCCATCCGCTCGACCAGTTCGGTGAGGGCAGCATCGGGTAGCTGTTTAAAGATGTTTTCGCGGGCGTCTTCCCGCATGTAACCAAGGGCGTGGATTTGTTCGTCCGGATGCAGACCCAGCCAGGTGCTGAGGCGCTGCTCCAGCGGCATCGCTTCCAGTGCAACGGCGATCTCTTCCGGCTCCAGCTGGCTGAGTTTTTCCCCGAGCAGTTCGGCTTCCTGCTCGTCAAAACTGTCGCGGACAATCTCTTCGATATCCAGCAGCTGGGTTTCAGCCATAATCCGGGCCCTATCGGCAGGGGCCTGCAGCCCCTGAGTGAAAATTTGCTGCGGATGATACCGCAGCAAGGTCACATTTTTATAGTCAATTCAACGGCATTTTTCGAGGCGACGGCAATTGACTGGCCATTTTACCACCAGCGTTTGATTTTAAACGCCAGCAACATGCCAAGCGCTACCGATGCCATGCCGGCCAGCGTCCAGAAATATCCCATTGGCATATGCAGTTCCGGCATATTGTCAAAGTTCATGCCGTAGACTCCGACGATAAAAGTCAGCGGAATAAACACCGTCGACACCATCGTCAGTAACTTCATCCGCTCGTTAATCTGGTGCGACGACGTCGACATATAGCTGCTGACCAAATCACCGAGCTGGTCGTAATACATTTGGGTCATCGAGTGCAACCGTTCAAATTTTTCATAAAAATCACGTAATTCGACCGCTTCAAATTGTGACATCACACCGACAGCGCCATCGTCCGGCGTCAGCAAATCGGCAAACATTTCTTTCTGATAGGCAAGGTTACGGTCAAGTTTGCGAAATACAGAGCGCAGGCGCATGATGCGGCTCATTTTATGGTCGTCCCCATGCGTCAGCATCGCATCTTCGAAATCCCCCAGCTCATCTTCAAAATTAATCAGTTTTTCCAGATAACTGGCGGAGACGGCGTGGATATAACTTTTCACCCATTCTTTGATGGGAGTGACCGGCTTGCTGACATCAAATGTATTGATTTTATAGTGACCGTTTTGCTCAGGCAGCTGGCATTTAAATAACAGCACCTGATTGGAAAACAACAGGCTAAGCTGGGCATGGCCTGGGTATTCGTGAAAGTTTTCGCCGGCAAAAGCCCGCAAAATTAATAAGGTAAAACCATCATAGGCTTCGAGCTTGGGGGGATGGCGTTCACGCAGATAGTCTTCAGCAATCACCGGATGGATTTGAAACCGGCTGAGCACCTGTTGCTGTTCGGAGAAACTTGCCGCAGACAAATCAATCCAGGCTTTTTGGTCGCCGTGCAGTGGCAGTTGTAACATAGAGAAATCGCCGGTTTGCCAGCTGTTGGTTTCAGGATTGTACAAATGCAGGATCAACATGCGGGGTCCTTTCAACGTCCTTTTTTGTCAGCATAAGCAGTTCAATGACTTTGAACCAGCAGAAAAGTGCAGGAATGACGACAAAAGACAACCCCCGGAACAGGCCGGGGGTTGTCTGTGCTACACAAAGTTATGGATAGTTAAGCGCTTTGTTTGGCTTTGATATAGGCATCGACCAGAGATTCCAGCACATCCAGCGGCACAGCACCGTTTTTCAGCACCACATCATGGAATTCACGGATGTCGAATTTTTCACCCAATGCGGTTTTGGCTTTATCGCGCAGCTGCACAATCTTAATCATGCCGATTTTATACGCGGTGGCCTGCGATGGCATCACGATATAACGCTCGATGGCGTTGACCGCTTCAGTGCGCGCATTAGGTGTGTTGTCGGCCAAATATTGAATAGCCTGCTCGCGGGTCCATTTTTTCGCATGAATACCGGTGTCAACCACCAAGCGGCAGGCGCGCCACAGTTCCATGGCTAAGCGGCCGAAATCAGAGTAGGGGTCCTGATACAAACCAATGTCTTTGGGCAGTAACTCAGTGTATAAACCCCAGCCTTCGACATAAGCTGTGTAACCGCCAAATTTGCGGAACTTCGGTAAGTCACCCAGCTCCTGCGCGATGGCGATTTGCATATGGTGGCCCGGAATGCCTTCATGATAGGCCAGTGCTTCCATCTGATATTTCGGCATGTCTTTCATGTTATGCAGATTGGCGTAATAAGTGCCCGGTCTTTTACCGTCCATCGATGGTTGCTGATAAAAGGCTTTGCCGGCCGATTCTTCGCGAAATGGTTCGACGGCTTTGACAATCAGGTCGGCTTTGGGTTTGACCAGAAACAGACTATCAAGCTGCGATTTCATATGGTCAATCAACCGGGTGGCTTCGGCAAGATAAGCGGCCTTGCCTTCGGCAGTGTCCGGGTAATAGAACTGGGCGTCATCGCGCATAAACGCAAAAAATGCCTGCAGATCGCCTTTAAAACCAACTTTTTGCATGATGGCTTTCATTTCATCATGAATACGCGCGACTTCAGTCAGACCGAGCTGGTGTATTTCATCAGCGGTCATTTTGGTAGTGGTGGTGCGTTCCAACGCCATATTGTAGAAGGCTTCGCCATCTTTAAAACGCCAGACACCATCTTCA
>CAMLRA010000167.1 GCA_946482325.1 uncultured Chromatiaceae bacterium | reverse complement strand
GTAGCTGTCGAGATACTGGCGGAACTGCGTTACTGTTTCCTGATACTGGCTTAAAATCCACTGGTCGGCCAGCGACAGTTCGATGTCGCCACCATTGAGGCCAGTGTCTTTTTCTTCGGTCATCATCGTGACGTAACGGCTGGCGTTCCACAGCTTGTTGACGAAGTTACGGTAGCCTTCGAGACGCTTCATATCCCAGTTGATATCACGGCCGGTCGACGCCAGTGCTGCCAGCGTGAAACGCAGCGCATCAGTGCCGGTGGCTTCAATGCCTTCCGGGAATTGTTTTTTCGTTTGGTTGGCGATTTTCTCTGCCAACTGCGGCTGCATCATGTTGCTGGTGCGTTTTTCCAGTAAATCTTCGAGGCTAATGCCGTCAATCATATCCAGCGGATCGATGACGTTACCCTTAGACTTCGACATTTTGTCGCCGTTTTCGTCGCGGATAAGGCCTGTGACATACACCGTCTTAAACGGTACTTGCGGCTTGCCGTTTTCGTCTTTGATGAAATGCATCGTCATCATGATCATCCGGGCAACCCAGAAGAAAATGATGTCAAAACCTGTTACCAGCACGTCAGTCGGGTGGAAGGTTTTTAAATCTTCGGTATTGTCCGGCCAGCCCAGCGTGGAGAAAGTCCACAGCGCGGACGAGAACCAGGTGTCTAATACGTCGTTGTCCTGACGCAGCGACACGCTGTCATCCAGGCCATGTTTAGCGCGCACTTCGGCTTCATTGCGACCAACGTAGACTTTGCCATCCGCGGCATACCAGGCCGGAATACGGTGACCCCACCACAGTTGACGGGAAATACACCAGTCCTGAATGTCCCGCATCCAGCTGTAATACATGTTTTCGTATTGTTTTGGCACAAACTGGATGTCGCCGTTTTCGACTGCTTCGATCGCCGTTTTCGCCATAGGAGCGACACGGACATACCACTGGTCGGTCAGCATTGGCTCGATCACGACGCCTGAGCGGTCACCGTATGGCAGCGTATTGGTCAGCTCTTCAACTTTGTCCAACAAACCTTGTGCGTCTAAGGCCGCAACGATGGCTTTGCGGGCAGCGAAACGGTCAAGGCCAGCGTATTCCGCCGGAATTGGCGCTTCTAGTGCCGTATTTTCTTCGCCATTCGTAAAGAAACATTCACCGCTGGCACGGATAGTGGCATCCGGCGTCATTACGTTGATCATGGTGAGGCCATGGCGTTTACCGACTTCGTAGTCATTAAAGTCGTGCGCCGGCGTGATTTTCACACAGCCTGAGCCTTTGTCTTTGTCGGCGTGATCGTCAGCGATGATGCTGATGCGGCGATTGACCAGCGGCAGCAGAATGTCTTTGCCAATCAACGACTGATAACGTTCGTCGTCCGGGTTTACCGCAACAGCGGTGTCACCGAGCATGGTCTCAGGCCGGGTGGTGGCGACGACGATATAATCTTTGCCATCCAGCGTTTTGATGCCATCAGCCAGCGGGTAACGCAAATGCCAGAAATGGCCGCGCTGTTCTTTGTTTTCAACTTCTAAGTCAGAAATGGCTGTGTGCAGTTTCGGGTCCCAGTTCACCAGGCGTTTGCCGCGGTAAATCAGGTCATCTTCATACAAACGGACAAACACTTCCTGCACTGCATTGGACAGGCCTTCATCCATGGTGAAACGTTCTTTGTCCCAGTCGACAGAGTTACCGAGGCGGCGCATTTGTGAGGTGATAGTGCCGCCGGATTCGGCCTTCCATTCCCAGACTTTTTCGATAAAGGCATCGCGGCCCATCGCGTGGCGGTCCGGTAAGCCTGCGGCTGCCAGTTTACGCTCGACCACCATTTGCGTGGCGATACCGGCGTGGTCAGTACCAACCTGCCACAAGGTGTTTTTTCCCAACATGCGTTTGTAGCGGGTCAGGGCGTCCATGATGGTTTGCTGGAACGCGTGGCCCATGTGCAGGCTGCCGGTGACGTTTGGCGGCGGGATCATGATGCAGTAAGCACCGTTGCTGTTATCACCTGAGGGCCTAAAATAGCCTTTGCTTTCCCAGGCGTTGTACATTGCCTGCTCGATTTGACTCGGATTAAATGTTTTTTCCATGGTATCTGCCTGATCTCATCAACAACTTATTCGGGGGTTCGCGTTTGTGGCTCGACCCCAAGCTGACGGTAATGTTTAAATTTTTGTCGCGCCGCAGCTTTGCCTTGTTCAGCTGCCGGCACAAATTCGATGATTTGACTGAAGCGGTTGGCAAAAGCGGGCACAGTGTCGGTGAGGTTAATCAGTACCTGGCGGCTGGTCCTTGGACCCTGCCAGCTGATCTCAACCGGCGCACCGCGCGCAGGGCCTTCACCGGCCAGGTTGTGTGGCACAAAGCGTTCAGCGTCAAACTGCCATAATACCTCATCGACCGCCTCGGCGTCTTGTTGATTTGGGCAGTAGACAAAGACACGCTGATTGGCACGGAACAAGTCGGCACAGAGCTGACAAGTCAAAGCAAAATGAGCCGGCATACCGGCCAGCTCATCTTGTTGCAGCAAATAAAATTGCACTTGCATCAATTCGCACTCTTTGACAACCGGACGATGCTCACCACCGACCTGTTGTTTGGGTTAATCCTGCGGATGATGACCGGCGCGGTTGATTAAAAACTGCGTCAGCATCGCGACCGGTCTGCCGGTGGAGCCTTTGTCTTTACCACCACTGCGCCAGGCGGTGCCGGCGATATCCAGGTGCGCCCAGTTGTATTTACGGGTAAAACGCGACAGGAAACAGGCTGCCGTGATAGTGCCTGCCGCGCGGCCACCGAGGTTGCTGAAGTCGGCAAACGGGCTTTCCAGCTGATCCTGATAATCATCCCACAGTGGCAAACGCCAGGCACGGTCACCACTTTGCTCGGATGCATTCAAAATTTCATGCGCCAGCGGATTGTGGTTACTCAGCAGGCCAGAGGCGTGTTTCCCGAGCGCAATGACACAAGCGCCGGTTAAGGTCGCCACATCGATGACCACGTCCGGGTCAAAACGCTCGACATACGTCAGCGCGTCACACAGCACCAAGCGGCCTTCAGCGTCAGTATTCAGCACTTCGACGGTCTGGCCTGACATCGTCGTCAGAATGTCACCTGGCCGGTAAGCATTGCCGTCCGGCATGTTTTCCGCCGCGGCCAGCACGCCGATGATATTCAGCGGTAAGCCCAGTGAGACTGCTGCTTGCATAGTGCCAAGCACCGAAGCCGCGCCACACATATCGTATTTCATCTCGTCCATCGCATCAGACGGCTTAATGCTGATGCCGCCGGTGTCGAAGGTCAGGCCTTTGCCGACCAGCACCACAGGCGCGCTGTTATCGCCGGCGCCCTGATAATGGATGACCGCCATCGCCGCAGGGTTTTCTGAACCACGCGCTACCGCGAGGTAAGAATTCATACCAAGCGCGGACATTTCCGCAGTACCCAGCACTTCCACCTTCACTTTATCGGACAACTCGGTAAGCTTTTGTGCCTGTTCTGACAGCCACAGTGGCGTACAGATATTCGGCGGCATATTGCCGACGTCTTTACATTGTTTAATGCCGGCAGCGACAGCCAGGCCATGCTCGACGGCTTTTTCGCCGATAGTCAGGTCACGCCGGGTCGGCACGTTAAAGACGATTTTACGCAGTGGCCGGCGTGTTTCATCTTTTTTGCTTTTTAGTTTGTCGAAGACGTACAGGCAATCTTGAGTCGTTTCAACGGCATGGCGCACTTTCCAATAAGTGTCGCGGCCTTTCACGTGCAGCTCAGATAAGAAACACACCGCTTCCATTGAACCGGTTTCATTCAGTGTACTGATGGTTTTGGCGATGATTTGCCGATACTGGCGCTCGTCTAATTCGCGTTCTTTACCACAGCCCACCAGCAGGACTCGTTCACTGAGCACGTTGGGTACATGATGCAGCAATAACATTTGGCCTGGCTTGCCTTCGAGGTCGCCGCGGCGTAACAGATTGCTGATGTAACCTTCGCTGATTTTGTCCAGTTGTTCAGCCACCGCAGACAGCCGGCGTGGCTCATAGACACCAACGACAATGCAGGCACTGCGTTGTTTTTCCGGACTTCCGCTTTTAACGCTGAACTCCATGGGGACTCCTGATTCTAAGAGGCAAAATGCAGCAGGGGGCCGGACCGGGCGCTATGCTTGATAAAGAGCTGGTCTGAGCCGATAAAAAAGCTCGGAATCCGCTGCAGTTTCGTTGATAATAATTGCTATAAATATCCAGTTTACTTAAAAATTGCCAGCGCGCCAGCAAAAAGACTGGTTTTTAGGGGGCTTTTTTGATTGTTTTTCGCTACTTGATTGGTGAAGTATTTAAATCTCAGCTCGCAGTATTTCTGATCCTGATCACCATCATCTTAAGCCAGCGCTTCGTGAAAATACTGGCGGACGCCTCCGAAGGCGAATTACCGGGCCAGCTGGTGCTGACGCTGATTTCTTTGAAATTACCGCAGTTGGCCGTGTTGATCCTGCCATTAGCGGCATTTTTAGGCGTTTTGGTGGCCTACAGCCGCATTTACGCCGAAAGTGAAATGACGGTGTTACATGCCACTGGCATCAGTGAGTGGTATGTGACGCGGCTGACGCTGATCCTGAGCCTGTTGATGGGGCTGGCGGCAGCGGGCCTGATGATGTATTTAAGCCCATGGGCGGCTGAGCGCGAATACGAGATTATGGCGAAAGCCGATGCCGATTCCGGCTTGTCGACGCTGTTACCCGGTCGATTCCAGCAAACCTCCAACGAAAAAGCCGTGGTGTTTGTGCAGGACATGAATCGCGATGGTACGCAGTTATCCCGCGTCTTTCTGGCGCAGTCGGCCAGCGAAGATAATTTAACCGGCTCCGTGGTGTATGCCGAAACCGGTGCCGTGGCCGAGGACAGTAACGGCGCACAGCGGCTGGTGCTCAGCAACGGCCGGCGTTATGCCGGTTCGGTCGATTCGCCACAGTTTGATGTGCTGGAATTTGGCCGCTACGACATTCAAATCCGGGAACAACAAGTTGAACAACGCCGGCGTAAACTAAGTTCTTTACCAACCGACCAGTTGTTGGCCGTTGACAGCGCAGAAGCCAAAGCCGAATGGCACTGGCGGTTGGCGATCCCGATTTCAATCCCTATTTTGATGCTGCTGGCGGTGCCGCTTAGCCGGGTGAATCCGCGCCAGGGTAAATTCGGTAAATTATTGCCAGCCTTGGCCTTATTCCTGGGGTATTACATTTTATTGATTGTCTGCCGCAATCTGATTGAAAACGAAAAAATTCCGGCAGCGCTGGGCATGTGGTGGATCCATGGTCTGGCGTTGGCGCTTGGAGTCTTATTGTTACTGCAAAGCCGCGCCGGTTATCAGCGTTTCGCTGCACGCCTGAATGGCCGGGGCCGGAGTCAGCATGCTTAAAATAATTGATGTTTATATTGGCCGGATCATTTTATCCACCACGTTACTGAGCCTGACGGTGCTTTTGGTGTTATCCGGTATGTTCCGCTTTATTGACCAGCTTCGCCTGACCGACCGGGGTGACTACACGGTGTTAGTAGCGGCCATGTTTAGCCTGTTTACTATTCCCGGTGATTTGGTGACCTTTTTCCCGATGGCGGCCCTGATAGGTGGCCTGATTGGCCTTGGCATGCTTGCCAGCAACAGCGAGCTGGTGGTGATGCAGGCGGCTGGCTTGTCACGGCTTAATATCATCAGTTCAGTGATGAAAACTGCCTTACTGATGATGGTGCTGGTGATGGCCGTGGCTGAGTGGGGTGCACCAACGGCAGAGAAATTTGCCCGCGAACTCAAAGCCAAAGCGATTTCCGGTGGCGATTTGCTGGCAGCGCAGCAAGGCGTCTGGGCCAAAGACGGCGACGATTTTGTTAATATCCGGCAAGTGTCGGATGGTGGTGATTTAAAAGACATCACCATTTTTGAATTCACACCGGATTTAGCCTTGCAGGCCATTGTGCATGCGCGGGCCGCCAGCTTTTTTAATGGCGTCTGGCAGCTGCAGGATGTCAGCCGGTTGGCGTTTCGGGATGAAAAAATCGAAAAGCACCGTTGGCCGGAGCAACGCTGGCGCTCGACGTTAACGCCGGACAAACTCGGTGTGATGTCGATTAAACCTGAGCTGCTGAGTTTAAAGGGGCTCGCCGAGTACATCGAGTATCGTCAGGTCAATCAGCAGGAAAGCAGCCGGTATCAGCTGGCGTACTGGCGTAAGGCCACTCAGCCGTTGACGATTGTCGCGATGCTGCTACTGGCGTTGTCGTTTATTTTTGGCCCTTTACGTAGTGTGACGATGGCGGCCCGTGTGCTGATGGGCATCCTGACCGGTTTCGGTTTTTATATGGCGAACGAAGTCTTTGGCCCCGTCGCCCTGGTCTACCAGTTGCCGCCTTTATTAGGCGCTGTCGCGCCGAGTTTGTTGTTTATCGGGGTTGCTGTTTATTTAATGCAAAAACGCGGGTAGATCCGGCAAGCGAAGTCCGTTGGACGTCACACGTTGGACGTCACACGTTGGACGTCACACGCTGGGCGTGACATGCTGTACCGTACTTTCGTCAACGTCATATGGCTATAGCTGTAAAACTTCAGTTAGCGTGCATCGCGGTGTAAATTCAAAGCGCGGCTTTGTTCTTTGGTCAGCACCACCACAATAGTGCCGGCTAGTTGGTCTTGTAGCGCCAGCCCCTTGCCCCAGCGCAGCCACAACCAGAAATTACCGATACCGCCTAACGATGTCACCAGCCGGATAAAGGCCTGGCGCAGTGTCAGTGGCTTACCATCGGCACTGATCAGCAACATCCGCCAGGCACGCATCCCCAGCGTTTGGCCGGCCTTGACCCAGAAATACAGATAAAACCAACCGATGCAGGCCGTGCTGTATAGCTGAAACCAGATCGCATGTTTTTGAATATATTCAGCTTCGTCCTGATAACCCGTTAACGAAATCACACCGGTTTTGGCCAGCACAGCCACAGCGGCGAGCGCCAGCGCCATCGCAAACATCCAGATCGCACAAATGACTAAAAGGTCATACATGATGGCAGATAAGCGGCGCAGCAGGCTGGCACGGGGGGCTTCAGTATACATAGAGACTCCAGTTCAGAACCGGCGGCAGTCTAGCATGATGATTTGGCAGGCGTCAGCTTTGGTCTCTGCTCAAACTTGCTCATTGTGCGAAATTCAGGCAAGTTGACAGCGTTGTCAATTATATGGGAGCACACTATGTCGTTTGTTTGTAGCGGAACTAAAAGCAAATTCCACCATGTCTTGCTGATGACCACGCTGCTGTGTGGCGCTCTGACTGTCACCAGCAGTGCCAGTGCCCAAAGCAGCTGCACCAGCACTGCGTTGCAGGGCAGCTGGGAACTGCAGTCGGCGATTTACCGCGACCAAAGCGGCAAAGTGGTCGGCGAAATCAAAGACCAACAAACTAAAAGCCGCAAACTCATCGCTGGCCGTCATTTCAGTTTTATCACCTGGCAGCCAGACGGAAAATTTGAAGTGGCTGCCTCCGGCAGTTTCAGCATTGATGCCAAGGGTTACCACGAACAGGTTGACGCCACTTCATTAGCGCGACTACAGGGCAAAACTTATCATTTTCAGTGTCGGATCCAAGGCGACCACTGGCTCCACCAGGGACTGGAAGATGGCATTCAGATAGAAGAGCATTGGCTGCGGGTCAGCGCTGTGCATCAATGACAACACGGCTATGCACAGGGCGGATTTTGCATTCACAGCGTATACAGCACTCAACACTGCTGCAAAATTGTGCAATTGATTGTCAGGACTGAGATTTTACTTGCAGGGGCGGGGCGGCTTTGTATAATGCGGATGTTTACCCCAGCAAGACCCCCTGAATGCCTAGGTGGCGAAATCGGTAGACGCAGCGGATTCAAAATCCGCCGATGAATAATCGTGTCGGTTCGAGTCCGACCCTAGGCACCAAATTCCTTAGAATTTCTTAACTATCAAGCCGTACCGAGCGATTTCTATCACGAGAAGCATGCAGACGTTGACCACTTCGGTTGACCACCATGCAAAATCTAGTTTTAAACCAATGCTTTAGATACGTCTGCAGCTGTAATTAATATTGCTGGCCGGTTTGCTCGCGCAAAGCCAGTGGCAGGGGACTGTTGTTTATCGGTTGGATTACTTCAAACTGAGCGAAGTCTGTTCTTCGCTCAGTTGTGTTAGTGGCTATCCATTCAGGAACCTAATCGGTATCTCGTTCCGCTTCCACTTCCGTTGCGGTAACAACCTTGTTCAAATCTGTCATGCCTTCAACTTTGACTATTTCACCAACCTGCAGGCCGGCAATAAACGCCGAAGGAGTCAGGTTTTTTGTTTTGCCAAGTTGTAGTTTGGTGGATGGAGTCAGCAAAATTTTATAGCCGTTCACGTCGATTTGTTGGCTGGCTTTAGCGATAACAGCCCCTTTAAACTCGACTTTACCAGGCTTATGGTCGTTGTCGTCATCTTGGTCAGAGTCAATTGCAAGTGTGACAGCAAGCAGTTGATTGCCCGAGGCAACAGCGCGGACTTCGACAACAGTGGATGTATTCAGCAGGTTAAAAAACTCTGATTTGCTCAACAGCGCATCATTAGTTTCGTAGCGGGTATTCGCGTCGGTCACAACGATTTTACCAAACAAGGTAAAACCATTCGCATCAATCGCCGACGGTACACCTTTTAATTCGATACTGCCGTCGGCGGAGCCGCTGTTTTCCCGCTCAACCTTCAGTGCGACGTTCATTCCATCCGCATTTTTAAAAGCTGCGACTTCGACGTAATCGTTGATCACCAGCGATTTCAAATCAAAATAACGGATTGCCCGATTTGAATCGTCTTTGAGCAAAGTCTGCGGTGTGACCACAAACATGGTGCTGCCAATGGTAAAACTGTTGTTGTTCAGGTCCAGCGCGCTGACATGACCTGATAATTTCAGCATTGCCTGC
>CAMLRA010000166.1 GCA_946482325.1 uncultured Chromatiaceae bacterium | reverse complement strand
CCTGCACACCAAAAAATGGTTTCATGCCAGCGACTGCAGCTTGTTGTTCAGCGGAAAGGATTGTCGCGACTTTGGCTTTGGCGTTCGGGCCTTGTACTGCGATCATCGCGAATTCAGGACGCTCAGTGACGCTAACGTCAAAGGCTTTGGCTTGCGCGTTGATCCACGCTAAATCTTTTTCGCGGGTGGCGGAGTTGACCACTAAGCGGAAAAAATCTTCAGTCAGAAAATAAACAATCAGGTCGTCGATGACGCCGCCGGCTTCATTCAGCATGCCGCTGTATAAGGCTTTGCCAGGGACAGTCAGTTTGGCCACGTCGTTGGCCAATAAGAAACGGAGAAATTCGCGGGTGCGGCTGCCTTTGAGGTCAACGATAGTCATGTGCGACACGTCGAACATACCGGCGTCCTGACGCACGGCGTGGTGCTCTTCAATCTGTGAACCGTAGTGCAGCGGCATGTCCCAGCCGTGGAAGTCGACCACTTTTGCGCCAGCTTCAAGATGTTTTGCGTATAACACAGTTTGTTGAGCCATCAGTACTTTCCTCTGGAGCCGGTACATAGCCGGCGGTCTAGGTATTTAACCTGTAAGGGCAGAAAGTGACACAGTCAGTCGGGCGGATGCCGCTATCACCGACTGGCCACCAAAAGATGGCCCGGATTATAACTGATGGACTCGGGGTCAAATAGCCCCTTTTCGATTAGATTTTATAATCCGAAAACAAGGGGCATTGCAGCACTCACAGCGAACCATTACAGCGAGATGACGCCAGGCCGCGCCACGGCTGGCAAATCCCCCTGGTCACCCAGCGCTGCCGCCAGCAGCTGCCGCTTCACCGGTGCCAGCTGATTGGTCGCCGCCATGCCAACAGCTCGTACCAGCTTGGCCAAAGGATGCTGCAGCATAAAGCCGCGTTTAAAGGCTTCCATCAACGCAATCATCTGTTGCGCCTCAGCTTTTCGCCAGCGCTCGTATTGCCGCAACATGCGCTGCTCGTTACAGGTTCGACCAGTGGAGATATTTTGTACTATTAGTTCTGCTAATGCACAAACATCCATCAGACCGAGGTTCATCCCCTGCCCGGCGAGCGGATGAATGGTATGGGCTGCGTCTGCCACCAATACAGCATTATGTTTCAGCCATTGGCTGGCATAACGCATTTTCAGCGGATAACTACGCCGCTCGCTTTGTACCGCAAGCACACCCAGCACCGACTGACTCGCCGCAGTCAGCGCCTGATTAAATTGTTCAGGCGTTAAAGCAATCAGCTCGGCCGCGCGCTCTGGCGCCACACTCCAGACGATTGAAACAAGGTGAGGATCAGAGAGCGGCAATAAAGCCAATGGTCCGGTCGGCAAAAACACCTGACGCGCAGTGGCCTGATGCGGTTCGCTGGTCCGCACCACAGCAACTAAACCGTGATGATCGTAATCCCAGAACGCCAATGGCATTTTTAACTGTTCACGCACCATGGAGTTGGCGCCGTCAGCACCGACCAGCAACTTACTGATATAGGCGCTGCCGTCAGCGAGTGTCAGCAGATTCTGCCGCTCACTGGCGCTGATTTGTGTGATGCGCGCATCAAACTTCCATTGGATATTCGGATATTGCAGTGCCCGTTGATATAAACAGCTACGCAGTTCTTCATTGTCGACTATCCAGCCGAGTGCCGCATCACCGCTCATGGCCGCCGCATCGAGTGCGCCTAAATCTGAGGTGGCAAATTCAATGCGGGCAAAGCTGTCTGCTTCCCACACCTGCATCTGTTGATACGCCGGTTTGGCAGTTAACAGCTGCCAGACGCCAAGACTGTCCAACACCCGCTGCGACGCCAAATTCAGCGCGCTGACGCGGTTGAGCTGTGCCGCCCCTGCAACAGGTGCCGGGCCTTGTTCCAGCAATGTGATTGGTAAATCCGGGCAATTTTTGGCAAGCAGTAAAGCCAAAGTCAGGCCAGCACTGCCGGCGCCGGTGATCAGAATATCGGTATCTAACATGATGATTGTCCGGTGGCGGCTGCTTTCGCCGCATGAGAGGCCGCTAGAAGAGCCCCATGGCGGTCAGCTTGCTGAGGATGCGTGAGTTGTTGCTGTGCTATTTGTTGTTTTTGGCTGGCAAGCGGCGACAGCCCCATCGTCAACGCGGCAAACGGCTGCTTTAACATATCGCACTGGTTTAACACACTCAGGCCAATACTGCGGCCTAGTGCCAGCAACTTACTGTCGTTGGAGAATAACCGCACCAGACTGTCGGTAAAACCGACCACCTGCGCCATGTCGGCGCTTCGCAGTTGCTGATATTGCCGGGTTAAGCCATAAGCGCCAGCGTCCTGCGGTTCAGCATCAGAGCATTTCAGAGCCAATAGCTGCAGCAGCGCATCTAAATCCCTGAGCGCCAGATTAAAGCCCTGACCAGCGATCGGATGTAGGTTATGCAGACTGTTACCACACAGCACCAGGCGGTGGTCAGCGGCTTTGGCGGCGGTTTTTAATTTCAGCGGATACACCACGCGGTTACCGACGCCGCTAAAAACCCCGGCGCTATAACCAAATGCCTGTTGCAGCGCAGCGATAAATTCGGTCTCCGGCAAGGCTTTGAGCGCTAATGCCTGCTCAGGCTGACAAGTCCAGACCAACGAATAACGTTGTTGCGTCAGCGGCAATAGTGCCAACGGGCCATCGGTGGTGAAACGCTCAAAGGCTTTGCCCTGATGTGGCGTGGACAGCGCGATGTTCGCGATCAGTGCACTTTGCTGATAATCGTGTTGTATCCCATCAATGCCGGCGAGCGACCGGCTCGGTGAATCGCCGCCTTCACACAGCACTAACAAACGGCAGCGAAGCGCGGTGCCACTTTGTAGCTGTAAATGCCGGTAGTCACGGTCGGCGCGGATAGCGCTGATTTGATCAGGCCTGAACCAGACGAGTTGTGAAGCCGGCACTTGTTGTAACTGCTGATACAACAACCGCCCAATCCATTCAATTTCAATCACATAACCCAAAGCGCTCCGGCCAAACTCAGCTGCCGTCAACCGACTTTTACCAAAATGGCCGCGGTCAGACACCTGAATATGCTCAATCGCACAGGCGTGTGATTTGAGCTCCGGCCAGATGCCCCACTCTGCCAGTAAAGCCACACTGCCGGCAGACAGCGCAATGCTGCGGCTGTCAAAGCTGCTGGTAAATTGGGTGGCTGGCTCTGCACTATGTTGTGCGGCGCTTTGTGCTGGCTGTTGCTCCGCCTGTTGTTCAACAATCGCAATCCGCAGCGCCGGCAGCTGCCGGCTGATTTGCAGCGCCAGCATAGCGCCGGTCATGCCGCCGCCGGCGATCACCAGATCAAATTCGTCTTCTTTTGCTGTTGCAGTGCTTTGGGCTGAACTCACACCTGCTCCTGTGCTATAGCTGCGCTTTTATGGCTGTGTATTTTGAGCTTTTTGGGCCGCGGTTAAAACGAACGGCCGGCCATCCATGCTTCAATCTCAGCGATGGTTTTGGGCGCAGTGTCAGTCAGATTCAGATGGCCGTCTTTGATCACCAACAAATCATCTTCAATTCGTACTGCCATGCCCCACCAGCGCGGGTCACAGTCTGAGCCGGTCGGAATGTATAAACCTGGCTCAATTGTCAGCACCATGCCGGGTTCAAATGGCCGCTCTATGTCGGCAACTTTGTATGCGCCGACATCATGCACGTCAAGGCCGAGCCAGTGGCCAAGGCCATGAATAAAATACTTTTTACAGGCTTGTTCGGCGATTAGGGTCGGCAGGTCGCCGTGTAAAATACCTAAATCACGTAAACCACGGGTCAGTTCAGTCATAACCGCAGCGACGGTGTCGCGTGTGCTGTTGCCGGGTTTGACTGCAGCGCAGGCGGCATATTGCGCGTCTAACACCACCTGATACAAAGCAGCCTGATCAGGCGTAAATTTGCCATTCACCGGGAAGGTACGGGTGATATCGGCAGCATAACCGGCCAGTTCGCCGCCGGCGTCAATCAACACTAAATCGCCGTCTTTGAGCGCATCACTATTGTCGGTGTAATGCAAAATACAGCCATTTTCGCCACCGCCGACAATGATGTTATACGCCTGGTGCCGCGCACCATGCATGGCGCAGAAATGGCGAATTTCGGCTTCCAGCTGATATTCATAGACGCCAGGCGCGGCAATCTGCATAGCGCGTTTATGCGCACCGGCACTGATACGGCCAGCCTCACGCATCAGCGCAATTTCGTGTTCGTCTTTAAATAAGCGCAGTTCAGCCGTGAGCGGACGTAAATCCTGAATATGCACCGGCGCGCTGTAACCGCGTTTAGGATAAGTGCGAAGCGTTTGCAGCGTCTGGAAAATTTTCGCGTCAAGTTCCGCATAAGCGCCCTGCGCGAACACCAACGTCTGTTTGCCATTGAGCGCCTGCAGCAGTTCATGCTCCAGCACGTCGTTGCACAAAGCCGGCACACCAAAGTGCTGCGCGGCGACTGCCGGGCCAAAACGCCGGCCTTGCCAGACTTCAGCCAGCTCGTCTTTCGGCCGGCACAACAACAATTCATGGCAAGCGCCGTCGGCAGCTTTACTTAAAATCAGCCAGGCTTCGGGCTCCGGGAAACCGGTCAGATACAGCAAGTCGCTGTCCTGACGATACGGAAAATCAGTGTCGCGACTGCGGACAACTTCCGGTGCGGCGCAATGCACCAGCACTGAGCCAGGGGTTAAACTAGCCAGCAGCTCGGCGCGACGGTTGGCATATACAGCGACAGGCACCAGCGGAATTTGTGGTTGCGGCGTCATCAGGGCCTCTTATACAGAATGTTCTTGGTGTTCAGATGTTCTGCGGCAAAGCACAACTCAGTGCAGCGTTTGACTGGCAACTTCCGCCGCCGCAAACTTCTGACCGACTTCACAGAAGCAGGTCAGCACCATCACGCGCACGTGTTCCAGCACCAGGAAATACGACTCTTCGTTTTCTGCTTCGCTGCTGTCATCCGGCGTGTAGATATCAATACGGGTCACTTCGGTTAACTGTTCAACCGCGTCGCGCACTTCTTCGGCGACAATCGACAAATCGGTTTGCTGAATGGCAAAACCGACTAAAAACGCCTGCGCCCATTCAACTAATGCTTCCAGTCGTTCCGGCAGCGCATCGTCGTCGCTTGGCAGCAACGGGCTAAACCCCAGCTCTTCGTCGGCCAGCTGACGCGCTGTTTCGGTGATGAGTTCGCTGATCTGGCTTTTTAAAGCTGCATTGACCGCTTGCCCGTCGTTTAAGAAGTCGTGTAAAACTGGTAGAATCTGATTCGCATCCGCCGGGACACCGGCACTTAACATGCCGGCGATCAGGCCGTGCAGCTCAGCTGCCGACGCCATCAGCGCATTTTGGTCTAAAGCGCTGGTCCAGAGGTCGAAATTCATTAAAGGATGTTTAGGCATAACAGCATCATCAGGCAGTGTGAATGTCACTATGCTAACACCGGGCTTTCTGAGCGCCAAGCGCGCACCGCCCTGAACTAATTAACCAAACAGTGGCCGCGGCCGCTGTAGTCACCAGAAAAGCAGACACTATGTATCCAAAAGCGCAAAAACCAGCCGCCAATCCGAATAAACCAAAACAGCTGACTATCGCGGTGTTAGGCCGCCACATGAAAATTTCCTGCCCGGCCGGCCAGGAAGAAAAACTGCAGGCGGCGCTGAGCGAATTGGAAAGCCGTGTCAGCAACACCCGTTACCAGCCAGGTGTACATGGCGCTGAAGATGTGTTGTTGATGATTGCGCTAAATTTGTGCAATGAGTTGCTGGAAGCGAAAAAGAGCGACGAATAAGGCTTAATTCGCCGGATTCCGGTGATATACTGGCAACGTTCTCTGAGTTGTTTGTGACTGGCTGATGTCCCTGAGCCGATAATTCTTTACATCAGGGTTTCTTCTCCAGTGCTATTGTGCAAGCCCGGCCCGTACCGGGAAGCCTGCGGTGCTGATTGGATTCCCGCCTTGAACCTCTGGTTCAAGGGCTTACGCCGGTCACGGCAATTCGGAGAACACTTTCGGAGTATGCTCAAGTTGCAGCAAGCCAATCCCGCGTTATCTCCCGCTTTCTCTATTGACTTTCAGCCCGGCGCTGACAAACCAACACTGCGTAAACAAATTCGCCAGCAAGTGCGTAAAGCCCGGCAGCAATTAAGTGCTGAATTCCAGGCAGAATGTGCCGCCTTATTAGTTCTGCAAGCGCAACAACTTTCCGAGCTACAGCAAGCCCAGCATATTGCACTGTATCTGAGTAATGACGGTGAACTCGACACCGCACCGCTGCTTGCTTACCTGCAGCAGCAAGGTAAAACCCTGTATCTGCCGGTGCTGCACCCTTTTACGCCGGGTTATTTACTGTTTCAGCGCTATGATGCCAATACAACGATGCACTGCAATAAATTCGGCATCCGCGAACCAAAACCGGACGTCACTGCCATCGCATTACCCGCACAGCTTGATCTGATATTTATGCCACTGGTAGCCTTTGATGCCAAAGGCCAGCGCCTCGGTATGGGCGGTGGTTTTTACGACCGCACGCTGGCAACGCTGCCAAAAACCAGCCAAAAGCCGCTGTTAGTCGGTCTGGCCCATCAATGTCAACGAGTGGAAGCAGTGCCGGTGGAACCCTGGGACGTGCCTCTGCCGCTGGTACTGACGCCACAGCAACTCTGGGATTTTCGCTGATCTTCAGCTGATTTCTGTAGGTTTTTGCCGCAGAAGTTCCTGTTCTCAGCGTCCGAACCTGACATCCCGCTGAACAGCCCCTATACCTGACACAAGTTTTTGATATACTCGGCTTTCCTCAGTCACCTTATGGTTTATATGGAAATCCTCATACTTGTTAGTCTGATTTTGTTAAACGGCTTATTTGCCATGTCGGAAATAGCCATTGTCACAGCACGCAAATCACGTCTGACAGCCCTGGCCCACAACGGCCGCTCCTCTGCCGCCATCGCGCTAAAACTGGCCGAGGACCCAACGCAATTTTTATCGACAGTACAGATTGGTATCACCTCGATTGGTATCTTAAACGGTATTTTCGGTGAAGCCGTGCTGGCAGGCCCGTTCTCAATGTGGCTGCAAAGTTATGGCCTGTCCGAAGCCTTCAGCTCGATTTTCTCTACTGTGTTAGTGGTTGTGGTCGTGACTTATGTCTCAATCGTCGTCGGTGAACTGGTGCCAAAACGCATTGGCCAAATCAGCGCTGAGACCATCGCCTGCATTATGGCCAAACCAATGCTGGCGCTTGCCATGCTGACTAAGCCTTTTGTCTGGTTATTGTCTGGTTCTACCCATGGCCTGATGCGGGTGTTTGGTTTCGCCCATAGTCAGGAATCCAATGTCACACACGAAGACATTCAGGCCCTGCTACAGGAAGGTTCCAGCAGCGGTGTGATTGAACATACCGAACATACCATGGTGAAAAACGTTTTTCGCCTGGATGAGCGCAGCATTTCGTCCTTGATGGTACCGCGTTCTGACATCGTGTTTCTCGATATCGAATTACCGCTTGAAGAAAACATGCAGCGCGTGATGCAGTCGCCGCACTCGCGGTTTCCGATTTGCAAAGGCCACGCCGATGAATTGATTGGTATTATTTCCGCCAAACAGCTGTTGGCGCAGTCAGTGGCCGGCACGCTGAACGACCTGCAACAGCTGGCACAGCCTTGTAACTTTGTGCCAGACAGCTTAACCGGTATGGAATTGCTGGAGCACTTCCGCAGCTCCGGCAGCCAGATGGTGTTTGTCGTCGATGAATACGGTGATCTCAAAGGTTTAGTGACACTACAAGACTTAATGGACGCGCTGACCGGTGAATTTAATCAGGCCGATTCTGCCGAACAGGACCTGATGGTGGTGCAACGTGACGACGGCTCCTATTTACTCGACGGTCTGCTGCCGGTCATCGACTTAAAAGATTGCTTAGGCATCAGTAAGTTGCCAGAAGAAGACAGCAAACGCTACCAGACGCTAAACGGCCTCATCATGATGTTGCTGGGTAAAATTCCGCAAACTGCCGACAAAGTGGAACTGGATGACTGGTTGCTGGAAATCGTCGATATGGACGGCAAACGCATCGACAAAGTGCTGGCCAAACGTATTGAGCCGGCGGCCGACGAAGAGATGCCGGGCGCCCTGGCCGATTAATCCGGTCCGACTCAGCGCCACCTGCCTTTGATTCTGCGCATTTCGTCGCAGCAGTCATCGATTGTAACAACCGCCTGCTTGGGCGGTTGTTTGCTTTTATGCTAGCCTCGGCAGGATCTGTTAAAAACAGCTGATTTCATAACAAGATGGCAACGTGAATCGTCAGTCATCATTTCACAGGAACACAAATGAAAACAATTCACTGGCTGACCCTCGGGTCAGCACTGGCGCTTGGCGCATGCCAGCAAACCAGCCAGCCACAGCCTGCCGCAGCGGCAGTAACACCGGTCGCGAATCAGGAAAACAGCCAGCGTGCCATTGCTGAGCGTGTTGAAGCGCACATGTTATTTTTAGCTGACGACGCCCTCGCCGGCCGTGATACCGGCAGCGTGGGCCACATGATTGCCAGCCAGTATATCGCCAGCAATTTCCACCAGTTAGGTTTAAAACCGGCAGGCACCGAAGGCTATTTGCAGCCGGTCCCCATGAAACAAAGCAAGTTAGTGCAATCCAGCCCGAAACTGAGCCTGACTGTAGACGGCAAAGCGACCGATTTCGCCTTCCCGAAACAATTTATGACAGGCCCCAGCAGCCATGAAGGCAAAGTGGATGTCAGTGCCGGCCTGGTGTTTGTCGGTTATGGCCTGGTGTCAAAAGAATTTGGTATCGACGACTACGCCGGCTTAGATGTCAAAGGCAAAGTTGTGGTGATGCTGCCGGGCCGCCCGGAGTCACTGCCAAGTGAAGAAGCCGCGCACATCGCTTCATTAAAAGCCCGCACAGCCGCGGAAAAAGGCGCTGTCGGCATGATTATGATCAACACACCAAAAGATGAAAAGTTGCGGCCATTTGCGCAAGGCGCCATGTACCTGCATCAACCAAGGATCCGCTGGTTGCATGCCGACGGTGTGGCTGAAGGCGATT
>CAMLRA010000165.1 GCA_946482325.1 uncultured Chromatiaceae bacterium | reverse complement strand
AGAGCTCAGGGCGTAAAAACGGCAACAGGCAACATTAGTTGCCTGTTGAGATCCCGTTTTTACCCCACCAGATATGTTCCGGTGCCGAGGGCTATGTGTAGGCCTTCGTTGTTGTGCAGTTCCATCCGGCAGACACAGACTTTGTTACCGGAGCGAATCACCTGCGCTGTCGCGATAAATTCTGCGCCGCGGCCGGGGCGTAAATAGTCGGTGCGGATATCGATAGTGCTCATTTTGCCCAATTTGGCGGCCAGTTGACTCGGATCTGTGGTGTCGATCCTGACCAAGGCACTGGACACCGCCATAATGCCACCAACCACATCGAGCACTGAGGCTATCACACCGCCATGCAGAATTTGCTGCACCGGATTACCGACCAGTTCGGTTTTCCAGTCAAAACGCACCTCAGCACGTTCGGCAGAAAACTCAGTGACCCGCAGACCCAATAGTTGGTTAAACGGCATTTGCTGGAACACAGAGGCGATAAATGGCAATAAGTCAGAAGTCTGCATACGAATACTCCGACTGGCGGTCCTGATCATGACTGGTAAGAGCAGTTAAATTACTGCGTCATCAGCTCACTGTAAAGCGACGTCAGTATTCCTATCTGCAACAGCTCAGGCACATGACAACATTGTCATCCGGCAGTCATCGGATTGTTGGCTGCCCCCCTTCACTCTAAGCTGTTATGCTACACCCGCTGAAAGTCAGGATCTGAAGAGACAGCTGATGCGTTTATTGATTGTCGAAGACGAAGTGAAAACCGGAGATTACCTGAAACAGGGCTTTACTGAAGCCGGTTTTAATCCGACTTTATGCCGCAATGGTCTGGACGGCCATCATTTGGCGATGACTGAAGATTTCGAGCTGATCATTCTCGACGTCATGTTGCCCGACGTCGATGGCCTGCGCATTGTGAAAGCGCTGCGGGAGGCTAACCGCCATACGCCGGTATTGCTGTTAAGCGCGCTGGATACTGTCGATGACCGGGTGCGCGGACTGGAACAAGGCGCCGACGATTATCTGGTGAAACCTTTTGCTTTTAACGAATTACTGGCGCGGGCCCACACTTTACTCAGGCGTGGCCAGCTGGCGCCGCAGGCTGATCGGTTACAGGCGGCTGATTTGGTGCTGGAGATCAGCAAACGCAAAGCCAGCCGTGGCGGTAAAAAACTCAATCTGACGCCAAAAGAATTCGCCTTGCTGGAATTGCTGCTACGCCGGGAAGGAGAAGTGTTGCCGCGCTCATTAATCGCCAGTCAGGTCTGGGATATGAATTTTGATTCCGATACCAATGTCATTGATGTTGCAGTGCGCCGCCTGCGCAGTAAAGTCGACGACGACTATGCGGTCAAACTCATACATACCGTACGCGGCATGGGTTATAAGCTGGAGGTACCGGATGCCTGATGAGGTATCGCTGCCAAAGCAGCGCCCGTTATCCCTCGCCAGCCGGGTGATGTTGTTTGTCGCCACCGCAGTTTTACTCTGTGCGGCCTTGCTGGCCACCATGCTGCAAAATTCTATCGAAGCGCATTTTGCCGAACAAGACGCCGGCGAACTGCAGGCAGTGGCGCATTCAGTACTACATACGCTGCACGACCCGGCGCTACCACCGCAGCAACATCATGCCAGCCTGCATCAGGTGTTAACCGGCCATCATCAGACCTATTATCTGGTGTTGGATGCCACAGCAAAACCGGCCCTCAGTGCCGATGGTGCGGATTTAACACCGCTATTTCGTCTGACCCGCCCTGTCAGTCAGATCACGCCGGCCGACCTTGTCAGCTGGGATCAGGACAATCACACTTATCGCGGCGCAATTTTGCAAGGGCCAAAAGGCCAGCAAATCGCCGTTGCCATGGAAATGGAATTTCACCTGCATTACCTGCACCTGCTGCGCTGGACTTTGTGGCTGACCATCGCCGGCGCCGTGGCACTGATTTTACTGGCGGCCTGGCTGGGAGTGCGCCAGGGCTTGTTGCCGCTGCGCCAGCTCAGTAATGATATCCGTCAGATCAGCACGGAAAAATTGCACCTGCGGCTGGAACCAGGTCAGGTACCGGCAGAACTGGCTGAACTGGTGCAAAGTTTTAACCAAATGATTGAAAACCTGCAGCAGGGTTTCAGCCGACTGTCTGAGTTTTCGGCCGACATTGCCCACGAGCTGCGCACGCCGCTCAGTAACCTGATCACGCAAACGCAGGTCAGCCTCAGTAAAGACCGCAGTCTGGAAGAGTACCGCGAACTGCTGTATTCCAATCTGGAAGAACAGGAGCGGCTGGCAAAAATGGTCAGCGACATGTTATGGCTGGCCAAAACTGACCATGGCCTGATTAAACTGCAACCAGAAGCTGTTGCCTTAGAGCCGCTATGCCGGCAGCTGTTTGATTTTTTTGAATTCATTGCCGATGAGCGCAACATCCGCCTGCAATATCAGGGGCCAGATGTTTTACTGCAGGCCGACAAAGTGATGCTGCAACGGGCGCTGTCGAATCTGCTGTCCAATGCCATTCGCCACGCGGACGCGGATAGCACGGTCTGGGTCCGGGTTAACACGCTGCCGGGACAACTGGAAATCTGTATCCGCAACAACGGGCCTGTGATAGCACCCGAGCATTTACCACGGTTGTTTGAACGCTTTTACCGTGCCGATCCGTCACGACAACGCCACAGCGATGGCGCAGGTCTGGGCCTTGCTATGGTGCAGTCGATAGTGATGCTGCATGGTGGAGAAATCAGCGCCGTATCTGCGCCTGATGCGGCGCAAAGTCCCGGTCATGGTTACACTGACTTTATCCTGCGCTGGCCTCTGGACAAGCGCCCGCAGAACCAGCTAAGTTAACCAGCGCCGGAGCTTTGTCCGGCGCTGTCATTTGAACGTCATCCATCTGTGCTGAGCTGAAGTCCCTGAAAACTTGTGCAGCCAACCACAGACATAACAATAACAACAAGGATCTCTATGCTATTCACGCTGTTTATTCTCTGCTGGTTTTCTGCCACGATTTTTTATGTGTATCGCTTACGCGGTGACGCCCGTTATCAGAGTTTCAGCCAGTATTTACGTAAAAGCTGGCCGATTTTCGCGCCTTTTAACTGCGTGTTGTATTTGTTCACCAAGCGCAAAGCGCAAGGCGCTTATATCGACCCGGCACAGTATAAAAATTTGCATTTAATTCAACAGCATTACCCGACCATTCTGGCAGAAGCCAAAGCCCTGTTTGACAACAAAGCGTTTTGCCAGACCAATGAACCCGGCAGCCCTGGTTATTATGACGTTGGTTTCAGAACCTTTTTTAAATATGGCTGGAGCAAGTTTTATCTGTGCTGGTATGGCTATCAGCACAAGAGCGCAAAAAAGGCCTGCCCACAGACGCTGGCGATTTTGCAAAAAATCCCCGAAATCAAAGGCGCGATGTTTTCGATTCTGCCGCCGCATTCGCAACTCACGATTCATTCGGACCCGCTGGCCTGTTCATTGCGTTACCATTTTGGCCTGATGGTGCCAAACTCACCGGACTGTTTTATTAATGTCGATGGCAAAGCTGCGCACTGGCGCGATGGCGAAGCCTTTATTTTTGATGAGACTTTTCCGCACTTTGTCCGCAATGATACGGACCAGTACCGCCTGATCCTGATGTGCGACATCGAAAGACCAATGTACTGGCCGGGCCGGGTGTTTAATTTCTTTTATGGTTTTCTGGTACGGACCACCGTGGTGCCGAATACCGCTGAAGATAAAGTCGGTAAAGCCAGCGCTTTGTTTGCCAAAGTCTCACCGCTGCTTGGTCAGGGCAAAACGATGAAAAAGACCAAACCACGCTTATACAAAGTGGTGAAATACAGCCTGAACACCACCCTGCTGGCACTGTTTTATTTGATGTTACATGGCATATACCAGGTGGTCGCCAGCGTCGTTTGAACACCAATGCGCAGATCAATCGCCATAAAAAAGGCCGGTTGAACACCGGCCTTTGCTTTGATCAGGTATGAAGCAACGCTGTTATTTTTTTGCCCCTAACCAGGCATCGCGGCGCTTCACACTGGCGCGGCTGGCTTTTTTATCCAGGCTCAGCTTCAGCGCCGGATCCGCCGCGACGGTGATTTGCACTGTGTGCTCACGGTCAAAACGACGGTATTGCAGCGCCAGCACATCACCGGGCCGGGCCGCTTTGAGCGCAGTATCAATGTCGTCAGCGGAGCGCAACCGCACCGCGCCAAGCTTCAGCAACAAATCACCGTCGGTGATACCAGCGCTGGCCCAGGGGCTGCCATCGCGCGAGACCGACTGCACCCGCACCGCATCGCCAAAGGTCTCCAGCGTCAAAGGCCCGAGCCAGGCTTTTTCCGCATCTTCCGGCTGCAGCGTTAAACCCATTTGCGCGAACAACGCAGCAAAATCCGGTAAAGCCGGGCCATAAATGCTGTCACGGAAAAACGCTGCAGCAAAGTCGGCATCACCGCTGACTTCGGCCAGCGCCTGCTGAATGTCCGCCAGCTGATAAGGTTGTTCCGGTTTACCAAATCGTTGCCACATCAGCTGCACCAGCGCGTCCAAATCGCTGTTGTACTGCGTGCGCAGCGTTAAATCCAGCGCCAGTGCCACAACTTCGCCGTAGGTGTAATACGACAGGAAGTGATTGCCATAGTTGGTTTTATCCACCGCCACTCCGGCATCAACAAACACCGCCTGCTGACTGACCGCCGCCGGGCCTGACCAGCGCCGCGCCGGCGTTTGCAGCGTTTGATTCAGTGGCTTTTGCACTTTTTCCAGATAAGTGTCCAAATCAAAGTGACTGCTGCGCTTCAAAGCCAGTTTGCCGTAGTAGTTGGTAAAACCTTCGGCAAACCACAGTGCGTCACTCATATTGGTCTGGCTGTAATCAAATGGTTCGAGGTTTTTCGGCCGGATGCGCTCGACATTCCAGGCATGAAAAAACTCATGCGAAATGGTTTCAATCTGGCTGAATTCATTTTGCGCCAGCGAGCTGTCGCTGGTCACGACGGTCGAATTGCGGTGCTCCATGCCATCGCCATCGACGCCCGGCAAATAGTCCGCAATAAAGGTATACCTCTGGTTAGCAAAATCCGGCAGTTCACCAAAAATCGCTTGCTGTTGCCTGACCACTGCCTGCGTTTTTTCCAGCAGTACTTTCGCTTCATCGGCACTGCCAGCATGATGCAGCGCCAGTTCAATCTGGTAGGTTTTGCCGGCTGAAGGCTGACTAAAACTGTAAAGCTGATGCTCGCTCAGCTCCAGCGGGCTATCCATCAGATAGTCCAGCTGTGGTGCTTTGAGCGTGCCATCGGGCTGTGGATACAGCTGAGTCGCAGTCCGCCAGCCGTCGGGAATAGCTTTAAAGCTGATAGTAGCCGGAGCTGCCCGCAGCGCCGGCGCAAATAACAACGATGCTGGCATATTTAAATGCACGTGGCGGCTGTCGATCTGGTTATAAGTGCCATCGGCATGATTGCCAAATAACAGATAACTGACTTGCACTTCGCCCTGATGACCGCTGACTTGCCAGCTGGTCGGCGACAGACGCTCTAAGGCCAGCGGGTTGCCCTGCCCATCCAGAGCTTTGAGCGCATAAATATTTTTGGCAAAGTCGTGGCGGGCGTAGCGACCCGGCGATGCCGACGACATCTGCAGCAGCAACGGCGCCGCATCGCTCAGCACAAACCGGGCGCTCACCGCTATCTGATGCCGCTCATGCCCGGCCAAATCCAGTTGATATAAACTGTCGGCACTGGCCGCCCCGGTCAAACCAGCCAGCAACAATGCCAGCGAACAACGATTTAATAACAAGATGATGTCCCTCTGCTGCGCAGCCAGGTCATGGCTGCAAGCTTATTCATGACGATAAAACCAGTTAATCACAGCGCAGGGCTTTGCCGCAAAACATTTAGCCGGCAGGAGCGGCGATTGGTCGCAATGACAAAAAATATTCAAAGCCATTGATCTGAATCAGAACAAAGGGGAATTGAGCAAAACGTCGCCATCAGTTCATTTACACTTGCGGTACAAAACCGCCTCACCTCACAAGGCTGCATGGTGTCTGTATGCGCAGACCTGCCGCTGTTGTGTCAAACCACGCTGGGAGAACAACCGCCTATGCAGTCACAATCGCCATTGACTGGTCGCGAGATTAGTCTGGACGAGGAGTCTTTTATTGTTACCAAAACCGACTTAAACGGCATCATCAGCTATGCCAACCGGACTTTTATGCAAATCTCCGGTTATCGCGAAGCTGAACTGCTGGGGCAGCCGCAAAATATTGTGCGCCACCCTGACATGCCCAAAGGCCTGTTTAAGTTCATGTGGCAACAAATCGCTGCCAGAGAAGAGTGTTTTGCTTACGTCAATAACAGGGCAAAAAACGGTGACAACTATTGGGTCTTTGCCAACGTGTCACCCGTGTTTGATGCACAAAAACGACACACGGGTTATTTCTCCTGCCGACGCAAACCCAACAAATCCGCCGTCGATAAAGTGATCCCCATTTACCGCCACATGCGGCAAATCGAACAACAATACCCAGCCGACCGGGGTGAGCAATCCATGCGCTGGTTGATACAAATGATTGAAGAGGACTTTGGCAGCTATGAAAAATTTGTTCTGGGGCTCTAAATTTGCCTTGCTGTTGGTCAGCTTTAATCTGATTTTATTCCTGATCCTGAGTCTGAACAGCATCCCGGCAATGCCTTGGTTTGTGTCTTGGGGTCTGTATGTGTTGACCGTACTCGGCAGTACGCTGGCATTCAGACGAGTGGCCGTGCCACTGCGGGTTCTGCAGCAAATCCGCGATATTCTGAAAAATGCCCGCGATGGTGATTTCAGTGCCAGGATCACAAATGTCCCGAATATGGGTGAAGTTGGTCAGGTGGCTTGGGAAGTCAATGAAATGTTTGACCAGCTGGAAACCTACTTCCGTGAAGTAGGCACTACTTTCACACGTGTTGAGCAAGAGCGCTTTGGCCGGCCAGCACAGTCCGGTGGTATGAGTGGTGGCTTTCATCAGTCGCTAATTGATATCAATAAAGCCATTGACCAGGTCGAACAAAACTACCGGAACGTGGTGAAGAATCGCCTGCTGTCATCGATGCAGTCGATGAATGCACTGAACACGAAAAGCAACCTGCATATGACACAGCAGGATCTGTCGCAAATCACTGAGCAAATCGTGCAGATTGGCCAAATAGCCTCAGCCACTGCCGAACGGGCCACAGACAGCAGCGCCACTATTGCTCAGGTAATGGATAGTTTCGTTATCAACAAAGAACGCACTGAGCAAAGCCGTGATGCAGTGATTGCACTCAATGCCATGGGCGCACAAATTAACGGTATATTGGACCTGATTGGCAGTATTGCTGACCAGACTAATCTGCTGGCCTTAAACGCGGCCATCGAAGCAGCACGAGCCGGTGAGCATGGTCGGGGCTTTGCAGTAGTGGCGCAGGAAGTGAAAACTCTGGCTGAACATACCAAAAAGGCCACCGGTGAAATTAATCAGGTCGTCGGTCAATTTCAGCGTCAAAGCGAAGGTATTTTGCATCATCAACAGCAACTCAATGACAGCGCTGCGGTGATGATGCAGCAACTGAATTCACTGCAGCAGAGCTTTGTAGCACTGGCAGCAAATGCCGGGCAGGCACAGCAACAAGTGCAAAAGGCCCGTATTACCACCTTCACCTCGTTGGTTAAAGTGGACCATATTGTCTACAAACAAAATGCTTATGCCGCTTTTAATGCCGGCACTCACAGTCAGGAAGCCAATGCGGTCAAAGTTGACCATCAAAACTGCCGGATGGGTAAATGGTATCTGGGCGATGGCCGCACACTGTTTGGTCATTTACCTGGATACCGCTCGCTGGAACATCCGCACCAACAGGTCCACCAAATTGTGCATTTACTGCTCGACTCTATTGATTTGGACTGGCAGCGAGAGCAAACGATCCAGGAACATATTCTGAGTTGTTACGACAAGATGGAAACAGCCAGTCAGGCCGTGTTTGTTGGATTAAACAACCTGCAACAGGAAGCGCAGGCTGAGTATGGCGTACAGCCTTTGTAAACCTGCACAAATCTCCGATAAAAGCCGCTGAGCGCAGCGGCTTTTTAGTGCAGTACAGTGACCCGGCCTGAATGTCAAAAACGATAACTGAGCGTAAATTGCAACACCCGGATATCTTCCGGTTCTAGTGCAATGTGCTGCCAGCTGATGCCCGCTGCCCAATGCGCATCATGCAGATATTGCAGCGCCAAACCGTAGTACAGATCTGTACCATCCATCTCACTTTGCAAAGTACTGCCGTTCATCGTGCTGGTCAGGTCACTTTTCCACCTGTACATACCCAGAGGAAGTTGTAAACGCCAGCCGTATTGTTGCCACAAGCCAATTCGCAGGCCGGCAAATACGCCATCACCCAGCACCGGCGTCAGCTGTCGGACAGTCTGATGATACTGCGTTGGCGTCAAGGTGTCCGCCGCAAGATCGGCCCGCCCCTCGCCAAGGTCGAGGTAACCGAGTTCAGCATCCAGCCGCTCGAACAGCTGATACTGCAGACTCAAACTCAGCGCCTGATCAGAATCATCAATACTGCGTACAGTCCCGGCCGGCAAAGCCTGTTGCAACGCAGCATCCGACTGCGACACTTTACTCTGGCCCGCCCCCAGCTGAATTTGCCAATCCCCCGCCTGCACCGCACCGGCTAGCGGCAGTAACAACAGCACACTGTACCGACGCCCCAACCCGAGCAGCATCAGCGCCATCAGCCACAACGCTGAGACTGCACCACCGGATGATTTGTTGCTGACAGCGACGGTCTGGTAAGCCGTCACAGTCACATTGACCTGACCGTTCGCCTCACCACCAAAACCGTCACTGACCCGATAACTGACCGTATCAGTACCACTGAAGCCGGCTTTTGGCGTATAGCGCAGCCGGTTGTCCGCTTCGATAGTCACTGTCCCCGTCAACGCGCTGGCACTGAGCACTTTCAGTGGGTCGCTGTCTGCATCGGTATCGTTGCCAAGCACATTGATGCTGATGGCCGTACGGTCGTCGGTCGCTGCAGTATCAGCGCCGGTCACAGGCACGTTATTGAGCC
>CAMLRA010000164.1 GCA_946482325.1 uncultured Chromatiaceae bacterium | reverse complement strand
TGATGCCGCGCATTTGCGCGATTTCATTCGCCAGTTACCGCAAGGGGATGCCACTTTAGTTGGCGAGCGTGGTTTAAAAGTGTCAGGCGGTGAAAAACAACGCATCGCCATCGCCCGGGCTTTACTCAAACGTAGTCCGGTGTTGATTTTTGATGAAGCTACATCAGCCCTTGACAGTCACAGCGAGCAGGCGGTGATGGCAGCCATTCACACCGCCGCGCGTGAGCATACTGCGCTCATTATTGCCCATCGCCTGTCGACGGTCGTCGATTGCGACCGCATTCTGGTACTGGAACAAGGCCAACTGGTGGAAAGCGGCAGCCATGCTGAATTACTGGCGCAACAAGGCCGCTATGCCGCGCTGTGGACACTGCAGCAACACGAGGAAAGTGTCATCGAAATTTAAGCTGATGACAGGTTATGTAAACTTTGATTAAGGGCAGTAAAGCTCGGTAAAATCAGAAACTTAACTTAAAAAATCTGCTCCTATTGGCGCGTTTAAACCCCGGTTTTCCTGTCAATAGAGAGCAGTTATGTCGACATTCCGTATCCTGGCGCTGGCCATCAGTAGCCTTACTTTGACCGCTTGCGGCGGCAGTTCAGACGATAGTGGTTCTGATACTTACCCGGATTCTTATATCCAGTTTTATAACGGCTCTGCCAACAGTGCCAGTACGACTTTGCAGCTGATTGAAGCAGATGACGATGAGATTGCTATCGGTTCTGCCGTTTTTGCCGATGCCACCAGTCTGGTGACGATGGAAGGCGGCAGTTACGATTTGGAACTGAACTGGACGCCGGCCAGTGGCGAGACCGCGACAGTGCGTACTGATTCCGTGACCTTAGCCGATGGCGAAAAAACCTTTTTAGCCATGCTGGGTGATTTTAACAGCCCGGAACTATTGAGTTTTAAATTCAGCCGTGATGATGAATTAGACGACCAGTTCAAAGTTGCCATGTTGAATCTCGTCAATAACAGCAACAGCTACGACCTTTACATTTCTGAAGACGATCAGGCATTTTCCGACGCCAAACTGGTCAACAGCGCAAGCTACAAAGGCCTGACGCAGTTCCAGACTTATGATACCGGCAGCTACATTTTTTACGTCACCAAAGGCGGCGACAAAACCGTATTATTTAAATCCGATGCGGTGACCTTGAGTTATGAAACCGAATATCTGCTGGTGCTCAGAAGCGCAACCGGTCCTTCGGCCGGTAACAAGCTGGCAATTGATTTAGTTGGTAACACCACCACAGTCACCACGCTGGAAGATATCACCAGCAACGCGCAGTTCCGGATTTATAACTCCATCAATGACACCGGCACCGGCAGTGTGTTCCTGGGTGATTTAACTGCGACGCCTGCTATCGCCAAGCTGCCGATTGACACTTTGAGTGCCTATACCGAAGTGGTGGCCGGTGATTATCGTGTCAGTCTGACCGATGATAAAGGCGCGTTAGTCATGCGCAACGGCCTGATGACCTTAAGCCAGGGCGCAGTGAAATCAGTCGTATTTTATCTGGACGCCAGCGCCAAAGCTGCCGCTATTACCGTGACCGATTCCAAAACGCCGCAGGTCTATGACTTTGTCTTTAATGCGGTGAATACCATTCCGGACTATGACCAGGTTAGCCTGTATTTTGTTAAACCCGGCTACACCATGGAAAACACACCGTATTATGTCACAACGCTGAACTATGCCTCGCAAACCAGTATCACTTTGCTGGCCGGTGAATGCACTATGTACGTGGTGCATAAAGACAATAACAACAACAAAATTCTGCTGGCTCAGACCGAGCTGACCAAGCTTGCCAGCGGCAGCAACTACCTGTTGGTTGCTGAAAAAGAACAAAACTCTTTAAGTGGTTATAAACTGACGCTGGCAAAATAGCAGCAAACAGTACCCACCGAGTTTCAAACGGCACCTGAGGGTGCCGTTTTTGTTACTGCAACCGGCGTAGTGCTGACAAACTTCGTCCAAAGCTGTGGCGCACTCAGGTTAATCTTGATTGAGTTTCAACGACTATCCCAGTAGTCTGGTCGCATTTGTTTCTAAACATTTCAAGCAGGTAGACACAACATGATGACGTGGTTATTTCTGGGCCTCGGCCTGATTTTATTAGTGGCAGGTGCAGACCTGTTGGTCAAAGGCGCGGCCCGGCTTGCCGGTGCTTTTGGCGTGCCGAGCCTGGTGATTGGTTTAACTGTGGTCGCTTTTGGCACCAGCGCGCCGGAACTGGCGGTCAGTGTCAAAGCTGCTTATGCCGGTCAGGCCGAACTGGCGATCGCTAACGTGGTTGGCAGTAATATTTTTAACGTGCTGTTTATTCTCGGTGTTGCCGCGCTGATTATGCCGCTGGTGATTTCGAAACAACTGATCCGCCAGGACGTACCGATTATGGTTGGTGTGTCTTTATTGGTGATGTGGATGGTGCGTGACCTGCAACTGGATAAAATCGAATGCGGCGTTTTATTCGCCGGTTTGCTGAGTTACACCTTTTTCCTGTTTAAACAAGGCAAAGCGCAAGGTGCGGAAGGCGGCGACGATGAAGTTGAAGCCATGCTAAAAGAACCCCACCCGATGTGGCAAAACCTGTTATTTGTCGTTGGCGGTCTGGCGTTACTGGTGTTAGGCGCACGCTGGCTGGTTGAAAGTGCTATTGCTCTGGCCACGGCCTGGGGCGTCAACGAGGCGGTCATTGGCCTGACGATTGTTGCCGCCGGTACTTCTTTACCTGAAGTGGTCACGTCCATCGTTGCAACCATCCGCGGTGAACGTGATATCGCGGTCGGTAACGTGGTTGGCAGTAACATCTTTAATATTCTGTGTGTACTGGGTCTGTCAGGTCTGGTGTCGCCTATCCCACTGGTGGCCGGCGAGCAAATGTCGCAACTGGATATCCCGGTGATGCTGGCGGTTGCGCTGTTGTGTGTGCCGTTTTTCTTCGCCGGCGCTATCTTAAATCGCATCGAAGGTGCGCTTTTCCTGGCTGCATACGTCGCTTACACCTGGTATCTGGTGGCGCTGACACTGAAACTCGAGTATCTGCCTCAGCTGCAAGATTACATCCTGTACGGTTTAGTGCCGGTGATTGGCGTGTATGTGGTGTTGTCGCTGTTACACGATTTCCGGCAACGCCGGCAGCAAGCCGCCGGTTAATCCGCATGAATGAAGACAAAACGCCGCACTTGTTGCGGCGTTTTTGTTTTATCGGGCCTGGTAGGCCTACAAATACCCGCTATTCACTGAATTTATCAGCACAAACTAAAATTGGCCTTTTGCCGGCCCCCGCTTTCGATATAATATCCGTCTGTATGGCTAAACGTGAAAGAGCAGTCTGATGTCTACCCCAATCTCTCAAGATGAAATGAAAAAACGCGCCGCCTGGGCTGCACTGGAATTTGTCCCCCGCCACGGCATCGTTGGCGTTGGCACTGGCTCCACTGTGAATCATTTTATCGACGCCCTAGCCAGCATCAAAAATGACATCAAAGGCGCAGTCTCCAGCTCCATCGCCAGTACCGAAAAAATGCAGGCACTGGGCATTCAGGTGTTTGACCTCAATGACATCGACAGTTTCAGCGTCTATGTCGATGGCGCCGATGAAATCAATCCGCTCCGCCATATGATTAAAGGTGGCGGCGCCGCCTTAACCCGCGAAAAAATCGTTGCCGCTGTCGCGGACAAATTTGTCTGTATCGTCGATGCCAGCAAAGAAGTGGCGGTGCTGGGGAAATTCCCTCTGCCGGTTGAAGTCATCCCGATGGCGCGTAACTATGTGGCGCGTGAACTACAAAAACTCGGCGGCCGTCCGGTCTGGCGTGAAGCGGTGGTGACCGACAACGGCAATATCATTCTCGACGTGCATGACTTACAGATCACCGACGCGCTGGCGCTGGAGCAACAAATTAATCAAATCACCGGCGTGGTCTGTAATGGCCTGTTTGCCGCCCGCGCTGCAGATGTGGTGCTGGTTGGTGGCCCGGATGGCACACGCGTGATCAAATAATAAGAAAAAATAATACAACCAAAGCCCGAGCCAGAATTTTGCAACATTAAGAGAAGTGAAGATGGAAAAGTACTCGTTACCCAAAGACAAGATCAAAATCCTGTTGCTGGAAGGCTTACACCAAAGTGCTGTGCAAACCTTTAAAAATCAGGGCTACAGCAATATTGAATACTTAAAAACCTCATTAGACGAAGCCGAGCTGATTGAAAAAATCCGCGACGTGCATTTTATCGGTATCCGTTCCCGCACTCAGCTGACGGACAAAGTGCTGGCCGAAGCTCAAAAGCTGGCGGCTATTGGTTGTTTCTGTATTGGCACAAATCAGGTCGATTTAGATGCCGCGCTGCGCCGGGCTATTCCGGTATTTAACGCGCCGTTTTCTAATACCCGTTCTGTCGCCGAACTGGTGCTGGGTGAAATCATCATGCTGCTGCGTGGTATACCACAGCGTAACGCCGCCGCGCACCGCGGTGAATGGCAAAAAACCGCCAACCAGTCGTTTGAAGCTCGTGGTAAAACGTTGGGCATCATCGGTTATGGCCATATCGGTACACAATTGTCGATCATGGCGGAAAATATCGGGATGCGCGTGCAGTTTTACGATATTGAAGACAAGCTGGTACTGGGCAACGCGACGCAAGTTGACTTCTCCACTTTACTGAAAACATCAGACGTAGTGACGCTGCATGTGCCGGAAACGCCACAAACCAAAAATATGATTGGTGAGGCTGAACTCGACCTGATGAAGGCCGGTGCTATTTTGATTAACGCCTCGCGCGGTACTGTGGTCGACATCGATGCGTTAGCCGCTGCCCTCGCCAGCAAAAAACTAGCCGGCGCTGCCATTGACGTATTCCCGGTGGAACCAACCGGCAACGACGAAGAATTTGTCTCGCCACTGCGTGCTTTTGACAATGTGATCCTGACGCCGCATATCGGTGGTTCTACGCAGGAAGCACAGGAAAACATCGGTTATGAAGTGGCCGGTAAACTGGTGAAATACTCTGACAACGGCTCGACGCTGTCTGCAGTGAATTTCCCGGAAGTATCGCTGCCGGAACACAAAGGCCGCTCACGCCTGCTGCATATCCACAAAAACCAGCCGGGCATGCTGACCAAAATCAACGAAGCGTTTGCCCGCCATGGCATCAACATTTCCGGCCAATATCTGCAAACGAACGCCGAAATCGGTTATGTGGTGATTGATATCGACAGTGATGATCAGGAGCTGGCATTAAACGAGTTAAAAGCCATTCCGGGTACGCTCAAAGCGCGGGTACTGCACTAATCACAGTGCTGGCAGACAAGCAGAAAAAACCGCCATCGGCGGTTTTTTTTATGGAGGCGTGACTACGGCTGACTATCGCGCAGCGCCACCAGTGCATTCCAATCCAGACTTAACCCCGCGAGCGCGGCCTGATAATCTTCCGCTGCAGTTTTAGCATGCAGTGACGGGCTGTTCAGACTCACCACCACCCGCAACGCCTTGTCGGCAAATACACAAATCCGGCCAATCTGCTTGCTGTCTTTGTTGAGGCCTGGCCCCTGCCAGTCCTGGCAATACCAATCACGCGTTGGAATTTGACGGTTTCCCAGCTGCTGCGCTGGTAATTTCAGCACAAAACGCCGGCCGGATTTGACGCCGGGCACGGCCAATAAACCGTCAATAAACTCATCGCGCATGGTTTCAGCCGGTACATCGCGCCACTCGTCATCGACAAACAAACTCAAGTTCAGCAGCACTTGCTGTGGATTTTTGAAGTTGATACTCAGCACCGAGTCGGTCGGCTGCTGCTGATAACTGTCTGGCAATAACCAGTGATAAGCCTCGTTTGCCGCAACGCCTGTACTCAACCACAATCCAACGCAAAGGGCGAAAGTACGCATCAGAACGAATACACCAGGGTTGCCGAGGTTTCAGTGTCGGTTTTCTGGCGGAACTGGCCCGGGTTGGAATCGTATTTGACCGTGAAATTTAACCGCATCGACAGCCGGCCATTGACCTGCGACGTCAGACTGGAACGGCTTTGCCAGCTGGAGTTTTTGCCATCCAGTGACACTGACCATTCCAGCGCCTGGCGAAAACTATTACTTTCAGTTAAGTGATAATCGAGGTTGGCAGCAACCCACCAGATCATACCGCTGCTGGTATTTTTATCGCTGGTTTGCTGATAAGCGATACCGGGACCGGTTTCCAAATCCAGGTAATCATCACCACTTTGATAAGCCCGCATGGCATAGCCGGCAGCAAGGGACCCCTGCTCTTCAAAAGCACCAAAACGGTCATTTAAGTAAGCCGCACGGCCGAAGATACTATGCTCGCTCTGATAAAATTTATAGTTGCTTTGCCCGACCAGATTGACGCGCTGCGCCGTGGTATAACGGGTTTTCTCGCCGGTCGCTTCATCAAACTGACTGTTGCGCTGAATAAGCGTCTGGATCAGATATTTGTTCCGAAAATCAGTCAGCTCGTGCATCAGTTCAGCATTAGTACGAATAGCTGTTGATTGGGTGTTGCCGCTACTCAGCACCAGGCCCAGTTCAATATCGCCGCCCCAGACTTTATCCGGATCTATCGCCTGGACTTTGTCGCCACCGAGCGCCGAATCTGTCGAAAAGGCATTTTCTTTTAACTGCTGATACGTCTGGCCGGAGCGCAGTTTTTCCTGCGGTAAACTTGACTGGCCAAGCGGGATCGCCTGTACGTTATTGCCAAATTCTGCCTGGGCTGCGACTGCATCCGCGCACGCGACACAAATTCCTGCCGCTAACACCATTAAAGATAAAAACTTATTCACAACACACTCTTTAAAAAACGAAGGGCAGCCAGGCTGCCAAAACTATGATGTCGAAATAATAAAGCCAGTCTTTGACTGGCTTTATGCGGGACCTGTTCAGTCAGATTTACGCCGCTTCGCCACGCTCAGCGATAAAGGCCAGCGCCAGGTCAATGCGCGCCAGACAACGCGCTTTGCCAATCAGCGCCAGGGTTACATCCAATGACGGCGAATTCCCACCACCGGTCACTGCGACCCGCAGCGGCATACCAACTTTACCCATGCCAAGGCCCAAACTTTCTGCAGCACTGTTGATTGCTGCGTGCACTGTTTCAGCAGTCCACTCCGTCAACGCAGCTAAATGTGCCTGTACGGCTTTTAACGGCTCTGCGGCAACCGGACGTAAATGTTTTTTCGCCGCGTTTTCTTCAAAAGTGCTGAAGTCTTCATAGAAATAACGGCTGACTTCGATCATCTCTTTTAACGTTTTCACCCGCTCGCCCTGCACCGCAATCAGCTGTTCCAGACTTGGGCCACTGCTGATATCCAGCTTTTGGTCTTCGACATGCCATTGCAAGTGCTTGGCGACATGGGCCACCGGTGACGTACGGATATAGTGCTGATTTAACCACAGCAGTTTTTCGGTATTAAAGGCCGACGGTGCGCGGTTACAGGCAGACAAATCAAACAGTTCCACCAGCTCGTCGCGACTGAAAATTTCCTGGTCGCCATGTGACCAGCCGAGGCGGACCAGATAGTTCAGCAGTGCTTCCGGCAGGAAACCGTTGTCGCGGTATTGCATCACACCAACAGCGCCATGGCGCTTGGACAGACGCTTGCCATCATCTCCCAAGATCATTGGCACGTGCGCGTATTTCGGTAACGTCGCGCCTAAGGCGGCCAGGATATTCATCTGGCGTGGGGTGTTATTGACATGGTCGTCACCGCGAATAACATGCGTGACGCCCATTTTCCAGTCGTCGACGACGACGGTCAGGTTATAAGTTGGGGTGCCGTCGCTGCGCGCGATGACTAGATCATCAAGCTCTGCGTTGGCTACTTCGATACGGCCTTTGATCATGTCATCAATGACCACGACGCCATCCAGCGGGTTTTTAAAACGAATGCAATAAGGCTTGTCAGTCGGATGATCGGTACGGTCACGCCACATACCGTTGTATTTGGGTTTTTCGCCGGCGGCCATTTGCGCTTCGCGCATTGCATCCACTTCTTCCGGCGTGCAGAAGCATTTGTACGCTTTGCCTTCGGCCAGCAGCTGCGCTACGACTTCTTTATACAGATCAAAACGTTTGGTCTGATAATACGGGCCGTCGTCCCAGTCCAGCTCCAACCAGTTCATGCCATCCATAATGGCGTCGACAGATGCCTGAGTGGAACGTTCCAGATCAGTATCTTCAATGCGCAGAATGAACTTACCACCGGTTTTTTTGGCGTAAAGCCAGCTGTATAACGCAGTGCGGGCACCGCCGACATGCAGGTAACCGGTAGGACTTGGGGCAAAACGGGTCACAGTAGACATAAGGCTTCCAGAAGGTCTGTCGAAAAATGGGCGCTATTGTAGCAATGTGGCAATGTTTTGTCTGCCATTCTGCCGTTCGTTTGACGGCTTGGTCGCAGCGACAGGGCAAAGGTTAATTTGCCGGCAGCTTTTGTACAAGGCGACAACAACTGCGATTGAAACGCCTACTTTTGCAGCATCCGGCTGTAATATCTAAAAATATTATTGACACAAAAAGCCCGGTCCCTATAATGACCGCCGAACGTCATGCGGATGGTTAGCTCAGCTGGGAGAGCATCGCCCTTACAAGGCGAGGGTCACTGGTTCGAACCCAGTACCATCCACCATAACGTTGTCGTGTGATATTCCCGGGATGGTTAGCTCAGCTGGGAGAGCATCGCCCTTACAAGGCGAGGGTCACTGGTTCGAACCCAGTACCATCCACCATATCCACCGACAGTTTGCCCCAGGATGCTTAGCTCAGCTGGGAGAGCATCGCCCTTACAAGGCGAGGGTCACTGGTTCGATCCCAGTAGCATCCACCAATTCTTCTGTGATACCCCCAGGATGGTTAGCTCAGCTGGGAGAGCATCGCCCTTACAAGGCGAGGGTCACTGGTTCGAACCCAGTACCATCCACCATATTTTCTCGGATTGATGTTAAAGCTGCTTGGGCGATGCTACGCCTCACCCGCTCCTCATCACCACACGAGGGTCACTGTTTCGATCCCAGTACCATCCACCATATTCTCTCGTAATGATGTTAAAGCTGCTTGGGCGATGCTACGCCTCACCCGCTCCTCATCACCACAC
>CAMLRA010000163.1 GCA_946482325.1 uncultured Chromatiaceae bacterium | reverse complement strand
AGCGCTTATGTCGAAGATTTACAGCATGTAGTGGATATGGACGCTATTCGCGCTGCCGGCATCCGTATCGGTGTTGACCCGCTGGGTGGTTCGGGCCTTGAATATTGGCCCGTTATCGCTAAACGTTATGGCATTGATTTAACTGTTGTTAATGACCAGATTGACCCGAGTTTTGCTTTTATGCCGCTGGATAAAGACGGCAAAATCCGCATGGATTGCAGCTCGCCCTGGTCGATGGCCAATCTGATTAAGCTCAAAGACGATTTTGATATCGGTGTTGGCAACGACGCGGATTTTGACCGTCATGGTATCGTCACCCGAAGTGGTGGTTTGCTCAATCCAAATCATTATCTGGCGGTTGCAATCGATTATTTGCTGGCAAACCGGCCACAGTGGCCGCTGTCGGTCAAAATCGGCAAAACCCTGGTGTCCAGTGCGCTGATTGACCGCGTGGTTGCAGGCCAGCAACGGCCACTCTACGAAGTACCGGTTGGCTTTAAATGGTTTGTCCCCGGATTATTTGACGGCAGTCTTGGTTTTGGTGGTGAAGAGAGCGCCGGCGCCAGTTTTCTGCGTTTTGACGGCACTGTCTGGTCGACTGACAAAGACGGTTTTATCCTTGGTTTGTTGGCCGCTGAAATTTATGCCAAAACCGGTATGGACCCGCATCAGCGGTACCTTGCACTGACAGAAAAATACGGGGCGCCTTTATACCGCCGCCTCGATGCGCCGGCGTCCATGGCACAAAAAGCGGCGCTGAAAAAACTTGATGTATCCAGCGTCACGCAAACCAAGCTGGCCGGTGATGATATTCTCGCCGTAATGAACCGTGCGCCGGGCAATCAGGCTGATATTGGCGGTGTGAAAGTCGTCACTGCCAATGGTTGGTTTGCGGCACGGCCGTCAGGCACTGAAAACAGCTATAAAATCTATCTGGAAAGTTTTGTCGGCCCCGCGCACCTCGACGCGCTGGAACAAGATGCTAAAGCCTTTGTGGCTGAGGTCTTTCGTCACGCCGGCTGATTGTCAAGGCTTTGCATTCGTATGTAATTAGGTTACAGAATGCAAAGCAATACCTTTAGTTTCTTGCTTTATCGCGGCCTATTCTGTAATTTTGTTACATGATTATTTTGATCTGGACTTTCGATGTTAATCGATTAAGATCCAGATAAAGCGACGGTCATCGGACCCTTAACAGCTGGAACCTTATTATGAAAGCCAAAGTTACGACTGCTCCTGCCACGACTGCTGTCGGAGCGCGGCCAAATGCCGTTGAACTGAAAGAACGCATCGTCCGCCACCTGCACAGCACCCTCGGCACCGACGTCAACAAAGCCAGTCCACAAGCCTGGTGGCGCGCCACCTGCGCCTCGGTCAACGAATATGTGTTCGACGGTTTGCGCAATACCCAGCGCACGCACTATCAGCAAAATACCCGCGCCGTGCATTATTTCAGTCTGGAATACCTGATGGGGCGCTTGTTCAGTAACAATCTGCACAATCTGGGTTTTTACGAAGAAGCCAAACAGGCACTGCTGGAGCTCGGCATTAACATCGCAGATCTGGAAGAGCAGGAAGAAGACATGGCGCTCGGCAATGGCGGCCTGGGCCGTCTTGCTGCCTGTTTTATCGATTCAATGGCCACATTAAATTACCCGGCGATTGGCTATGGCATTCATTATGAACATGGCCTGTTTAAGCAGGAATTCCAGCATGGCATGCAAATCGAGCGGCCGGATTCCTGGCGCGAATATGGCAACCCATGGGAGATTTGCCGGCCGGAATCCGCGCAGGAAATTTCTGTCTACGGTTATGTTGAAACGGTGTATGACTTACAAGGCCGGATGAAAAAAGTCTGGCACCCGGGCCGCATCATCAAAGCGGTGCCGTGGGATATCCCGGTGGTGGGCTACAACGGCAGCTCAGTCAACGTATTGCGCCTGTGGGAAAGCCGCGCCAGTGATTTCTTTAACTGGGACGTGTTTAACTCGGGCGGTTATGTCGACGCAGCGCGCGAGAATATCGAAGCAGAAACCATCTCCAAGGTATTGTATCCAAACGACGAAACGGAAGCGGGTAAGGAGCTGCGGCTTATTCAGCAGTATTTCTTCTGCTCCAGTTCGCTCAAAGACATCATCCGCCGTTACAAACGAGCGCAGGGGGATGACTGGTCTCACTTTGCCAAACAAGTGGTTATCCAGTTAAACGACACACACCCGACGGTGGCAATCCCGGAACTGATGCGGATTCTTGTTGACCGCGCCGAGATGACCTGGGACGACGCCTGGAATATCTGTCAGCACGTTTTTGCCTACACCAACCATACATTGTTACCAGAAGCGCTGGAGCGCTGGCCGGTCCGTTTATTTGAAAAAGTACTGCCGCGCCACCTGGAAATTATTTACGAAATTAACCGCCGGTTCCTGGTCGAGCAGGTTGATGTGCGCTGGCCGGGTGATGTCGAGAAAAAACGTAAGCTGTCGATCATCGAAGAAGGTCATGAGCCGATGGTGCGGATGGGCCACTTGTGTGTGGTCGGTTCATTCCGCGTCAATGGCGTGGCGGAAATTCACTCTCAGCTGGTGAAGTCGGACTTGTTCCCGGAAATGGTGGCGCTGTGGCCAGATAAATTCACCAATATCACCAACGGCGTAACGCCACGGCGTTGGTTAAAAGCCTGTAACCCACGCCTGGCGAAGTTATTGGATAACACCATCGGCACCAGCTGGCCTACGCAGTTGACCGAGCTTGCCAAGTTAAAAGCTTTTGCTGATGACCCGGCAATGCAAGACGCTTTCATGGCGATTAAGCAGCAAAATAAAGCCGAGCTTGCCAGCGAAGTGAAAAAGTTGACCGGTGTGGATATTGACCCGCACGCTTTATTCGATGTGCAGATTAAACGCTTACACGAATACAAACGCCAGCACCTGAACCTGCTGCATATTCTGGCTTTATATCGCCGGATTTTACAAAACCCGGATTACGACATGGTGCCACGGGTATTCCTGTTTGGGGCTAAGGCCGCGCCGGGTTATAAACTGGCGAAAGAAATTATCTACGCCATCAATAAAATCGCCGACAAAATCAACCACGACAAACGGGTGAAAAACCGGATTAAAGTCGTATTTATGCCGAATTATCGCGTCAGCCTCGCCGAGAAAATGATCCCGGCGGCCGATGTGTCTGAGCAAATCTCTACAGCAGGGAAAGAAGCGTCCGGTACAGGCAATATGAAACTGGCACTCAATGGTGCCGTCACTGTCGGCACGCTGGATGGCGCCAATATTGAAATTGCTGAAGAAGTTGGTGCAGAAAACATTGCGATTTTTGGTTTGACCGTCGACGAAGTCAAAGCGTTATATCAGCAAGGCTACAATCCGTATGATTATTATCTGAATAATCCGGAACTGAAGGCCATTCTGGACTGGCTGGAAACCGACTATTTTACGCCGGGTAAGCCGGGTGAACTGGCAGCGATCAAACGCAGCTTGCTGGAAGGCGGCGACCATTATCTGGTTCTGGCGGACTTTGCGTCTTACTGCGAAGCACAGCAACAAATCGATACATGGTACCGTGACCGCAGCGGCTGGGCGCGTAAAGCTATGCTGAACACGGCAAGCGTCGCGAAGTTTAACTCGGATCGGTCAATTGAAGACTATGTAGAGCGGGTTTGGCAGCTAGAGCGCTGTAACGTCACGGTAAAACCGTAGATAGGGAACAAAAAGCCGCTTCGAAGCGGCTTTTTGTTTGTGCAGTGCCGCCGCCTGCATTTAGGGCGATCCAGAGAACCACAAGCCGGACTGATCCAGTTCGGCGATCGCCAGTTCAATTTGTTTTTGTTGTGAGGCCAGCGCAGAGTTTTTGCTGAATCCGGCGGCCACGAGCGTCTCATTTAACCGCAAAGGCGTGATAACAAGATGCTGATACTCGGGAAAGTTAGCTCTGGCGAACCGTAAATAATCCAAATCTTCAACCAGCCCCTGCGCGCGGTCTTTTAATACCAGCTCGTTTTTCACCCGTCGCTCCGCCACTTCGATAGTTTTTTGCCGAAAAGTCGGCTGTTGCAGCATCGTCTGCATCTGTGCCCCCATAAAACTGCCTTGTGTCAGAGCGATAGTTCCCGGAAAGTTGAAAAGTGCTTTGATGGAACTGATCTGTTGCCACTGTGGGTCTGTCAGTGTCGTGGCAAAAGCCAGACGCTCCAGATGATGTGGCCGGCTGAACCAGATGTAGTGTTGTCTGTCCGGGGTTGGTGTCAGGTTAAACATTAAATCGATGTCGCCTTGTTGCATCAGCAGCAGAGCCCGTGCCCAGGGGACGTCTAAAAACCGCACTGAACAATTGAGCTTTTGTGCCAGACGTTGTGACAAGACCACGCGGCTGCCTTGCCATTCGCCATCTTTTTGATAGGAATAGGGTGGAAAATCACTGACCTGAACTTTCAGTTCGCAGGCCCAAAGCGGTGTGCAGAGCAGCGATAACAAAAGCCAACGCATGACGGTCTCCGGCAGTGAAGCTAACTCAGTAAAGCAGAGCAAACCGCATGGCACAATCAAGCCACTATCTACTGACGATTCTGAGTCCGGTATTATTCTTTTACAATTATGGACTGGGGATCGCGCTGTGCGTCCCCATATCGTTAAGAAGTAATTATATTCAGCAGATATCTGAGGTTGTTATGCCTGGTTTTGGCCAAAAAGGTCCGGTATTTATTCAGTTCAAAGGTGGCCGGCCTGCCGGTTGGTTTAATCTGGTGTTATTGGTAGCCGGGGCTTTGTTTCTATTCGTTTTCGGCGTTTGGTTGCTGATGATTGTCGCCACCGTATTGGTGTTGTTACTGCCATATCTGTGGTGGAAAAAGCGTAAACTGATGCGACAGATGCAGGCACATATGCAGCAATTTAGTCAGCAGCAAGCGGACGCCGAACCTGCCGACATTAATCCGGCCTCGCAAGGGCAAACCCGTGCTCAGCAACCCGGGGGGAATCCGGGTTTGGTGATTGAGGGGGAAGTGCTGCAAAAGCGGCAGGAAGATTAAGAAAACTGTGATTGAACCGCTAAATCGGTCTTAATAGCCCGGCAACCCGGTGATATACTCGGGCACCCTTTGCCTTCAGTTTTCAGCGTTATGATCCCGAAGTTAAGTCCAGAGCAGGCGTTAGCGCCAGTGGTCGCCGAATTTTGCGCGTCGTTGCAACAAGCCGGTTTCACTGGCGATATTGAAACCAGTTATGCTTCCCGTTTAGCCGTTGCTACCGACAACAGCGTCTATCAGGCGCTGCCTCAGGCCGTGCTGTTGCCGCGCCAACAACAGGATGTTGAACTACTGACCCGGCTGGCGACTGAGCCCCGATTTTCAGCACTGAAGTTTGCACCACGCGGTGGTGGCACCGGCACCAACGGCCAGGCGCTGACTGAACACATCGTGGTTGATTTATCCCGCCATATGCGCGCTATTCTGCATTTTGACCCGAGCAAACGGCAGGTCAGAGTACAGGCAGGCGTGATTAAAGATCAGCTCAATGCTTTTCTGGCACCGCATGGGTATTTCTTTGCGCCGGACTTATCCACGTCAAACCGCGCCACTATTGGCGGCATGATTAACACCGACGCCTCAGGTCAGGGCTCATTGGTGTATGGTAAAACCAGCGACCATGTGCTGGCACTGACCACAGTACTGGCAGATGGCACAGTGCTGGAAACTGCACCGATGCCAGTTGCGGCTGCAACGGACAAAGCGCAGCAGGACACACCGGAAGGGCGGATTTATCGCCAGGTACTGCAGACCTGTCGCGATTTTCGTACTGAGATCCTGGCAAAATTCCCGCGGCTGAACCGGTTTTTAACCGGTTATGATCTTGAACATGTGTTTAATGCCGATTTAACTGAATTTGACCTCGGCCGTGTTATCACCGGCTCTGAGGGATCGCTTGGTTTTGTCACCGAAGCGCTGCTCAATGTCACGCCGATAGCTCGGCATAAGTGTCTGGTTAACGTCAAATATGACAGTTTTGAAAGTGCATTGCGCAACGCGCCTTTTCTGGTCGCAGCCAATGCTACATCGGTTGAAACTGTCGACAGCAAGGTGCTGGATCTGGCCCGTCAGGATATTATCTGGCATCAGGTTAAGGCCTATATCGAAGATGTGCCGGATAAAACCATGTTGGGCCTCAATATGGTTGAGTTTAATGATGAAGACGACGCTGGTATGGCACAGAAGGTTGCACAGCTGGAAGCTCGGCTGCAGGAAGCGGTCGCGACCGGTCAAAGTGGCATTATTGGCTATCAGCTGACGTACGACCCAAAGGCCATTCTGCAGATTTATGCGATGCGCAAAAAAGCAGTGGGGCTGTTAGGCAATGCCAAAGGCGCGCAAAAGCCGCTGCCATTTACCGAAGATACCGCAGTCCCGCCAGAGAATCTGGCTGATTTTATTATGGAATTCCGCGCTTTACTCGATAGCCATGGCCTCAGTTACGGCATGTTTGGCCACGTCGATGCCGGGGTGCTCCACGTGCGTCCTGCGCTGGATTTATGTGATCCGGCGCAGGAACAACTGCTACGGACTATTTCCGATCAAGTGGTGGCACTCACGGCCAAATACGGCGGTTTGATGTGGGGCGAGCATGGCAAAGGCTATCGCAGCGAATATGGCCCGGCGTTTTTTGGTGAAACCCTGTTTGCGGAACTGCGCAAAATCAAAGGCGTATTTGACCCGCTGAACCGGATGAATCCCGGAAAAATCTGTACGCCGTGGCAAAGTCAGGACCAACTGGTCAGCGTCGATGGCCAAAAACGCGCTTATTTCGACCGGCAAATCCCAACGACGGTGCGGCAAAGTTTTGAAGCGGCCACCAGCTGCAATGGCAATGGCCTGTGTTTTAACTACGAAGAAAATTCGCCGATGTGCCCGTCCAGTAAAGTCAGTAAAGACCGCCGCCATAGTCCAAAAGGCCGGGCGGGCCTGATGCGTGAATGGCTGCGGTTGATGCAAAAACAAGGCGTAGATGTACTGGCGCAAGAGCAGCAATTGCTGCAGGCGAGTAGTGGTCCGGCCGGTTTACTGCAAAAAGTACAGAATACCGTTGGCAAATGGCGCGGCGAAGCAGATTTTTCGCATGAAGTGATGGAGGCAATGGAAGGTTGTCTGGCCTGTAAAGCCTGTGCTGGTCAGTGTCCGATTAAAGTCGATGTGCCATCGTTTCGTGCACGATTTATCCAGCTGTATCACAGCCGCTATCTGCGACCGCTGAAAGATTATATTGTCGGCAATATCGAGCGTTCAGCGCCGTTATTGGCCAAAGCGCCGGGCCTCGTCAACGGCGTGGTCAAACTGGCGCCGGTCGCCTGGTTGCTGAAAAAGGTAGTGGGATATGTCGATACGCCGTTGTTGTCAACGCCGGTACTGTCAGAGCGTGTGCAGCAATATCGTCCATTTGATTTAGCCGCTTTGCAGGCGATGCCTGCGTCGGAACAGGCCAAATTAGTACTGGTGGTACAGGACCCCTTTACCAGTTTCTATGAAGCTGATTTAGTTGCTGATGCAATGGCCTTGCTGCGTAAACTCGGTTTTGATCCTGTATTGCTGCCTTTTTTACCAAACGGCAAACCGCAGCACGTCAAAGGCTTTTTACGTGAATTTGCTGCGACTGCCAAAAGCGCCAGTGAGTTCTTACAGCAGGTTAGTCAGCTTGGAGCGCCATTGCTGGGGCTCGATGCGTCCTTAGTGCTGGTGTACCGCGACGAATATGTCAAAGCGCTTGGCAGCGCACGCGGCGATTATCAGGTCAGTTTGCTGCATGAATGGCTGGTCGGACAGCCGTTGCCGGCGCTGCAAAGCTCAGGCAGCTTTAAGTTGCTGGCACACTGTACGGAAAAAACCGCACTGCCGGCGACGGAAAAAAGTTGGCAGCAGATTTTCCAGCAGGCTGGTTTGTCACTGCAGGTCGTTGCTACCGGGTGTTGCGGTATGGCCGGGACTTATGGTCACGAAGCGCAAAATCAGACGAATAGCCGTGCTTTATATGATTTAAGCTGGGCTAGTCCGGTACAACAGACCGCGCCAGACTTGTTGCTGGTGACCGGGTTTTCCTGTCGCAGCCAGGTTAAACGCTATGAAGGCTTTAAGCCGAAACATCCGCTACAGGCCTTGTTACAGCTGATGCCTTAAGGCAGGTGTGATGCGCGGCCAACTCGGATGTGATAAACGCGCTGGCAGAATAAGACACTGCTGCTACTGTTAGCAGCGGTAGCTATTCTGACAGGAGCGAGAAACATGAGTGTTGAATATAATCCGGTTGGCTGGTTTGAGATCCCATCACCTGACCTTGGCAAAAACCAGCAGTTTTTCCAGCAGGCCTTTGGTTTTGCATTTGAACGGCTGGAAATGCCGCCTTATACCATGGCGATGTTTGCCGCGGACCACAGTAAACCCGGTTCGGCCGGCGCTTTAGTGCAAGGCCCGGATGTCGAGCCTGCCACTGTCGGCGTCACTATTTACTTTGGTTGTGCTGAAGTGGGGGCGCAGCTGGAAAAAATCGCTGCTGCCGGTGGCACTGTGCTGATGGAGAAAATGTCGATTGGCGAACACGGCTATATTGGTATGTTCCTCGACGTAGCCGGTAATAAACTCGGTTTACACAGTATGAGTTAGGTCTGGCAAATATAATAAAAACGGCAGCGGAAGCTGCCGTTTTTGCATTAAAACCCTGACAGGAAAATCTATCAGAAGCGGGCTGTCAGACCCAAAGCTACCGAGCGGCCCGGCAAAGGCACATCTTCTTTGACAAAAGAACTATGCACAAAACCCAGCTTATCCGTCAGGTTGGTAGCCTTGAGGTAGGCGGTTAAGTCCAGTGCAGACAAATCAAAGTCATAGCTCAGATTGGCATCCACCAGCGTGTAACCAGCTGTGACGGTTTCATCCACAGCGATTTTGTCTTGTTTGGCGTAATGGGTCAGACCCAATTGCCCTGACCAGTTTTCGCCCTGATACTGATACGACACACCGGCTTTCATCGGTGGCGTACGCGGCAGATCGCCACCGGATTTCAGCTCTGCCCGCACGCTGTCGGCAAAAAACTCCAGTTGCTGCGCCGGCGCAAAACGCCAGGTCAGCGCAAACTCAG
>CAMLRA010000162.1 GCA_946482325.1 uncultured Chromatiaceae bacterium | reverse complement strand
TGCAGGAATATGGCTTTACTGTCATAGTGCGCAAGACCCGCGGTGACGATATAGATGCAGCTTGTGGGCAGCTGGTCGGTGATGTCATCGACCGCACCAAACGTCTGGTGAAAAAACAGATGAAAGGTGAGGAAATTTCAGTAAAAATGGTCTGAAAAGACAAGGACAGGCAATCAGTTATGCGTTTTAGTTGGCTTGCTGGTATTGGACTCTGTAGTACGCTGCTGTTTGGTTGCGTCTCGGAGTCAACTATTGTCGACAGCAAAGTGCCCGGCGAGCGTCCGACCGATAACAAACAGATTGCCCGCACCCGGTTGTCGCTGGGACTGAATTACCTGCAACGTGGTGAAACCTCACAAGCCCGTTTTAATCTGGAAAAAGCCCGTGAACTGGCGCCGGACATGCCGGAAGTCGATAACGCGCTGGCATATTATTATCAGCAGGTTGGCGAGTTTGACCAGGCTGAAGACGCCTACCGCGATGCGCTGCGCAAAGACCACAATAACGCCGACACTTACAATAACTTTGGCGCCTTTCTATGCCAAATCAATAAGTTTGAAGAAGCCGAGGAATTGCTGCTGGCTGCAGTAAAGCGACCCGGTTATATCCGTGTGGCCGACAGTTATGAAAACCTGGCTTTTTGCGCTTTGGGCCGCAAAGACTTTGACAAGTATCAGCAATATCTGGAACAGGCGTTGCGCCACAACGGCGTAAAACATTCTATCGTTTACAACCTGTCAGTGCTGAACTATGCCAAGGGCGATTTGGAAAAAGCACGGATCTGGCAAAAACGCTTGCAGGAGCTTGGGCAGGTTTCACCAGAGGCAACTTTGCTGCGTTATATGATTGCCTATCAGCTCGATGACAAAACCGAGCAACAAAGCACCGAAAAATTTATGTTGTCGGTATATCCGACCGCGCCGGAAACCGCCTGGATGCTGTCGGCTGATTTCAGCGCTTCAGCGCCAGAAAAGCTGCGTCAGCAATACAAAGCCAGCTTGCTTGGACTGGAGCCGGCGGATCTGGTAGCTAAACCAGCTGCAACACCAAAAATTAAAGTGGTCAAGCGTAAAACCGGCCTCACGCCGGAATCCGAAGCTTTTGGTTTAACCACTGAGACGGGGCCACAATTGATGGAGCGAACGCCTGCTCCTGCCGCATCTGAAACTGCTTCAATGAATACCGCCACTGCAGTCCCGGTGGCGACTGAACCAGACGTTACGGCGGTACCGACTGCACCAGCGAAAACCACAGCCGTGACTGCAACCACTGAAGCCACAGGGCAGGCGCCTGCCACGCACAAAGTACAATATGGCGAAACGTTATTCCGCATCGCCAGTAAATACCGGCTCAGCGTTTCTGAATTACAGCGCCTGAACCAACTGGCAGATCCGGCGGATTTAAAAGCCGGTCAGGTGCTGCGTCTGTCTGACGCACAGCAAATTCCGCGCGAATATCAGGCGATGGACGGCGATACTTTATTTAGCATTGCTTACAAATTTAATCTGGGGCTGGCGCAACTGGCTAGCTGGAATCAGCTGCCGACGGACGCGGTGTTAAGTCCGGGCCAGACTATCCGGTTGCATGACCCTGCGGAGACTGGTTTATGACGAAACCGGTCGCACTTGCTGAAGCTGGCGCCGGCGCGCTGTTGCGCCAACGCCGCGAAGCTTTGGGCCTCAGTCAGGAACAGGCTGCAGCCCAGCTGAACCTAAAAGCTATGGTGATCCAGCAGTTGGAAAGCGGTCAATGGGATCCACAGGTAGCGCCTACTTTTATCCGCGGTTATTTGCGGCATTATGTCCGCTTATTAAAGCTCGATGAAGCCGAACTGCTCGCGCAGTTTGATCAGCAGCTGGCGACCTTGCCGCAAGCCAGCACTATGCATAGTTTTTCAAAAAAGACGAGCCGCGATGCTGCTGAAAGCCGTTTTATGCTGGCCACATATTTTTTACTGGTGTTGCTGATTGGTTTGTTTTTGGTTTGGTTCTGGCAGACGCATATGCTGAACGAACAACCGGTGGCTATGCTGCCCGAATCTGATAGTGCAGTGGTCAGCACGCAGCCACAGCTGCTGCCGACGCAAAGCGCTGTGGTGATCAAGGCGCCCGAATCCGCGCTTTCCGCTCCGGCGACAGAAGTAGCGGCGACTGAGCTGGTCGAGCCGACGGTGACCACACCGTCGCTGTCCAGCCCGCAACAAGCCGCAACAAATCCTGCGGCAATCGCTGCAGACACGCTGGCCGTCGCAACGACAGAGCGCAGTCAACCAGTGCCGGAAACGCAGCCTGCTGCGACGATACAAGGCGCAACGGGCGACCTGACAAACGCAGGCACCGGCAATGCGGTCACTGAGGTTGTTAACCCAACTCCTGCGCAGACAACAGCTGCGGTGTCGGAAGCTGCTACTACCGGTATGCTGACTTTACAGCTGCAATTCAGCGCACAGTGTTGGGTCGCTGTCACAGATGGTAGTGGCAAACGCCTTGCGTACAGTATGCAAAATGGCGGTCAAAGCCTGACATTAACCGGCACTGCGCCATTCAAAGTTACTTTCGGTGATCCTACTGCGGTGACTGCATCACTCAGTGGGAAAACTCTTGATTTATCAGGCTATAAGCAAGGTCAGGTCGTGCGCCTGACATTAACCGGGTCCGAATAAGATGTACGCTGAAAATCCAATTATCCGTCGCAAATCCAAACAAATCCGTGTTGGTTCTTTATTGATTGGTGGTGATGCGCCGATAGCGGTGCAATCGATGACTAATACCCGCACCACAGATGTTGATGCGACTGTGGCGCAAATTCGCGCTATCGCTGCAGCTGGTGCTGATTTAGTGCGGGTGTCGGTGCCAACTATGGACGCGGCGGAAGCATTTAAGCTCATAAAACAACAGTCGCCGATCCCTGTGGTGGCTGACATCCATTTTGACTACCGCATCGCCCTGCAAGTAGCCGAATACGGCGCAGATTGTTTGCGGATTAACCCGGGCAATATCGGCCGCGAAGACCGCATTCGCGCCGTGGTCGATGCGGCACGGTTTCACAATATCCCAATTCGTATTGGTGTGAATGGTGGTTCGCTGGAAGCTGATATTCAGGAAAAATACGGCGAACCGACACCGGCGGCGTTAGTCGAATCGGCGATGCGCCACGTCGAAATTCTGGACCGGCTGAACTTTGACCAGTTTAAAGTCAGCGTCAAAGCCTCAGATGTGTTTTTAGCGGTTGGTGCTTATCGTTTATTAGCCAAACAAATCGAGCAGCCACTGCACCTGGGGATCACAGAAGCCGGCGGCGCCCGTGCAGGCGCGGTTAAATCAGCCATTGGTTTGGGCATGTTGCTGGCAGAAGGTATTGGCGACACGCTGCGCATTTCGCTGGCGGCTGACCCGGTCGAAGAAGTGAAAGTCGGGTTTGATATTCTGAAATCGCTGCGCATTCGTTCGCGTGGCATTAATTTCATCGCTTGCCCCAGTTGTTCGCGGCAGGAATTTGATGTGATCAAAACCATGAACGAGCTGGAACAGCGGCTGGAAGATGTGGTCGACCCGCTGACCGTATCTGTGATAGGGTGCGTGGTCAATGGGCCGGGCGAGGCGTTAATCTCAGATCTCGGCGTGGCGGGAGCCAGCAAAAAAAGTGGTTTTTATCTCAAAGGCGAACGGCAGAAACTGCGGATTGATAATGAATCTGTCGCTGAGCAGCTGGAGCAGCAGGTGCGCATGTATCTTGCGGCGCAGAAGCAGCTGATCGATGTGAAGAACGTAGAATAATTTAAAGATATTCAGGTATTTAAGTGTCTAAAGAAATTCAAGCTATCCGCGGAATGAACGATTGTCTGCCGCAGGATACCCCGGTGTGGCAATATGTTGAGCAGATGATCCGCCAGACCGTCAACAGCTACGGCTATGACGAGATCCGTTTCCCGATCGTCGAAATGACCGAGCTGTTTAAACGCTCGATTGGTGAAGTCACAGACATCGTTGAAAAAGAGATGTATACCTTTGCCGATCGTAATGGTGACAGTCTGACGTTAAGACCGGAAGGCACCGCTTGTTGTGTGCGCGCCGGTATCCAGAACGGTCTGCTGTACAACCAGGAACAGCGGCTGTGGTACATGGGCCCGATGTTCCGTCACGAACGTCCGCAAAAAGGCCGCTACCGCCAGTTCCATCAGTTTGGCCTGGAAGTCTTTGGTATGCAGGGCCCTGATATCGACGCCGAAGTCATTTTGGTGTCTGCCCGTTTATGGCAACAACTTGGCCTGACACCTTATGTGCGGCTGGAGCTGAATTCACTGGGTTCTAATGAAGCCCGCGCCGCGTATCGCGACAAGCTGGTGGCGTATCTGGAACAGCATAAAGAGCTGCTGGACGAAGACAGCCAGCGCCGCTTATACAGCAATCCGCTGCGCGTATTGGACAGCAAAAATCCGGCGATGGCTGAGATGCTGGCCAAAGCGCCACAGTTGCTTGACCATCTGGATGAAGAATCCAAACTGCACTTTGAAGGCTTACAAGCCCGTTTACGCGCCGCCGGTATTGAATACACTATCAATCCGCGTTTAGTGCGTGGCCTGGATTATTACAACAAAACCGTGTTTGAGTGGGTTACCACCAACTTAGGCTCACAAGGCACAGTCTGTGCCGGTGGCCGTTATGATGGCCTGGTTGAACAGCTCGGCGGCAAAGCCACTCCGGCTGTTGGTTTTGGTTTAGGTTTAGAGCGGCTGGTGTTGTTATTGCAAAGCCTGCCGCTGTTGCCGGCCGTCAGCAATGCTGCTGACGTTTATCTGATGCCGCTGGGTGAGGCTGCGGAACTTGCCGCAGTTTCTGTTGCCGAACAGCTGCGTTTAGCCCTGCCGGGTAAACGCGTCATGTTGCATTGTGGCGGTGGTAATCTGAAGAAACAATTAAAACGCGCGGACAAATCCGGTGCTGCTGTAGGTCTGTTGCTTGGCGACGACGAACTGGTAGCCGGGCAGGTCACTGTCAAATGGTTACGCGCTGATCACCCACAACAAACTGTCCATATTGCAGATCTGGCCGCAGTACTGGCCCAGGTGTAACGGAGTTCCTGATGGAAATTTATAATACCGAAGAACAACAAGTCGAAGCGATTAAACGTTTTTTCCATGAGCACGGATTGTCAATTGCCGCCGGTATCGTGATTGGCCTCGGCGGTTTATATGGCTTCCGCTATTATCAGGCGAAGCAACTGGAAGCGCAGGAAACTCAGTCTGCGGCTTATGCAGCGCTGGTGGAAAAATCAACAGCAGAAGGTGCAGATAAAAAAGCCTGGCTGGTTGATGCGCAAAAATTTATCGCTGATCACAAAGATTCAAATTACAGCCATTTAACCGCGCTGCTGGCAGCCAAAGAAGCCGTGGTACTGAAAGATTATGCCGCCGCTGAGCAACAACTGAGCGCTGTGATTAGCAGCAGTAAAGTGCCGGAAGTACTGGCTGTGGCGCAGCTGCGTCTGGCGCGGGTACAGGCTGAACAGGCGAAATACAAAGAAGCACTGGCCACTTTAAGCGCGACTATGCCGGCCGCTTTTGCCGCGCAGCAAAATGAGCTGAAAGGCGACGTGTTACTGAAATCCGGTGACGAAGTTGCTGCACTGGCTGCCTATAAAGCAGCGCAGGCTGGCTCTGAAGCCGGTAAAAACCCGTTACTCGATGTCAAACTGAACGAACTGGCCCACGTTGCCGGCTAAGAGGTTGCTGTGAAGTTATCTGTGCGCACCTTATTGGTGCCGGCTCTGTTAGCGCTGACGCTGGCAGCCTGCTCGTCGAATGATGAAGAAGAATTGGTTCTGCCGGAGATCGACAACAAAGTAGAACCGGATTATGTCTGGAGCAGCTCTGTCGGTGATGGCATCGAACATTACGATTCCAACATCAAGCCAGCAGTTTTTGGTGACAAAGTTTTTGTTGCCAGCCGTAAAGGCGAAGTGGTCGCTTTTAGTCTGCAAAACGGCGATAAGCTGTGGAGCTACGATTTACGCGATGGTGACGATGCACCGTTATTCGGTGGTATCAGCCACTGGTGGAATGAACGCAATGCCAAACTGGCAGGTGGCGTCGCCGTTGGTTTTGACAAGGTGCTGGTTGGCACTGAAGACGGTGACGTGGTTGCACTGAATCCGGAAACCGGCGAAAAAGTTTGGCGGGTGAAAGTCAAAGGCGAAGTCTTAGCTGCTCCTGTGGCTGGTGAAGGTTTTGTGCTGGTCAATACCGGTGGCGGCCGTATTTTTGCATTGCAACCCGACACCGGCGAGCAGCGCTGGATGCATGAATCCGAAAATGCCCTGCTGACTTTACGCGGGATTTCTGAGGTAGCGCCGGCCGCTGGTGGTGTGGTGTATGGCACTGGCAACGGCAAAGTCGGTGTATTGATTGCTGAACAAGGTGCTCCGGCCTGGGAAGAAGCCATTGCTGTTGCTAAAGGCTCGACCGATCTGGCTCGGATCATTGACGTTGATGCGACACCGGTCGTACAAAATGGTACAATTTACGCTATTGCATACAATGGTCAGTTGGTTGCGATGGAGCTTCGGTCCGGTCGTATCATCTGGAAACGCGATTACGCCAGTTTCCGCGACATGACTGTGGTTGATAACATCATTTATCTGGTTGATTCAACAGGTAAACTTTATGCAGTTGATAGCCGCAATGGTTTAGAGATCTGGTCACAGCAAACGCTGCACAAACATTTTGTTACAGGCCCGGCCGTGTACAAAAACTATGTGGTTGTCGGCGACAATGAAGGCAACCTGCATTGGTTCAGCCGTGACAAAGGCGAATACCTGGCGCGGCACGAGTTTGACAGCTCTGGGTTTTACACCGAAGCTGTCACGACCTCTGACTATTTAATTCTGCAGACCCGCAACGGCGAAATCGACGTGCTGCGCACCAACGATTAAAGGCTGCGCTCTGAGTCATGCCAAAGCAGGCCTGTTCGCAGGCCTGTTTTTTTTGTCTGCGAACCAGGTGCTGCGGTTCGCACCGCAGCCAGGTTGCTGAATGCAGCGAAGCTGCTACAAACTTAGGTGTCGCTTGCAGCGGCTCCAGGCTTGGCCGTGTTGACTGCGGCCGACAAAACCGGTCGTCTCTGACGACAATCAAGTGATTACAGCAGCTGACCGCCGTGGGATGTGTCAGCGCCATTGAGGTGAAACATGTTACCGGTAGTTGCCCTTGTTGGCCGTCCAAACGTGGGAAAATCCACGTTATTTAACCGCCTGACCCGCACCCGCGACGCTTTGGTGGCGGATTTTCCGGGTTTGACCCGCGACCGTAAATACGGCTCCGTAGACTACGAAGGCCTGGAATTTATCGTAGTGGATACCGGCGGTATTGACGGCAGCGAAGAGGGTATTGAACTCGAGATGGCCGAGCAGTCGCTCAAAGCCATCGACGAAGCTGATGTGGTGCTGTTTCTGGTCGACGCCCGTGCCGGCGCAACCGTCGCCGACGAAGCCATTGCCAACCACATCCGCCGTGTGAATAAAACCGTGTTTCTGGTCGCCAATAAAACCGACGGTCTGGATGCCGACACTGCTATTGCGGACTTCTACAGCTTAGGCATCGGTGAAGTGTATCCAATCGCTGCGGCGCATGGCCGTGGTGTCACTGCCTTGCTGCAACAGGCGCTGGTGCCGTTATTGACTGAACAGCAAAAGCAGCGATTAGCTGCTTTTGAAGCCGGTGAAGATCTGGATGCCATCGACGAAGACGCCGAGCAGGAACAACGCGATAAACATATCAAACTGGCCATCGTTGGCCGGCCGAACGTTGGTAAATCGACGCTGACCAACCGCATTCTCGGCGAAGAGCGGGTCATTGTGTACGATATGCCAGGCACTACGCGGGATGCCATTTACATTCCGATGCAGCGCGGTGAACGCGAATATACCCTGATTGATACCGCCGGTGTGCGCCGCCGCGGCCGTATCGACGACGTCGTCGAAAAATTCTCAGTCATTAAAACCCTGCAGGCGATTGAAGATGCCAACGTGGTGATCCTGGTATTGGATGCGCGTCTGGGTATCTCAGAGCAGGATTTGAGTATCCTCGGTTTTGTACTCAATGCCGGCCGTTCACTGGTGATTGCGGTGAATAAATGGGATGGCCTGGATGATGGCATTAAAGATGAAGTGAAACGCGAGCTGGACCGCCGCCTTGGCTTTATTGATTTCGCCCGTCTGCATTTTATTTCAGCGCTGCACGGTTCAGGTGTTGGTAACCTGTTTGAATCGGTTGAAGAAGCTTTTGATTCTGCAACCCGCCGCGTCAATACCGCGTTACTGACCAAAATTATGAATATGGCGCAGGAAGACCATCAACCACCTTTGGTCAAAGGCCGCCGGGTCAAACTGAAATACGCGCACGCTGGTGGTTATAACCCGCCGCTGATTGTGATCCATGGCACACAAGTGGAAGATTTACCGGATTCGTACAAACGTTATCTGATGAACTATTTCCGCAAATCGCTGCAGCTGATGGGGACGCCGGTGCGGGTCGAATTCCGTGGCACCGAAAACCCGTTTGCCGAGAAACGCAATACGCTGACGCCGAATCAACAGTACAAACGTGACAGGCTGATCAAAGCGAAAGCCAACCTGGCTAACAAAAAGAAAGTGGGACATAACCAGGAGTAAACGGCGACAAGCTGTGATCTTTACAAAGCCGGCAATGTTGCCGGCTTTTTTACTTCATCTCCGGCGCCGGGCCATGTGCTTGATACTGCACCGGTGTCTAGTCGACGCTGACCTGGTGCCGCAGCGGAAAGCTCAGTAAAAAACTGGCCCCGTCTGGTGCAGTGGTTTCCAGCGTGATTTGCGCCTGATGCCAGTCCAACACTTTGCGCACAATCGCCAGGCCCAGGCCAAATTGTGGCGTGGTGCTCGATTGGGTTTCCAGCCGGACAAAGGGCTGGTAAATCCGGCTGACATCGGTGGCCGCGATACCGGCACCGTCATCGCGGACCCGGACACAGATTTGCTGCGACTCAAGCCATAATTCCAGCGTGATCTGTTGCTCGGCATAACGACAGGCATTTTGCAGCAGGTTAAGCAAAACACGATATAACCAGTGCTGATGCGCACACAGCAGGGGGAGTGGTGTGACCGAGCTGTCCA
>CAMLRA010000161.1 GCA_946482325.1 uncultured Chromatiaceae bacterium | reverse complement strand
CGTCAGCGGTAATTTTTTTGTTGCCCGCGGCTATAATGGCGATTATCTGGTGCAGCGTGATGGTAATAAATTCCGCACTGTCACAGCTTCAGGCAACAGCTCTGAAAGTATGATCATCCACTTCAAAAATGCCGCAGGTAAAGATGAACTGTGGCAAAACACAAAGTGGTCTTTGAAAAGATTTGAGTTAACCAATCAAGATTGGTTATTACAGGAGACTCGCGGCAGTGCGGAGCGTGGTTTACCAAAAATCGAAGGCGGTGCGGGTGTCAGTAGTGATGATCACCGGTTTTTGGCGCACTCGACTGGGGCCGACGTTGCCATCATTGCGCTCGATAAAAACAAACAGCTGCAATCAGTATTTGAATATTCAGCATCACAGCCTGCAACTCAGGGACTGCCTTACAACGCTAAATTTCTCAAAGTGCAGAATGGCAAGTATCTGATTGCCGGTTCCGACAATTACCGTGTCCTGACTGAAGACGCAAACGGAAAATTCGCTGTAACTGCGGCAAAACCTTTGCCACAACCTGTTGGTTATCTGTATGACAACTCAACACTGAAGATTAAAGATGAGCTGATCTATGTAGCCCAGAATGGCCTCAAAGTGTTGCAGTTAAAAAATGATGAACTGGTGGTTGCCACGACACTAAAAGATACTGCACTGGATCAGAATGAGTTAAATAGCATCCGGTCTGTTGTTGAATTAAAAGGTCAGCTGTATGCGCTGATGCCAAGCTATGGCAAAACTGCCCAACTGAGTTACAAAGATGGACAGTTAAAAGTGGCCAGCATTGGGACAATGCCGAAGGGGGTGCAAGGTAACTTTGCGGAAGGGATGAACCGGGTCTTTATCGAAGGTTCACCATCAGCGGTATTGATGCCCGATGCTGACAACAATCTGCGGGTCAGTGCCTTCTCTTTTGAATACTTGGACGGTTACCTCTATCAGAAACGGCTGAAAATTGCGCGCAACCTGTATCCGCAGCAGAACTTTGTGCTGCTGAATGATGACATCACCGGCATCTGGCAATCAGTGAGTAGCAGCGGAGATTGCTGTGAAAACTACAGCGCGACACGTATTTTGTCGGGCCACTTGGTCACATTCGATAATAATCAGCGGCAAAAAGTGACGACGTTTGCATTGAACACCGCTCCTTATATGCCGGCACAAATCAGTCCGTTGCAATTTAATCAGGGTGTTGAAGCCGAAATCCCACTTTCTGGTTTTGTTCGCGATGAAGAACAACAACCCCTGACCTACAGCGGCCTTACTAATGAAGCATTCAGCCTGCTTGACGGTGCTAAGCTGAAATTTAAAGGTCTGGCGACTGGCAGCGGCGATCTGCTGTTAACTGTGACAGATGGTGGCTTGTTATCCGATTTGAAACTGCCGTATCAAATCAATGCTGCACCAAAAGTGTTACGACCGCTGCCGGTGATCATCGCCAATCAGAACGGCTTGCTGCAATTTGATTTCAACGATTACATCGAAGATCCGGAAGGCAGTGCCATTAGTTTTGCGCCACAAAACCTGCAGGGTTTTGCCTTGAGTAAATCAGGTATTTTGTCCGGAACTACAACGACGCTGACGGATGTCAGTTTACCGCTGCAGATCACTGACAAAGCAGGCGCTGTACTGAAAACTACAGCGACCATCAAAGTGAACGCAGCACCGGCGCTCACCGGCAGCAACAGCGGCAGCGGTAAAGTAAATCAAAGTTTTGCGCTGGATTTAAATACTGTGATCACCGATGCAGAAAAGCACCGGGTCACACTAACCGCACAAGGCCTGCCGGCCGGTCTGAGCCTCAATGGCGCCGTGATTAGCGGCACGCCAACCGCAGCGGGTTCTACCACTGTCAGCATCACGGCAACCGATGAACTGGGAGCGCGCAGTCAGCTCAGTCTGTCACTGAATATTGCAGCCGAAGACAAAAAAGGCGGTGGTTCTGTTGGCTTTGGTCTGTTGGCACTTCTGGCCTTTGTACGCGGGCGTCGCAGCTGGTGTTAGCCGCTGATGTGAGTGCTGTTACGCTTTAAAACCAAGCCTTCGCCATGCGGAGGCTTTTTTATCCCTGCACTTTATAAAGCACCATGCTGGTGCAACGGTGTGAGTGTCTAAAACGATACAGCATGTTGCTGGTGCATTGAATACGTATTCATGTTGTTCTTGCCCCAAGCTTGGTCAATTAATGTTCATTGCATAACAACATTACATGGCCAAGGATGCGCAGTTGATCCCGGTCCATGTTCACTGACCGGGAAGACATCATGTTCAGAAGCAAACTCAGCGCGATCACGCTGGCGTTGGCTGCGGCCGGCTGTGCGGTAATGCCTGCATGGGCTGCACAACAGACCGCACAAGACACGCCGCAAGCTGTCGGCACTGCCGCAGACGCCAAAACCAGTAGTAAAAAACAGACCAAAGAAGATATCGAAGTGATTGAAGTCAAAAGCTATTCCGGCTCTTTGATCAAATCGCTGAACCTCAAACGCTTTAACGACACAGTGTCCGAAACCATTTCGGCCGACGATTTAGGCGCTTTGCCGGATGTGTCGATGGCGGATGCCTTAACGCGCTTGCCAGGTATTTCGGCGGTACGGACCGGTGGTCAGGCGGCGGAGATTAATATCCGCGGTATGTCTGGTGGTTTTGTTTTCTCAACTTTAAATGGTCGTGAACAGGTCAGTACCAGCGGTAGCCGTAGTATTGAGTTTGACCAGTATCCTTCTGAGCTGATTTCATCGGCTGCGGTGTATAAATCGCCAAAAGCGTCGCTGATTGAAGGTGGCGTGGCCGGTACTGTGGAACTACAAACGGCTAGTCCGCTGCGTAACAGCGAACAACATACTTTCACCGTGAATGCCCGTGGCATGTTTAACGACCGTGCCAGCGAAGTGCCGGATGGTCAGGAAGTGGGTGACCGCCTCAGTTTCTCTTATCAGGGCAAATTTGCCGATGACAAGCTGGGCGTGGCTTTAGGTTACGCCCGTCTGTATCAGCCGTCTGTCGCCACTCAGTTTATTGGCCTGGCGTACAACACCAATATGGATGTCGACGGCATCAAAGAAACCGCGCCGAATGAGTTTGTCAGCGAAGGTTTTGAAATGCAGCACAAAGGCGGCGAAGAAGTCCGCAACGGCTACATGGCTGCACTGGAATGGGTGCCACACGATGCTTTTACCTTAAAAGCCGATGCATTTGTTTCCAAGTTTGACTCCGAAGCCTTTGCCCGTGGTTTCCGCGTGAAGTTAGGCGGCGCCAGCGCTTCAGTCGCCAACCCGATTTTAAATGGCAACTCAGTGATTGGCGGCACTTTTAATCGCACCTCTAAAAGCTTCACCCGCGTCGAGATCGTCAACGACGACAACCAGGATTTTGACCAGGTACAAAGCTTTGGCGTTAACGCCGACTGGGATATCACTGAAAACTTTAAGCTGAATGTCGATTTGTCCCATTCGGCCGCCGAAAGTGATTTCCGCAACGGTCTGCTCTGGTCCTTAGTCGCCAAAGACGCCAATGCTGCGACACCGGTGTTTGACGATAACGTATCGATTTCTTACAAGCTGAACGGCCTGAACCTGCCGGATTTAGGCTTTAACCAGGCGGCGGCATTTTCGGATATCAACCGCGTGATGCTGAGTAAATACGGCATTTATCCCTATGAAAACGAAGACCGCGTCGATGCGGTGCGGTTAGACGCGACCTGGCGGTTAGATAATCCGGTGATCGCTTCGCTGGAAGCCGGCGTACGTTATTCCGACCGCGAATACAGCAACGACCGCTCTGTCTATGAATACGGTAACGACGGCGCGTTTTCGGCCTCGCAAAAACCACTGAAACTGACCGCGGATATGGTCAAAGTGGTGAACTTCACCGGCGATTTCAGTTACTTCCCAAGCTACCTGGCCATAGATCAGCAAAAAGCGCTTGCAGCCTGGTTCCCGAATGGTATTCCGCAACCGGTGAAAACCTGGGGCACCGGCAATAGCGGTGTGCTGGCCAGTCAACGTGTCACCGGCGGTCCGGATACCGGTTGGTCGATGCTGCAAAGCGGTGAAGTGTACGAAAAAGTGCTGTCCGCTTATCTGATGGCCAATATCGATACCGACCTGTGGAGCATCCCGCTGTCCGGTAACTTTGGTGTGCGGATGGTTGAAACCGACCAGTCGGCCACTTCGCTGCAAAACGTTGGTGGCGACCCGAAACTGGGTGCGCAGAATATCGTTGATGATGCCGGCTTGGTGAATAACCAATATGCGCCGTCAGTGCTCGGTGAAACTTATCGTGATTATCTGCCACAGCTGAACCTGAACTTCCGCGTCACCGACGATGACCAGCTGCGTTTCGCCGCGGCGCGTGTGATGTCACGGCCGCCGATTAACCGGCTGGCGTCAGACACCAGCACCAACATCAACAATGACGGTATTATTTCCGGTTCAAGCTCCAATAACCCTTATTTACGACCGTTTTATGCCGACCAGTACGATATTTCCTGGGAGCGTTATTTCAGCGAAACCGAAGGCGCTTTAGTTGGCGCGTTGTTTTATAAAAACATCAAATCCTTTATCAGCACTTTCACCATTTCTGAGTTTGATTTTAAAGGCGCCGGTTTTTTTGTGCCGGACGTGATTATCAACCCGGAAAGCGGTGTACCGGTACCGGTGAAAAACGGTGACTACACCACAGCGGTGAATAACAGCAAAGGCGGTTATATCCGCGGCGCTGAGCTGGCCTATACCCAGGTATTTAAGTTTCTGCCGGGTATTTGGCAGGGCTTCGGCGTCAGCACCAGTTACTCCTTCACTGAAAGTGAAATCCAGCAGCAGACCAACCTCGGTGGCTCAACGGTGGATATCAGCCTGCCGGGTCTGTCGGAAAACGTCTTTACCGGCACTGTGTTCTGGGAATACGAAGGTTTTGAAGCGCGCGTCAGTGCCCGTTACCGCGACCCATTTGTGTCGGAGCAAGTGGCCGTGAACGAGCAGATTGTTAACTTCGACGGTGAAACCGTGGTCGATATGCAGACCTCGTATCAGGTGAACGACCAGTGGAGTGTGCTGTTTCAGGTCAACAACGTCACTGACGAACCGACCAAAAGCTATTTCGGCGATGAAACACAGACCGGCACTATCCAGTTCTTTGGCCGGCAGTATTTCCTCGGTGTGACTTACTCAATGTAAGGCGCTGCAGCTTCTATGGAGAATAAATTTATGTTGAATATCAAAACGATGCTGCAGACGCTGGCCAGTGCCGCACTGCTGCTGACGTTAGCCGCCTGTGGTGGCAGCGGCGGTGACTCCGTGTCGCCGGGCAAAACCTTATTAACCTGTAATGTGCCACAAGTACCAAACGAAGCCGGCACCGCCTGTGTCGCGCCAAAACCTATTAAGTGCCCGGCGCCGACAGTGCCGGATGCGCGCAATGAAAGTTGTGTCATCGGCGTAGACCCCAATGCACCTGTGCCAAGCGTGATGGCGGCGGCCGGTCAGGCAGTGTTGTATTACAAACGTGCGGATGGCAATTATGATGGTTACCGGCTGCATACCTGGAACAACGAGACTTGTAATGCTTATCAGGACAGCTCGCTGGCTCCAAGCTGGGACAATGGCCTGCAAATCACCGGCGTAGATCCAAACTACGGCGCTTATTGGCTGCTGAACCTCAAAGCCGGAGTCGGTAGCAAAGCCACAGATTGCGGCAACTTCATTATCCACATTGGCACTGATGATGCTGGCAAAGAGTTAGGCGGCAGTGACATGCAACTGCCACTGGGTCCAAAAGATGTGGCGAAGTTTTCACGGATGGGATGGACTTTCTCTGGCGTGGCGTCTGTATTTGCTTACCCTGTGGTGTCGCTCGGCGTGCAAATCAGTGACAGTGCTGCACATTGGTTAGATCGCAATACACTGGTGTGGAATGCGCCGGCAGGCGGCGTCGCCAAGTGGAAATTGCATCACGCTGCCGCTGCTGATTTAGCAATTGATTCGGACACGCTGACCATCAACGGTGAAGCCGTCGAAGCCACGCCAACCAGCTTAAGCGACGCGCAAAAAGCCAAAGTGCCGCATCTTGCCAACTGGCCAGCTTACAAACTGAACCTGAGCGCCGAACAGGCCAAAACCATCGCGAAGAACCAGCTGGTGCTGGCGTCTTATGATTCTGCCAATAAGCTGATGGCCGCCTCACATGTGCAGGCTGGCAAAGTACTGGATGACTTGTACACCACCGGCGCGAACGATGCCAACGAGGCGACTTTAGGTGTGGTCTACGACGCCAGTAACATTAAAACATCCGTCTGGGCGCCGACCGCCCGCAGCGTCAAACTGAAAGTGTTTAATGCGGCAAAAGCGCTGACAGCTACCCATCCGCTGACGCTGGATGCCAATACCGGCATTTGGAGTTTCAGCGCTGCCAAAGCGACGCTGGACCGTCAGTTCTATCGTTTCGAAGTGCAGGTGTATCACCCGCTGACGAAAAAGGTAGAGACCATCGAAGCCACAGATCCGTATTCACTGAATACCGCCACCAATGGCCGTTACAGTCAGTTCGTCAATTTGGCTGATGCCGACACCAAACCAGCAAACTGGGACAGCCATGAAGTGCCGGTGGTGGCCAATGCCGAAGATATCGTGATTTATGAAGGCCATATCCGTGATTTTTCGGTGCGTGATGCTACGGTCAGCGCAGCCAACCGCGGCAAGTATCTGGCGTTTACCGAGATGGAATCGCAGCCGGTTAAGCACTTAAAAGCCCTGGCAGATGCTGGTTTAACGCACTTCCATTTGCTGCCGGCGACCGATATGGCGACCGTCAATGAAGATGCCAGCAAACGGGTGGATTTAACCAATACCGTGGCAGATTTGTGTAAGGTGAATGCTAAAGCGTCGGTCTGTAATCAAAGCGCCTCCGCTAAGCTCGAAGACGTGATGAAAGGCTTCCAGGAGTCTGGTGAAAACGCGCAAACACTGGCCGGTGAAATGCGGGGTACCGACAGCTTTAACTGGGGTTACGACCCGCAGCACTTTAACGTGCCGGAAGGCTCTTACGCTTCAACGCCGGAAGGTGTGGCGCGGATCAAAGAAATGCGCGCAATGAACCAGGCGCTGCACAGCATTGGCCTTCGCGTGGTGCTGGATGTGGTGTACAACCATACCTCTTCATCTGGCCTGTTTGATAACTCGGTATTCGACAAAATCGTGCCGGGCTATTACCACCGCTATAACCCGACTACCGGTAATATCGAGCGTTCCACCTGCTGTGAAAACACCGCGACTGAACATGCGATGTTTGACAAGTTTGTTGCAGATTCGCTGGTGATTTTGGCGAAAGAATACAAGTTTGACGGTTTCCGGTTTGACATCATGGGCCATCATCCAAAAGCCTCGATCCTGGCGGCGCGCGATGCAGTGCGTAAAGTGGATGCTGATACTTACTTCTACGGTGAAGGCTGGAACTTTGGTGAAGTAGCGAACGACGCCCGTTTTGTCCAGGCGCGGCAGGCCAATATGGCCGGTACTGAAGTGGGCACTTTTAACGACCGCGAACGCGATGCGGTGCGTAACGTTGCCCTGTTCAGCGGCGACAGCGATGTCGGTAAACTCAAAGATCAGAATCTGATTGAGATTGGTCTGGCCGGTACGTTAAAAGACTATGTGTTTAAAGATTATCAGGGCAATACCGGCAAAGCTTCAGGTCTGAACTGGAACGGTCAGCCAGCCGGTTATGCTACAGATCCGGCGGATATCATCAACTATGTGTCGAAACACGATAACGAATCGCTGTGGGACAAACTGCAGTTTGGTTTAAAAGCCACCGTCAGCATCGACGACCGCGTGCGTATTCATAACATTGCGCTCGGTATTCCGCTGTTGTCACAGGGTATCCCGTTCCTGCAGATGGGTGATGATTTACTGCGCTCAAAATCAATGGACCGCAACAGCTACGACGCTGGCGACTGGTTCAACTTTGTGGATTTCAGTAAACAAAGCAACAACTGGAACGTCGGTCTGCCATTGGCGCAAGATAACCAGGGCGCCTGGGACAGCATCAAAACTATCGCCAATAACCCGAATACCACGGCATATCCGGAACATATTGAACTGGCCGGTGCTGTGTTCCAGGACTTCCTGAAAATCAGAAGCTCCAGCAAGCTGTTCCGCTTAACCTCTGGCAAAGATGTGATGGACCGTGTTGGTTTTCATAACATCGGTAAAAACCTGACGCAAGGCCTGATTGTGATGAGCATTGACGATGGCGTTGGTCTCACTGATGTAGACCCGGCGTTTGATGCTGTGGTGGTGGTGATCAACGGCACAGCCAGCGAGAAAACACATAAAGTGCCAACAGCGCAAGGCTTTACCCTGCATGAAGTGCAGCAGGACTCTGCCGACAACCGGGTCAGTGACTCGCGTTTTATTGCACAAGGCGCCGACGGAAGCTTTGTGGTGCCGGCTTATACCATGGCGGTGTTTGTGAAACATCAGGCGGGTGCCCAAGGCACTGGTTTGAAAGCGGACGCAACCATGGGCGCACCAGATATCGCGCCATATGGCCTGACCAAAGTCTTTGTCCGCGGTGGCATGAACGGCTGGGGTGAAGTCGACGCCTTTGAATATGTCGGTGCCGGTCTGTATCAGGCCAAAGTGAACATTGGCAGCAGTGGCAGCCAGGAATTCAAAATTGCCTCCGGTGACTGGTCAACGGTAGATTTCGGTGCCAAGAGCGGTGAGCAGGACGTGCAGTTTGGCGTTGCGCAAACACTGCAGCGCCAGGGCGCCAACATGAAAGCCAACTTCAGCGCCGGCACTTATCTGTTCACGCTGAATGCGGCAGTGCCAACCTCTCCGGTCCTGACAGTGTCTGAGTTTGTGCCTTACGGTGCGACCAAAGTGTTCCTGCGCGGCAGCATGAACGGCTGGGGCGAAGCCAGTCAGTTCGTTTACAGCGGCGGTTTGTACCAGTTCAGCATTCCACTGACGGCTGGTGACTATGAGTTTAAGTTTGCCTCTGCCGACTGGTCGACAGTGAACTACGGCGCAGGCAGCGATGGTCAGGCTGTGACTGTGGGCCAGAACAAAACGCTGGCGCAGAGCAATGACAACCTGAAGATCAAAATTACCGAAGCTGGTACTTATCTCTTTACGGTCAACGCCGCGACACCAACAGCACCAGTGCTGAAGGTGGTGAAGCAATAACTGGGGTCGAATAAAGCTGCTTCACAGCATAAAAAATCCAACGCCGGCTTTTGCCGGCGTTGTTGTTGTGCTGGTCCCGGTTGTTCACCCGTTTGTCCCCAGCGGGCGCTGCGGACAGTCGGCTCTGTTAAGCTGTAGCCTGGCATAAATGGAGTTATCTGTATGATAAAAAACATAATTCTA
>CAMLRA010000160.1 GCA_946482325.1 uncultured Chromatiaceae bacterium | reverse complement strand
GGTGGCGCAGGCTCTGGCAGATGCTGGTTTGCGGGTGCCGAAGATCCTTGCGACTGACCCGGCAGCCGGGCTGGTGCTGCTGGAGGATTTGGGTGACGATTTGCTGCAGTTCAGTCTGACCCGGGACAATATGCCACATTGGTATCGTCAGGCACTGACCCTGCTGCCGCTGCAGCAACAAGTGCGGCACACTGCAGAGGGCCCTTTACCTGCATTTGATCGCGCTTTTGTGTTACGGGAACTGCAGATTTTTACTGACTGGTTTTTACCGGTGCATCTGCAATTGCCAATAGATTCAGTCACCCAAGCCTTGCTCGACAGTACTTTTAACCTGATTGCCGACGAGGTGCTGGCGCAGCCGCAAGCAGGGATGCACCGTGATTTTCATTCCCGAAATCTGATGATCCTGCCGGATCAGTCTTTGGCGGTGATCGACTTTCAGGACGCAGTAGTGGGGCCCGTCAGTTATGACGCAGTCTCATTACTACGCGATTGTTATCTGCGTTGGCCTGATGATGAAGTGGCCCTGTTACGGGATGAGTTTTATCAAAGCCTACAGCAACAGCGATTACTCCCTGCCGAATATACCCTTGCGCAGTTCCGCCGGGCTTTTGACTGGACAGGTCTGCAAAGGCACTTAAAAGTTTGTGGCATCTTTGCCCGGCTTTATCATCGCGATCACAAAGCCGGTTATCTGGCTGATTTACCGCGGGTCGTTGGTTACGTTTTGGATATTGCGAAACAATATCCGGAGTTATCCGCGTTCAGCCAGTGGTTGGAGCAAGTGGTGCTGCCACGTTTTGCTGAGGTGACTGCATGCGGGCAATGATTCTGGCGGCCGGCCGCGGCGAACGGATGCGCCCTTTAACCGATCACCTACCGAAACCTTTATTACCTGTGGGCGGCAAGCCGCTGATTGTGCATCACCTGCAAGCGCTGCGTGCAGCCGGTATTCAGGACGTGGTGATCAATCATGCCTGGTTGGGTGACAAAATTGAGGCTGCATTGTGTGACGGACAACAATATGGCCTGCAGATCCATTATTCGCCGGAAGGGGCAACCGGACTGGAAACCGCAGGTGGTATCCGGCTGGCGTTGCCTTTGCTGGGTGATGAGCCATTTATTGTCGTTAACGGCGATGTGTTAACTGATTATCCGTTTGCCAAGTTGTTTGATGTATTAAAGCCCGGCAAAACTGCGCATCTGGTACTGGTGCCGAATCCACCACAACATCCGCACGGTGATTTTGCGTTACAGCACGGCTTGGCGCTAACCGACGGTGAAACCAAATTTACCTTCAGCGGCATTGCGGTGTACCGGCCGGAATTTTTCCGCGAAGTACCGGCAGGTGCGCAAAAACTGGCGCCATTTTTACGCGGTGCCATGGCGCACCAGCAAGTCAGTGCAGAGTTACATCAGGGTTATTGGGCGGATATCGGTACGCCACAGCGTCTTGCCGACGCCGATTTATTTTTCCGCAGCAGGAGCTGATTATGTGGGGCAAGTTATTAGGCGGTTTGTTTGGCCTCGCCATGTTTAAAATCCCTGGCCTTATTGCTGGTGTTTTTATCGGTCATTGGTTTGATCGGGGCTTAAAGCAACAATTTGAGCAGGCGGGTGGTTTTGCTGGCCTAAAACGCGATCAGGCCGACGCACAGGGGCTGTTTATGTACAGCACTTTTGCCGTGATGGGGCATCTGGCTAAAGCAGATGGCGTGGTTACAACGGCGCATATCGATAAAGCCGTGGCTTTTATGCAGCAGCTCGGCCTTGGTTCTACTCAGCAGCAAGAGGCACAGCGGGCTTTTCGCGAAGGCAAAGCGACCGACTTCCCACTGCAGCAACAACTTTTGACATTACGGCAGGCGTTTCGCTGGCGGCCGGATTTATTGCAAATGTTTCTGGAGATCCAAATCTCGGTTGCCTATGTCGATGGCCGTTTGAGCGACATTGAACTGAAGTTACTACAGCAAGTCGCCGGCGCTCTGGCGATCTCAAATACCCGGTTGCAATATTTGCTGGGGCGGTTTGAAGCCGAAGCTCGTTTTTCTCAGCGTCAATCCCAGCAAACGCCTGCTGCTGACGCGGTTGCGGATGCATACCAGCTGCTTGGCGTGGCAGCCAGTTGTAGCGACAATGAGCTGAAAAAAGCCTACAAAAAGCAGATGTCACAGCATCACCCGGACAAACTGATGTCACAGGGGCTACCGAAAGAAATGCTGGAATTGGCAAATCAAAAAACTCAGCAAATTCAGGCTGCTTACGAGCTGTTGAAACAACACCGCGGCTAAGCCTGGCTTAGCCTTTGTGGTAAAACATAAAATACACGGCGCCCAGCAAACAAATCCCGGCATAAACATAATTCAGCTTAAAAGGCTCTTTCATATAGAGCACTGCGAAGGGGATAAACACAGCGAGCGTAATCACTTCCTGCAATATCTTTAATTGCGCCAGACTCAGCACCTGCGAGCCAATCCGATTCGCCGGCACCATCAACATATATTCAAATAATGCGATGCCCCAGGACACTAAAATCGCCACTATTAATGCAGACGATTTCAGGTGTTTCAAATGGCCGTACCAGGCAAATGTCATAAAAATGTTGCTGAGAACCAGCAAGCCAATTGTTGTCAAAACCGGTGACATAAATCCCCCCGTGATGAATCTAGGGCTTTAGTGTATCGCCTGGCCTGTGGGTTTGCATTTGTTGATGGCTGAACTAGAGTTTCCGGTACAGGTAAATCCTGTATGGATTGTCGGTAAAGCCCAGCAAAGGAACAGGACGATATGCGTCAGAATCTGCCAGTTACTCAACAAGAAAGAACCTTTCCGTCCGAACAACGTTTGATTTCTGCAACTAATACTTCGGGTCATATTCAGTACTGTAATCAGGCATTTGTTGAAATCAGTGGTTACAGCCGCGAAGAATTGATCAACCAGCCTCATAATCTGGTGCGCCACCCGGACATGCCACCGGCAGTGTTTCAGGGCATGTGGGAGTATCTGAAAGCCGGGAAATGCTGGATGGGGATTGTTAAAAATCGCTGTAAAAACGGCGATTTTTACTGGGTGAACGCTTATGTCACACCGATTTTGCAGCAGGGTAAAGTGGTGGGCTACGAATCTGTCCGGGTCAAACCAACGACGGAGCAGGTGCAACGGGCACAGCAGGTGTACGCTACGCTGGCGCAGGGAGGGAAGGTCAGCTCTTCGCTGGATTTCATGAAACTGGCTTTGCCGTTGGCAGCCGTTGGCAGTGGTGTAGCCGCAGGTCTGGTCGCTGTTGCTGCAGGCGCAGTTGCTGCAGCGGTGGTGGCGGGATGTATGGCCGGTGCAGTGGTTGGTTATCTGCAACACCGAACCCAAAAAGATCAGAATCAGCTGTCAGCGCAACTAAGTAATCCTTTTATGTGCCCGGTGGCAGCACAGGTTTATACCGGTAAAACCGATTCCTGGGGCTTACTGGAACTGGCGATGATCACCGATGCAGCGCATTTGCGTACCGTGTTAACCCGGTTGGAAGATGCAGCCTTAACTGCCTCGCGGGAATCGGCGCAGGCGCATCAGCTGTCGCGCAGCACTTTGTCAGTGATTTCTTCACAGCAACAGGAGACAGAGCAAACGGCGACTGCGATGAATCAGATGACACACACTATTGCTGAGGTGTCGCAGAATGTGCAGCTGACCTCTACTGAAGCATCGAATGCGAATCAGCTCACGGCCAAAGGCCAGGCTGTTGCAGTGCAGACCCGCACCGCTATCGAAAATCTGGCACAGACAGTCCGGGGTATTGCGAAATCTGTAACTGAGCTCGCAACACAAACCGCAAGCATCACGCAGGCGGCCGAAATTATTCAGCAAATTGCTGAGCAAACTAATTTACTGGCACTCAATGCTGCGATTGAAGCGGCGCGTGCCGGTGAGCAGGGCCGCGGTTTTGCTGTCGTCGCAGATGAAGTCAGACAACTGGCACAACGTACCCAACAATCGACTCAACAAATCAAACAAATTATTTTTAACTTACAGGAAGGCGCGCGCAACGCTGTGCTGGCGGCGGATGAAGGTATAGTGGCGACAGAATCTGGCGTGGCGAAAGTGCAGGAAACCGAGCAGACACTGAATGGCATTATGGATGCGGTGAATCTGATCGCCCGGATGGGCCATCAGATTGCCGTGGCCGTTGAAGAGCAAGCGCATGTGTCGGAGGATATCAACCGGCAGGTGAGCCGGATTGCTGACTTGGCTGGTGATGGATATCAGCAGAGCGAACAGACAGCAGAGGTCAGCAGTGATTTGGAAAAAAATGCTGAAACGCTGTATCAGCTGGTTGAACGTTTTAAAAAATAGCCGCAGTACCGCTAATAACCGATGTAGCGCAGCCAACCGAGGATCTCCCTGGCCAGCCAGGGATGATCCTGCTCCACTGACCCCGGCAGCAAGCGTTGCCGGTAAATCTCTTTGATATGTTTACGCACCAGTTGCAGCCTGAGCTCGCTACTGTTTCGGGCGAAAGTGTTATCTGTTTGTGGTAGCAGGTCGAGCGTGGGAACGTTATGCTGACTCAGAGCTTCGGCGACCTGTTCGTTTAAAGTGACATCCTGCACGGCCGCACCAATCAGTACCAGTGCCTGAGGCGCCGACAATTCTTCGTTCTTGTATAACTGATTCAGTAAAGCGCCACTATGGCCGAGGCCAATCACTATGATAGTACCGGGTTTGGCTTCTGCTTCTGCCATGACAATTTTCAGCCGCGCCAGCAACTTTTGCTGGTAGGTCAGCAGATTTTCAGTGCTGGCTTCAACCACTGCGGGCGGCACCATCATCGCGACTGTATTCCAGCCAAAATCAATCAGGTAATTGCGCAGGTATTCGACAGCTCGTGGGCTGGCCGCATGTTGTGACCAGTCTGGCAACAGAATGACAGTGCCTTTGACAAAAGGTGTCATGGCGGCACGCTGTAAAGTTAAAAAGGATTGTTGCTCAGATTTCAGTGCATTAATTTGGCTGGCGGCAATTTGCCGTTGTATATCATTGCTGGTTTGTTGCTCGTCCCACACCACGGATTCAGCACGTGACTGCAGTGAGAATATAAAAAGACTGCTAAGAAAGATGAATTTGCTGAGTGGATGGAGCATCTGCAAAGTCCGTCAGATTGGCACATTAACAGCAGTATCGGCTTTTGCGGGCACAACTGAAGCGATTTTCAGAAAAAACAAAGCCACCCGCAGGTGGCTTTGTCAGGCAGGCAACGAATTAACGTTGAACGGCTTCTTTTACAGAGGCAGTTACAGTCGCTTCGATGCGACGGTTGATTGCGTGAGCAGCTTTTGAGCTACCAGCAGCTTTTGGCTTGGTGATACCATAACCAACAGCTTTCACACGGCTACGTTCGATACCGTAGTTGCTCACCAGCACGTCAGCAACAGCGTCAGCGCGACGTTGTGACAGCGCCAGGTTGTAAGCCGGAGTACCAACGTTTGACGCGTGACCACCGATTTCAACATCAGTGTTCGGGAAGCGTTTCAGGAAGGTTGCCAGTTTTTCGATATCAGCATGGTACTGTTCTTTGACCACAGATGAATCGTTATCAAACTGAGCATTCAGCGCGATGCTAACTGAGTTTTCAGTGAAGATTGAACAACCTACAGTGTCTACTTTGTCAGTGATTGGGGTGTTTGCGCACTGATCTTTATCATCAGTTACACCGTCCTGATCTGCATCACCAACGGCTGGAGCCGGTGCTGGTGCTGGTTCCGGCGCTGGAGCCGGTTCTGCAGCTGGTGCTGCACCGAAGTTGTAGGTCAGACCCAGTTTCACACCGTGGTCGCCAAAGGCTTTGCTGATACCCTGATAGCGGTTGGCTTCAACGAAGAAGGCAACTTCATCAGTGACAAACATATTCACGCCCATACCGATGTTAGCAGCAGACGCTGAACGGCCTGTGGTGTAGTTTTTTACGCCGCCGACGAAGTACAATGGCAGGCTGTCAACATGGTAAACCAAGTCCATACCGACGCGGTTGCCTTTGATGTCAGCATCAGAGAATTCTGATTCCAGATCCTGACGGACGTATTCAGCACGGATGCCCCAGCTTTCGCTGATACGGTAACCGATGTTCAGGCCAGTACCGTTGCCGTTGTTCTGGCCTTTCCATTCTAATGATTTAGTCTTGTCGTTATCCGGTGCGTAGTGCTCCCAGAACACAGAACCGTAAACCCGATCTTGCAGTTCAGCAGCGGTTGGGGCGGCTGATGCTACAGAAGTCATCAGGGGTAAAGCTGCCAGTACGGCAATTGCGCTAGTTTTCAGTTTCATCCATATCTCCTTAGGGGTTTTTCCAACGCGCTAATTTTATTTGATTTGTTTAGATTAAACAAATTTACTGTTGCTTTGCTGAACAAAACGGCTTTTTCGTTGTCAGCATCCGGCGCGTCAGCGGGGCCATGCTAACTGCAGAAGATGAATCTGCGGTTAACGTGGAATGAGTGTTTATCTAAAATGGTGCCGGCGATTCAAACTGTAGCCAGATACCGGATTGCGGGTGGCGCAGGCGTAACATCGCTGCATGTAGTTGTAATCTTTCTGTTTTTTCATCAGGCGCAGTGCCGTAAAATTTATCACCACAAATCGGATGGCCCAGCCACTGCATATGCACCCGCAGCTGATGTGAGCGGCCTGTGATCGGGGTCAGCCGCACCCGTGTTGCGTCGTCTTCAATCGCCAGCTTTTCGAATAACGTTTGTGCTGATTTGCCGCGCTGAAAGCAAACCATTTGTTTCGGCCGGTTTGGCCAGTCGCAAATTAATGGCAGGTCTACGATGCCGGCCTGCGCTTTAAGCTGACCTTCCAGCCGTGCTATGTAGTGCTTTTCAGTTTGCCGGCGCTCAAATTGCCAGTTGAGCTGGCGCTGTGCGTCCGGCGTCAACGCCATGACCAGTAGACCAGAAGTCGCCATATCCAGCCGGTGCACAGTGCGGGCTGTCGGGAATACACGCTGCACGCGGAGCTGCAGGCTGTCCTGATGCTCCGGCGCTTTGCCAGGCACTGACAACAAACCGCTGGGTTTATTCAGCAGCAATATCGCCTCATCCTGATACAGGATCTCCAGATAAGGCGACAGTGGGGGCCGGTATTCCAACAGCATCAGCGTGTCTTATTCGTGACTGACGACAATGACCCGCACCGCATCAAAGCGCAGCCGTGCTTTGCCAATATACTGACTCAACTGTTGCTGGCGGTCCTGCAGATGAACAATTTCTTCTGGCCGCACCAGCGGATTGACCTTAGCCAGCGCCTGCAGCCGCTCCAGCTGTGCCTGCAACTGCGTTTGCATCAGTTGCAGGGCTTCCTGCTGCAGGTGTTTCAGCTGAATATCGGCATAAGCTTCAGCTTTACTCAGCAGTGGGTGAATGGTGCTTTGTAAAGCGCCAACCAGTTTGCTGGCGGTCTGGCGGCCAACCGGCTTCAGTTGACGGTTGAAGTTGTCAAAAGGCACATTCGGCGCCAGATTTTTGCCGGATTTTTCCAGCAATAAGCGGATTGGCGTCGGTGGCAGATAACGGCCCAGCTGTAACTCGGCCGGCGCTGTGGCTTCCACTAAATAAATACATTCAACGAAAAAGGTGCCGGCTGGCAGCTGTTTATTCTGCAGCAGCGCAGCTGAGCTGTTGCCCATGGTCTCCTGCGTGACAATATCCAGCGTGCCCTGCACCATCGGGTGGTCCCAGCTCAAGAACTGAATATCTTCCTGCGCCAGCGCAGTGGCGCGGTCAAAAGTCACAGTAATGCCATCTTCATCCAGCATCGGGTAATGCCCCTGCAGATGTTCGGACGGCGTCAGAATAATGCTGGTGTCGCTGCGGTCATCCTGCTGCACACCGAGTAAATCCCAGGCTTTGATCATGTACAGTGGCAGAATAGTGGCATCATCCTGCGTGTGAACTTGCTCTACCAGCTGTTGTGCCAAACCGCGGCCACTGGAATTGAGTTCCAGCAGCTGGTCGCGACCTTGCTCCAGCTGTTGTTTCAGCTGCTGATTTAGTGCTGTAGTGTCGCTGATTAAACTGGAAACCGTCGCGCTATCGGCAGCTGGCACAGCCAGTAAAGGCAGCAAGCGCGCCCGCATTTGCTGGTAAACTGCGCCGCCGGTCTGACAGGTCGCGTCAAAAGCCTGTAAGCCCTGATGATACCAGTCGAGCAACAGCTGCTGCGGCTGGTCAACAAAATACGGCAGATGGATCTGAATATCCTGGGTCTGACCAATCCGGTCTAAGCGGCCTATCCGCTGTTCCAGCAAGTCCGGGTTCAGCGGTAAATCAAACAGCACCAGATGATGAGCAAACTGGAAGTTACGGCCTTCAGAGCCGATTTCAGAACAGATCAGCGCCTGGGCGCTTTGGTCATCCTGGGCGAAATAAGCGGCGGCTTTGTCACGGTCAAAAATCGACATGCCTTCGTGGAATACTGCAGCGCGGATACCTTCTTTGACCCGCATCGCTTCTTCCAATGCAATCGCTGTGTCGGCATGGGCACAGATCACCAGGAATTTTTTGTATTTGTGCTGTTTAATCAACGCAATTACTGCTTCAACGCGCGGATCAAATTGCCACCAGCTGGTTTTGCTGCCTTCGAATTCCTGATAAATACGCTCCGGGAATAACAAGGTTTTGGCTTTAAACTCATCGCTTTGATTGGCCATAAAGCTCAGCTGCACTTTAATGGCATTCTGATACTGCTCTGGCAGTGTTAAACCGATAAAGTGCGGCTGACGCTGCGGGAAACCAGCGATCGCGGAGCGGGTGTTACGGAATAAAATTCGGCCTGTGCCGTGATGGTCTAGTAACTTGCTAAGCAAGCTGTCGGTGGCCTGGTCGCGGTCGTCGGCGGTTGCGGCACTAGTCAGGACTGCCAGTTCCGTACTGATATCGGATTCCTGCAGTAATTGTTGCAGTGCTGTCGCAGTGGTTGCCGTTAATGGAATTTCCTGCTGCAGCGCTCTTGCCAGTGTTGCGACCGCTTTGTACTGCTGTTCTTCGGCAACAAAAGCCGGATAGTCATAAAAGCGGTTGGGGTCGAGCAAGCGCAGACGGGCAAAATGGCTCTGATGGCCAAGTTGATCCGGTGTTGCGGTTAATAGAATCACGCCCGGCGTATCCTGCGCCAGCGTTTCGATACGCTGATATTCAGTGCTGGCTTCGGTTTCGCTCCAGCTTAAGTGATGCGCTTCGTCGACGACCAGTAAATCCCAGTGCGTTTCGGCGGCAGCTTCAAACGCGGCTTTTTTCCGCGTCAGGAAATCCAGGCTGAGTAATACCAGCTGTTCAGTTTCAAACGGATTACCACCATCCGCGGCCGCTTCAGTCAGCCTCTCGTCGTCAAAAATGGCAAATTT
>CAMLRA010000159.1 GCA_946482325.1 uncultured Chromatiaceae bacterium | reverse complement strand
GTCACTGCAATACATCTGGCGGATCACCCGTGCCATTAAACGTTATAAAGCCAGACAACGTGCTAAACAAAATCCGTAAATTACTGGCCGCACGTTCTGTCATCCTATTGATTGAACGCTTTTTCCGTTTAGGCGCCGGCGCGCTGGTGACTTTTATGGTCGCCCGCATGTTAGGCGCCGAAGCGCTGGGAACTTATGGTCTGGTCATGGTCTGGACCGCGTTTCTTGCTCCGCTGACCAACCTTGGCATGAACAATCTGGTGCAGAAAATGGCCAGTAGCCAAAGTGACCCGGTCCACGCCATGCAGTTCCTGCAGACGGCGGTCTGGCTGCGCATCATCGCCGGCGGCATGTTTGGCTTGCTGATGATCGCCGGCTTTATGCTGTTTTATCCGCATTATTTCGCCGCAGGGCCCTGGCAAATCGCCACGCTATTTATGCTGCAGAGTTTTTTTGCACTGATTCTGTTTGAATATCAACAAAACTATCTGGGGCATTTCCGTGCTGTGGCGCTGGCTAAAATTGCAGTGTCAACATTGACTTTAGTGGCACGGATAGTCGGTTTGATGCAGGGCTACGGCATTAGTTTTTTGTTGCTGATAGTCGGCATCGAATTTTTGCTCACCGGCGCCGTCCAATATTATTGGTATCGCCGCTACGCACCGGAAGATGCCCGCTGGCACTGGCAATTTTTTGACTGGCCCACAGCCAAAGCACTGCTGAAACGTTCTTCCTGGCTTTGGGTTTCCGGCATTGTCTCTGTGATTTATCTGAAAATCGACACTGTGATGATCGAAAGCATGCTCGGTGTTGCCGCAACAGGCCAATATACTGCTGTCGCGCGGATCTCAGAACTGTGGTACGTGATCCCTGTCACTTTAGCCGCGCGCTATTACCCGGATTTACTGAAAGCTTTTGAACAAAGCTGGCCGCAATATTTATTGATCCTACGCCGGCGTGGCCTGCAATTTTTTAGCCTGGCGCTGCTGATTTCGATTCTGATGACAATCAGCGCATATTGGATCATGTTGTTTGCTTATGGTGAGAAATTTACCGGCTCGACCACAGTGCTGCAAATTCATGTCTGGGCCGGCTGTTTTGTTTTTGTGCGCGCCTTGATCAGTCAGCATTTGATTATCACCGGCAATGAACCATTGAGCCTGCTCAGCCATGGTGTTGGCGCTTTACTGAACGTGGGGCTGAACTTTCTGCTGATTCCGCGCATGGGTATTGAAGGTGCGGCCTGGGCTACGTTGATATCTTATGCCTACGCCTCGTTTTTCTTTATCTTCTTCTCGAGAAAAACCCGGGCGCATTTCTTTGAGATGCTGAAGTTAAAAGCCTGAGTCACCGAAACATCAATAAAAAAGCCGCCCTTCGTCGCAATGAATTGGGGCGGCTTTATTCTTTATCTGCCTGCAATTAAGCGGGTAGTTCCCAGCTGACCCAACCTTGTTGCCAAGACAATAAAATCAGCCCGCCAAAGGCAATCCGGTACCAGGCAAAAATCTCATAACTGTGATTGGCAACAAAGCGCACCAAGGTCCGCACTGCCAGCAGTGCACTGATAAAAGCCGTGACAAAACCGACCGCAAACATGGGTGCATCAGTCATTTGCAACAAATCGCGGTGTTTGTAGATATCGTAAAAAGTGGCGGCAAACATCGTTGGTACCGCAAGGAAAAACGAAAACTCAGCCGCGACTTTACGGTCGAGACCAATAAACAACCCGCCAATAATAGTGGCGCCGGAACGCGAAGTGCCCGGGATCATGGACACCACCTGCGCACAGCCGACTTTAAACGCATCCAGCAGACTCATATCGTCAACATCATGCACCCTCACCTGATGGGTCCGGCGCTCAGCCCACAGGATGATCAGGCCGCCGACAATCAGCATGATGGCGACCGACACCGGATTAAACAGGTAATATTTAATAGTTTTGATAAACATCAGACCGATGATAGCGGCAGGTAAAAAAGCTACCAGCAGGTTCAGCACAAAACGCTGCGCTTTAGGTTCGCTGACAATACCGGTGGCGACACCGATAAAACGCTGCCGGTATTCAAACACAATCGCCAGAATAGCACCGAGCTGAATGGCGATTTCAAACACCCGGCCATCATTGTGAAAACCGATTAAATCGCCGACGACAATTAAATGGCCGGTGCTGGAGACCGGTAAAAATTCGGTCAGACCTTCGACGATACCGAGAATAAAGGCCTGAATTAACAACCACCAATCCATGTTGACTCCAATCAATACTGAAATTGGTGGTTATTATCCGGACTTTTCCTTGTCCGTCCAACTACTTTCCGGCCTTTCTGCGCAGCAGTGGTTAAGCCTGCTGCCAGCCAAACGGATCTGTGATGGAAAACGCCGGCTCAGTGAACCAACGCGGCCCGGTTGGCGTCATGTAAAAATGGTCCTCCAGCCGAACCCCAAATTCGCCCGGAATACAAATCATCGGTTCATTGGAAAAACACATGCCCTCGGCCAGTGGCAGAGTATTGCCGCGCACCAGATAAGGCCATTCGTGGATATCCAGACCTATGCCATGGCCGGTGCGATGTGGCAGACCCGGCAGCCGGTAATCCGGGCCAAGACCTGCTGCAGTAAGCACTGCGCGCGCCGCATCGTCGACCGCCCCACAAGGCACGCCGGGCTGAGCCGCAGCAAAAGCCGCCGCCTGCGCCTGTTTCTCCAGATCCCAGATGGCACACTGACGTTCGGTCGCCTCGCCAAACACATAGCTGCGGGTAATGTCGGAAACATAGTGATGCAGCCGGCAACCGGTATCAATCAGCACCATATCGCCGCGCTGCAGATACTGTGGATCTTTCACACCATGCGGGTAGGCCGTGGCTTCGCCAAACAACACAATACAAAAATACGAACCGCTGGCACCGACGCGCCGGTGCGCTTCGTTGATAAAAGCCTCAACTTCCAGCGTGCTGATGCCAGGTCTTAAAATTTGTGCAACCGCCTGATGCACAGTCAGCGTCATGTCCATGGCCCGTTGCATAATGGCAATCTCGCCAGCTGATTTCTGCCGCCGGCACGCCGCAGTCACCACGGCCGCATTGATAAACTGCATGGATGGCGCGAGTTGCTGCAGCGCATCGACAATAAAAAAAGCACAGCTTTCATCAAGGCCCACCCGCGCATCCGCGGCGACGCCCAAATTGCTTAAGGTCGTGAGCAACAATTGATAAGGGTTTTCGTCTTCTTCCCAGCCGATGACTTCGGCTTTGATTTGCTGGTACTCCGACAAAGTGCCAATTTCAAACACCGGCGCGATGTATTTCAGCACGCCGTCTGCGGTCAGAATGGCGCCAACCAGCCGCTCGCTGGCGTACCAGGCGGTGCCGGTAAAATACAACAAACTACTGCCGGCATTTAAATACAAGGCCGCGATATTCTGCTGCCGCATCAGCGCACAAGCGCGCTGCATTCTGGCCTGATATTCCGGTAACCCTATTGGGCTGACACCTTCACGCATATCGGTCAGACTGGCTAAAACCTGCGTTGGGTCGGCGCCGCCAATCTGACGTATGGCCTTTGAATTCTTTGGTTGCGACATTGATGACATCGGCACGAACTCCTGTGAAAAACTGAACACGATTGTTTTATTGGTTCCAGTATGCCAAGCGCGCAATATGAATTTAAATGATATGATTTCACCTCATCATGAAATGGATTCATACCAATGCAAGCGTTACCGCCGCTTAAAGCCCTGCAGGCCTTTGAAGCCACCGCCCGTTTACATAGTTTCAGCGCTGCTGCACAGGAGCTGTATGTCAGCCAGAGCGCGATATCGCATCAAGTCCGGCTGCTGGAAGAGCAGTTGGGGTGTCAACTAATAAACCGCAAACAGCAGCCTTTGGCGCTGACTGAACAAGGCGCTACTTTGTTTTCCGTGTTACAGGAAAGTTTTTTCCGCATGCGTTCGGTCTGTCAGCATTTAGCGCAGCAACCGGGCCGGCGCCTGGCGATTGCGGCTCAAACTTCGATTGCAGTGGAATTTCTGGCGCCGCGCCTCAATGCGTTTCGCAGCGCTTTTCCACATATCGAAACGCTGTTGCATATGGAATCCAACGCCGCCAGTCTGGACGCCGGCCAGTTTGATTTGATTCTTGGCACCTGGCCCTGCCCGTCCGGTTTTGCCACAGTAGCGCTGCGGCCAGAATGGTGGTTTCCGGTCTGTAGTCCGGCGCAGTACCAGCAGCTTGATTTGCAGGAACCGGCGTCGGTATTTCAGGCTGTGCTGTACAGCTCAGAACAGGGACAAGACTGGCAATTATGGCGTCAGCAGATGCAGTTGAGCGCCCCGGCGACACTACAGCAACGCCAGGTCAGTCTGGCGTTATTGGCGACCAAAGCAGTCAGTAGTGGCGAAGGAATTGCGCTCAGCAACAGCTGGATCGCCGGCGATGCCGTACGTGCCGGCACGTTAAAAGCGCTGCTGCAGTGGCGTTACCAACTGCCCTGGGGCCAATATCAGCTGCACTACCGGCCTGGCGGCCAGCAGCAGCAACAGATTAATCAGTTTATTCAGTGGTTTTGTACACAGATGCAACAAGGGGATCTACTGGCAGACGATAGCACAGCACCCGCGCAGCTAATCCAGCCGTAAACCACCGTTACGCACAATCCGGCGCGCAATTGCCGCGTCGAGTACCTCCCAGTCACTCAGATATAAACTGAAGCGGCTTTTCGCCCGGGTGATAGCGGTATAAATCAGTTCACGCGTCAGCACCGGACTGTCCGTTGGCGGTAACAACAAAATTGCATGCTGAAATTCCGAGCCTTGTGATTTATGTACCGTCAGTGCAAAAGCACTTTCCAGCGGCGGCAGACGGCCCGGTAAAAACCAGCGAACTTTGTGGCCCTGTTGCTCATCGGGCTGTAAAAACGCCACCCGCAGTTCCGTCTGGCCAGCCTGCCCAACCCGTCCGGTATCAGCGGCCGCTGGTATCGCGAGACAAATGCCGATGTCGCCGTTCATCAGACCTGTGCTGTAGTCATTTTGCAGCACTATCACCGGCCTGCCATGATACCAGCCGCCCTGACGCAGGATCAGATGCTGCTGAGCCAGATACTGTTCCAGCGCCTGATTTATTGTTTCTACGCCGGCTGGCCCCTGCCGCACCGCGCACAACAACTGCACTTGCGTCAGTTGCTGATGGAGCAGCAGCGCCTGCTGATCTGCTTCAACGGCACTGACCGGCATTTGCAATAAATCTAAATATGGGTTTAGCCATTGCCTGAGGCTGGCACAGACCGCGGTACTTGAATGCTGTGTGCTCAGCAGTTGCACTGCGACATCATGTTGTAGCTCTGCGTTGCCGGCCAGCTGTTGTAACCACTGCAGTGTCTGAGCGTCACCGTTATTCACTGCCCGCGCCAGCTGACCAATGCCACTGTCAGCGCCAAACCGATGGCTGTGCCTGAGCATGACCACCTGCTGATCCAGCGGATCCGGCTGCGCTGACAGATATGCCGGCGGCAGCGCCTGGTCCGTCAAAGCGAACAGCCATTGTGCGCTGTCTGCGCTGTAGCCCCCAGCTTCGGCGTGACGGCAAATTTCCGCCAGCACAGCACCAGCTTCGACTGATGCCAACTGGTCTTTGTCCCCCAGCAGGATCAGCCGGCATTGCGGCGGCAAAGCGCGCACCAGCGCGGCAAATAAACTGACATCAAGCATCGAGGCTTCGTCGACAATCACCACATCAGCGGGCAACGGCTGACCGCCGTGATACCGAAATCCACTGCCATCCGGTTTGGGCGCCAGCAGCCGGTGCACGGTCTGCGCGCGTTGCGGCAACTGCGGCAAAAGGTTGACCAGTTGCGGCAGTGCGGCCGCAAGCTTGGGCCTCGACTGCGCCAGTGACTCCGTTAAGCGTGCAGCAGCTTTACCGGTCGGCGCCGCCAACACGATATGTAAGCCCTGGCTGGCTTGTTGTAATAGCAGCAGCAGTAATTTCAGCACTGTGGTGGTTTTGCCGGTGCCGGGGCCACCGGTGATCACGGCAAAATAACTGCTGGCCGCCAAAGCACAGGCTTGTTGCTGCCAGTCGATGTCCGCGCTCACAGCGGGAAACAGCATCGTTAACATCTGGCGCACACTGACAGGCTCCAGTTGAGCACGTAAAGCCTTATCTGCCTCGCGCCGGCTGGCGATAAAACCAGCGATAACGGCTTCATCTTCGGCATAACGACGTAAATACAGGCGCTGGCCTTTGAGCACAAAAGGCTGCATACCTGCAGAGGTGTCAGTGGCGACCACTGTTGGGTACTGCGCCAGCGCTGCCGCGACCGCTGTGGGCGGATACTCGTCACAGAAATCCAGCAGTAATTCACACTGCCGTCGGTCACGCAGCGCTAATGGTAACAGTTGCAATGGCTCAGCGGCAGCACTGTGCAGGTCTAAACACAAGTGGCCCTGCGCCAGCTGGCTGCTGGCCAGCATCAGATACAGCAGCAGCGGCTCAGGTAAAGTCGCGGCCTGCGATAAAGCCCGCAGTAACGCAACATCGAGCGGCCGCAGTAATTTTGCCTGTTGCCACAGGCTCAGCTGCAATTCAAATTCAGCAGAAAAACGCAGTAACATCAGCCAATTCCCTCTGCAGCACTGACACCGTTGTGAAGATCTGAGCCTTGCAGTAGCAGGCGTGCCGGCTTGGTGTCGCCGAGAAACAACGCATCCAAAGCAAGGATAAATTCAGCAGCAAAGGGCACTACCAACACCCCTTGGCCCTGCTCGGCCGGCACAGCGCTGCCGCGTAAAAACCAATACAACGCCGGGCCAATATGCTGCGCGGGTTGATAGCCCACGAGCCGGGCCGACAATAAGCGGTGCAGCGCCAGGCCGTATAAAGCCGCCTGTAAATCGTAACGCGCTTCGAGCATCATCTGTTGCAGCTCTTTGGCATAATAGCGGCCATCTTCGCGATAATTACTCTTAAAATCAGCGACATAATAACGTTCACCGTCAAACAGCGTCAGGTCAATAAAGCCTTTTAACATGCCGTTGAGTAGCCGCGGTTGCAGTTCAGGCCGTGCCATACCAGGCCATAACTGCTGCTGCACTAAAGCGTCCAGCAAGCGGATATCCACCCGCGTCGCTGGCAGCAGAAACTCCAGTTCAGCAATACAAGCCGGCACTGTCGCCAGTGATGCGTTTTTCGCGACCGGCAATGGTTGTTGCAACAGTGCCTGCAACCAGCTTGCAAGCTCCGCCACAGCCATAGCCGCATCGGCAAATAATACCGGCTGCTCTTTGTCACTTTGCAGCATCAGCCGCTGCCAGCGGCCATCATGCTGGCGTCGGATCAATCCCTCCTGTGCTGCCGCAGCGGTCAGCTGCTCCAGCAACAAAACCGGCTCGGCGACCACAGTGGCAAAACCCTGCGCTGCGGCCCATTCCAGCTGCGCGTGTAAAAAAGTACCGGGACCGGCGCCGCGGACAAACTGCTGAGCAAAGCCGGTTTGATCTGCGCCAAGACTGAGTTCAGACGACGCTGCACTACCCGCCATCAACTCAGCAATTTTACCGCCGCTGGCGCTGTCATCCGGGCTGCTGGTTTGAGAGTTGCTGACTTGCTGGCTACTTGTTTGCGGATGAGTGGCCTGATTGCCGGGCGCTACCAGTGCGCTGTAACTGCTGATGAGCCAGGCCGGCCTTGGCGCTATGCCTTGCAGCTCAAAACCATCCGCCGCTGGGTTTTGCTGCGACGAAGCGATGTATCGCGGCGGTGCTTCCGACGGGATGACACCAAGCCCAAAAGCCGGCGCAGCAGTCAGCGGTTCCGGCAGCCACTGCGTTTGGGGCGCCAGCGAGCCATCGGCGCACAGCAGATAACCGAGCGCGCTGCGCTCTTTCAGCGGCGCCAATGTGACCACGCAGCCGTGACGCGCCCTTGTCAGCGCCACATAGAGTTTTCGCAGATCTTCACCAAGCCGCTCCTGCTCGGCACGGGCAAAACTTTGCTCGTCAAACCGGGTCGCGAGCTCGCGGGTACCATCGGGCTGATGCCAGCTATAAGGCAGTTTTTTCGCGTCCAGCTCCCGCGCGGCCAGTAAAAACGGCAAAAACACCAGCGGATATTCCAGGCCTTTGGATTTATGAATAGTGACAATTTTCAGTAAGGCTTCGTCGGATTCCAGCCGCAATTTCAGTGCATCGGCACCTAACTCACCTTCGCCCTGCAGATGATGCTGCAGATACCGCAGCAACGCCGCTTCACCGTCAAGCTGACGGGCGGCTTGCTGCAGCAGTTCCGCCAGATGGAATAAGTCCGTGAGCTGGCGCTCGGCATCGGGTCGGCGCGCCAGTTGCTGCACCAGCGCGAAATCCTGCAAGAGCCGGTGTACCAGCGCCAGCACGCCCTGACTACGCCAGACTTGTTGATAGCCAATAAAACGCAACTGCATTTGTTCCAGCGCCCAGTCATCCTGTTGCAGCGCCAGCAGTTGTGAATACGTCCAGCCCATCGCCTGGGTCGCCAAAGCGGCTCGGAGTTTGCCGACATGGCGGGGTTCAGCGCAGGCGCTGAGCCATAAATACAATTCGCCCGCGAGTACGCTGTCAAACACCGAGCCTTTATCGGACAAATACACGGCCCGTACGTCAAGCAGCGCCAGTTCAGCGCGGATGGCATCCGCTTCCTGCTGATTGTTTACCAGCACGGCGATATCGGCCGGCTGCAGCGGTGTCAGTAAGCCGTCCGCTGCTAAAAAACCGCAGCGCTGCTCGCGCGCGGCCTGCAACAAACTGACGATTTGCCAGGCACAGTAGCGGGCGCTTTGAATCAAATATGCGGCTTTACTCAACGGTTTTTCGCTGCTGTCGAGCGCGAGCCACTGTAGTGCCGGTAATGGCTTCGCATCCAGCACCAGCTGCTCAGACCGGCCTTTGGCATTGACCGGCAAAAACGGCAGTAAATCAGGCTGGTCACGAAATAAAAACGCACCTTTGCCGCTGTCGCGCTGTTCAGCCTGCAGGAACAGCCGATTGACTGCTTCGACCATTGCTTCAGTGGAGCGGAAGTTAGTACCAAGCGAAAAATGCCGGCCTTGGGTTTGTTGTTTGGCTGCGAGATAGGTGTAAATATCGGCGCCACGAAAACCATAAATCGCCTGTTTCGGGTCGCCAATCAGCAATAAACCACAATCATTGCGCTGCGCTTCAGGCTGATAAATCCGACTGAAAATACGCCATTGCAGCGGATCTGTGTCCTGAAATTCATCAATCAGCGCTAACGGGAATTGCTGACGGATAATCGCCGCCAGTGCGTCGCCATTGTCGCCTTGCAAAGCGCTATCGAGCTGGCTGAGTAAATCATCAAAACCAAGCTCAGCGCGTTGTTGTTTTAACAGTTCAAACTGCTGACGCACCTGCGCCAGTGCGTGCAGACGCAGCGCAAAGCTGACATCAG
>CAMLRA010000158.1 GCA_946482325.1 uncultured Chromatiaceae bacterium | reverse complement strand
GGCTGAAGGCGATTATCCGCAGCTGAAAATTTCGGCATCACTGGATATGAAACCGGCCGAAGCCCTGTTTGCCAAAGCGCCGGTGTCATTAAAAGACATCTACGCCCAGCTGGAGAAAAAACAAGCGCCAAAAGGCTTTGCCCTGGCCGGTGAAGTGAATTTCAGCCGCCAGTCTGAACATCAGCAAATCAGCAGCCCGAATGTCGCCGCAGTGCTGGAAGGTTCTGATCCGGTGCTGAAAAACGAATACGTAGTTGTGACCGCACACTCAGACCACATCGGTGTCGGTGTCGATATGCGTAGCAAAGACCGCATCAACAACGGCCTGATGGATAACGCCGCTGGCGTCGCCATTCTGCTGGAAACTGCACGTCTGTTTGCCAACGCGCCGGTCAAACCGAAACGCTCAATTCTATTTGTGGCGGTCACAGGTGAAGAAAAAGGCCTGCTCGGCGCCGACTACTTCGCCCACAACCCAACCCGCCCGGCCGACAAGCTGGTTGCCAACGTCAACCTCGACATGCCAGTGCTGTTATACCCATTTGCCGACATCGTCGCCTTTGGTGCCAACCACTCCAGTTTAGGCCCGGTAGTCGCGAAAGCCGCGGGTTTATATGACGTGAAACTGGCCGCCGACCCAATGCCAGACCAGGCAATTTTTACCCGCTCAGACCACTACACGCTGGTAAAACAAGGCGTGCCATCGGTATTCCTGATGACAGGTTTCACCTCACGCGACCCGAAACAAAAAGGCGGTGACGTGTGGGGCAAATTCTTCGCCAAGCACTACCACAAACCAACTGATGACGTCGCCGGCCTCACCAAAGACTTTGGAGCCATCCGCTACGACTACGGCGCCCTGTTCGCCGACATCAACTACGCCATCGGCACTGAAATCGCCAACGCCCCAGCACGCCCAACCTGGAACAAAGAATCGTTCTTCGGCAAGATTTTTGGCAAAGACTACAACACTGTGAAGTAAGTTGTGGTTGGGGTTTTGGATTAAAAAAGCGCCGAAAGGCGCTTTTTTGTTGGGTTTGAGGTTTGGTCTTAGCGGCATCATTGCTGGAACGGCAATAGCGCCAGGATCTGAAGCAACTCTCAGACTTTGTGCAGGGCCAATCTATTGATTAAAGAGCGGCGACGGCTACTGCTTTACAGCGCTCCAGTAGGATAAAAAGTTACGTCCTGTCGAGTTCGTCAGCCCTTCCAGCTTTGCCCCCTGTAACACGGCCGAGTGGTTGTAAGGACCAGATTGATCTGCCGTGACAAAAGCGATTCGGATCGCCCCCCAGTCTTTATTGATCCGTGCCTGTGAAATCGGTGCGCCGTAAAAAGTGCCTTCGAAGCTATTATCAGCATTCACCTTTGTTACCACAAATTGCTGCAAGTAGGGTTTGGCATCGGGCGTGGGCCGGAGGTCGACTTGCCAGGTTCCGAGCAGTTGTGTTGGTTGTAAAGGCGCAGCTGTCTCAGCCTGAGACATAGCGACAACAGTCATAAAAATCAGAGCAATCAGATAGCGCATAGGCCTCCAAACTTATAAAAATGGCTCCAGCAAGGCCCGTACCGCGACTTTGGCCTGCAGCTGTTTTGCCAGCAAAAATAAACCTGCCATTTTACGGTGCAAAAACAACGCATCGACCGGTGGTGTATGCCAGTAGCGCAAGCGGGTCGATAGCTGCAATCCGGCGTCGCGCATGCGCGGCGCTAAATCAGAAGCAGCGAAATCATACACAGCTTGTTGCAGTGGCTCCGCTGCCAGGCTGACCAAATCCAGCACGGCTTGTTGCTGGGCTGGCACTATGTCGCTACTGAAATAACCAATTTGCTGCAGCGCCTGCAATTGGATGCTTTGGTCTTGTTTTAGTAAGCCACGAAACAGCTGCCGATAGCCGTCACTGACCGTCTGGCTGTAATCGCGGCAGGCACCAAAATCCAGCAGAACCAGCTGATTGGTGGTCTGATTGTAGCGGTAGTTGGCAAAGTTCGGGTCGGTTTGGACCAACCGGAAACGAAAGATCTCCAGAAATAACAGCTCAAACAAACTACTCATCACCGTATCGCGCAGCGCCTGCGGCTGCTGGCGTAGCTCATCCAGCGCGACGCCGTCGACAAAGCTCATGGTCAGAATATGGTGGCTGGACAGCTCGGGGTATAACTCCGGCAGTAAAAAGCGTTGATCAGCAACGAGCAGCTGTTGATAGCGCTGCAGATAACGGGCCTCCTGCAGGTAATCCGCTTCCTGATGCAACTGTTGTTTCGCTTCGGCCAGCAACGGCTCGATAGCCAGCCCTTGCGGCAACAACCCGCTGATACGCAACAAGGTCGCCACATTATCCACATCGCTGTCGATACTGGTGCTGATGCCCGGATACTGGATTTTCACCGCCAGCGGCCGGCCATTGTCATGATTTGCTGCATGCACCTGGCCAATCGAAGCAGCCGCCAGCGGTGCAAAACTAAAGTGACTGAATTGACGTTGCCAGTCCGCGCCCCATTCTTGCTTCAGCACAGCAGCCAGTTGGGCCGGCAGCATCGGGCTGCCATGTGCTCTGAGCTGCGCCAATATGCCACTGAGCGCCGGTGGCAACAGGTCGCCGGCATCCATCGACAACAATTGGCCCAGTTTCATCGCAGCGCCACGCATATGCGCCAGCTGCTGTGTGACACGTTTGGCATTGGCTGGCGTCAGCAAGACTTGCTGTAACGCCGGTTTTTGGCCTTGCGCCAGCTGCCGGGCGCCTTCCGCCAACATGCCGCCGGCTACTTTGCCGGCTAAACTGGCCAGGCTGCCAAATCGCGCCAGCCGGCTGGTGGGAACTTTACTGCTTTTGGCGGTAGTCATATTCAGCGGTTTGTTGTAATGCCATGCTGCAGGTATACGCGCAAAGCGCGGTGACAGGCCAGTCGACCGCAAAAAAACGTTAAAGCACCTGTGGGTGCCCGGCAGCGCACGGGGAATTGCGCTGGTGCCTGGTGCTAGTTTTGGCTCTAGCCGGGGCTGAACTGTCACAACAGCTGGTGAGACAATGAAACAGCAGCCGGCCATTACCTTTGCTCCGAAAGCCGCTGTCGGTTCGTTCGCGCAAACCGACCGGCGGTAAATGTTCCGTTTGCCCGTTCGCGCCTATCAGATTGGTGTTGTCGTTCACCAGCAGAAAAGATCAACGCTTTCAGTGCAGCCATCTGTAGGCGCTGCAGCACATTGACAGCCCTGCTGGTGAGCACTGATCACTTCTACTGGAAATGACTGATCGGGCTGCTGGGGACTTTGCTCAGTTTAGGTAGAAAAAAGGACACCTAGTTATGGGTGTCCATTTTAAGTTGTTTTAAAAAAACATGATGTTTACAAACTCTCCAGCTCTGAGGCACTCATTCATAGTTGATAGCAATATTATCTGGTGATATTTCTAGCTCGCCCCAATCACCACTGAGAATCAATTTATTGCCATCTGAAACGAAAGAATCAATATTTCCGAAGTCCACCTCTTTATTTTTATCAATGAAGCCCTTATTGCCGCTCCGCTCCCATTTTATGAATGTCGGTGAAACAAACCTAAGCTGACCTTTTCGATAACAATAATGATCTCCAAGTCGAGGCTTGTGATATAGCGGATGATTCTCTGTTAAAACAAATTCCATATTAAAAACAATATCCGCACCTTGTTCTGTGATGCCTAGAACAAATGAATCTTCAAGATATAAATTTTCTAAACCATCAATATCATAGTAATTTTTCATAGTCATAAATCATTCGTAATTGGTGTATGATTTCCAGGGCTGCTTCTGGTGACGGCTTCTCCGGCAGGGTTTACACGTTGACCACTTGAGTCTTTCAGCTCAACATGTGGCCCCTCACTTCCTGGAGTTCGTTCACTACCTCCTTTAATCGTTACCCTGGCGGTGCCGTTCTCGTCAACCATTTTGAGTGGACCGTTAGCACTCTGAGTTGGCTTAAATCCAACTGATTCTGCTTTAGCTTTTATATCACTTGCTTTAGTTGAGCCATCAGATTTAATCATTTGGCCAACTTGCTGCCCTCTACCAACGGTTGTTGTTCTTGAGGCTAACGACATTACTGCTGCTTTTGCTCCGTTCAGAGCAAGCCCACCGGCTAACGCTCCGGCAACGATTGCAGCGCCTTGAGTTTGTTGTTCAGGAGTTAAATCTTGAACTCCTGTTGGACCAACTCCTGTGTCAATTGGTGTTAACGGAAATGGTATGGCTGTGCGACCATCAGGATCAGTGTACTTATACGGATTATTATTCGCATATGCATACCGGTTAAACATCATCGGATTATCAGCACTAAACCCAACCGGATCATTCGAGTAGAACCGCCCAATCACCGGGTCATAATACCGCTGCTGCATATAAGTCAGGCCCAGCGTCTTATCTTCAACGTGTCCGGTGAAGCCTGGTTTATCTTCCAATGCGAGGCTTGAGCCGACTTTAGCAATCAGGTCATTGCCAAGGTAAATATACCTTACCAGCCCGTTCGCTCCGTCGGTCATCAGTAATTTGCCAGCTTGATTGTAAACACTATAAGCCGTTGCTGCCGCAGATGTTTTCATGACCCGACGGCCGTGACCATCGTAGCTGTAACTCAGATTGGCAGCATTGATCAGCTGATTGGCGCGGTTGTAATTAAATGCCAGTTTTCCGTTATGGGTCACGTTACTCCGATCGTCATAACTAAAAGCATAGCCACCGGTTACTGAACTTAAATGCTTGCTGGTGCCGTCGTAGCTATAAACCAGTTTTTGATTACCAAGTTGTTTAGTAAGAATATTGCCGGTTGCATCGTATTCGAAAGCGCCAGCGCCCCAAGCCCCAGTAGCTGTTTTCAGCCGTTCAAGTCCATCATAAGACATAACTACTGATTGGCTTCCCTGTACTAAATCTGTGATTGCAGTGAGATTGTCAGTCGCATCGTATTGATAACGCTGAGCAAAACGATTCACAGCCCCCTTTTGTACAGATCGTTCATAGGGTTTAAATTCAGCATTTAACAGTTGTAAAAACTTTAAGCCATTGCCAAAGTTAAAGCTTTTCAGTTGGCCACTCGCGTGATACTGGATTTGACTGGCATAGCTCGTGGAATCCGCAACTTTGGTCGGCAACCCGAATGCATTCGGTGCAAATTCGACGATTGCACCGCCATATTGCATGGTTTTCAGGTTACCGATTCGATCATAAGTGTTTGATATTGGGTAAGTCTTCGCTCCAACTTTTAAGGTTTCATTTTCGGTTAAATGTTTGGAGTTATAGCTGTAGTCCCAGACAGTATTGCCAACGCTCAACTTCAACAGATTCCCTTGCCGGTCCAATTGGCGCGTTGTCGTTGGTGTCGAGTTATCGGCATACGCGACAAAATTAACATCACCGATATAGTCATAGGCAATGCCCACCCAATTAGTATTTTTCACCGCATAATCTCTGCAATGAGTACCAGCACCGGTGGCGCCCTCGGCAAAACGTGTGATGTCGCCTAAGGTGTTCCGCTCGATCACTTTGATGCCTGTATCCGGCCTTTTTTGCATGCAGTACCGCATATAATCGTCATAACGCCGGATCTCAGAGAGCCCCCCTTGGCTAATTAGTGTCGGCAATCCAGCAATATTGTATTCAATTTGGGTTGTCACCCCCTCAGGCTGAACTATTTGGGTCACCAGGTTTGTTGCGGGCTCACCGTAAGCCAGATAATGAGTTGTCGTTTTAAAACCGCGGCCATTTTCTACTACAACACTGTTATTGGCTGGATAACTGAACTCAACATCTCCCTGCTCGGTATTGGTCTGAGTCACAATGCGTTGCAGGCCATCATATGACGTTTCTATGCCATAGCTCTCGGTAGGATCGTTAGAAACCACTGAACTGAAGCTTGGTTTGCCATACGTATTAAATCGTTGATTAACATAACGTGCAGAAGCAGCCTCATCGGATGCATCCCATTCTTTGGTCAGAACTGGCTGAAGCAATCCATCCAATGTTATCGTTTTTCGATAGTTACCTTGCTCGATCTGCTGCACCAATGCAGCATCACTTTGTGCATCACTCGAATAACGAATGACTGTATTGTCCCAACGGGCATCTACCGGATCTATTAACGTCAGGCGGTTCTGGCTGTCGTAGCTGTAATTTGTTTTATTACCGTTCAGGTCACTAGCCCAGGCCACGGTGCCATTGTCATTTATTTGCTGCAGTTCTAGACGGAAATTTCCGAAATCATATCGATTGGGTAGTACAATAGTCTGGGGTTTACCCCTTTTATAATTACTAAAAGCAATCCAACGACTGGCAACATCATAGGTCACAGACTGCAGGGTCCCATCTGGATGGTAGGTAAAACTGCGGTATGACAGGCCATTTTTACCTTCTCGTTGCAATAGCGATTTCTCTTTGCTATTGGCGGCAAAATAGACAGCAGAATACTCCGAGTAAGTCTGACCGGCCTGCGTAACCTGACGATTTTTCAGTAAGTTCAGCATCCAGTTTTGGAGGTCCTGCACATAGGTTGAGACTATGGTCCGCTCAGGCCCTCCCAGGGTATTAGATTCGGTTTCCTGCTCCGCAATATCAAATTGATTGTATTGACTGAATCGACGACGGTAGCTGTGTTGACCGGCATTACTGAGTTGGATAGTCGTAAGATTTGGGCGCGAGGGTTGAGTCAGTGATGCGGGATTTGCAGAGAATTCGGTATCGATTAATGGCTGTCCTACTTGATCGGACCTAGGATCAGCATTAGTCCATTGTCGTTTTAGTTCAGTCGTACCGTCCGTATCAAAATAAATAGTACCAACCTGCTCTCCTTCCTGATAATTCCAGCCCCGAAAAAAAACAGATAGTGTTTTGCTGCCATCCGGAGCTGTCACTGTAGTCGTTTTCAAATCTGAGGAACTATAACCATCAAGTTGTACCAGCGCAGCAACTTCGTCATTTGCTGCAGAATATGCCCCGCGATTTTCTGAGTAACTGTAGGACCAGTTCATCGTATCGAGACCTGGACCGGTTAATGTTTTTTTCTGCAGACCCAGCGTAATGAAACAACGGCTGTCTTTATCAACAGAACTATTGTCTAACCCTGCAGGAACCCTGGTTCTGCCATGTAACACCGGCTTTAAGATAAATTCAGCTTTGGCACCATGTGGATGTTTAATTTGACCACGGACTTCCATCGCAGATTTCTGGCACAAGCGCTGCATTTCTTGAAATTCAATATTAAATAATGGGTTATGCCACAACGTTAACTCGTGTAGGTCAAACTCCCAGTACAATGGATTGCTTGCCGTTGTTGTTTCTACAGGCAAATGTACTTTGGACAAAGAAGGGATCAGATCTTCAGAATATTGGTACTGCCAGGTCCGGCCGTTTGCTGACAAGGTTTTAATCAGGTGTTCCTGATTAGCCTGAGTATGATAAGTAAAGGTGACTAAACGGCCGTCACTACTTTCAATCTGATTCAGTCGTTGTGAGGTCTTCTGATTAGCGTTCAGATACGAGGTGTATTTGTATTTCACCCAGTTACCATGCGGATCGGTTATTTGCGAAACACGTAAATACAAGTGATAAATCGGTAATGCCAGCTGGTCTTGGTTTAGGGTGAAATTCCGTACTGCGTGAGGAACATCGAAAGTGTACACCACCCCATTTGGAGCAGTGACTTTATAGCCTTCGCCGGTGCCGTCGGCCTTTTTGAAACAAGTCGCTTTCCAATGGTCCTTCGTTATATAGGTGATATCTGACGTGCCACGGTATAACAAATGTTTTTGACTGCCATCTACCAGTAAGGTAGTACCGTTCCAGTATTGAGGTGCGTCAACTACCTGGCCTTTGTAATTGATAGCTCCGGGCCGCTGAACTCCACTACATTCAAGTCCTTTGCCCCATGATCCCGCGTTCGGGGTTCCTGGCATCAATACAGTGGTGTGGATAGATGGAAGATCCAGACTCCAGTCAGCAAATTCAGCAGTCGCTTTTTGTTTAAAGTTTGCGTCGCTGAAACTACGCCTGACTGTTATCGGCAATAACTTGCTATTACCGGGAATTATCAGGTCAGTCTGTGCAAAACTGACAGATCCTGAATTGAGGTCAATTTGCTCGCCAATTAAACCTGTCGTCTCAGGGGTAATATCGTAACTAACATTACTCTGTGCCAATACGTCTTTGTAATAGGCCGGGCGTGAATCATCACCTGAACCATCCCCCGGAATAACGGGTTGAACCTTTTTATACTTCGCAAATGGGTCAATCGCGATATCATAGTAGTTCGCAGTTTGGCCGGAACCGACAAACAACAAACCCAGGACGAAACTGGCGCCTTTTAAAAGATGATGACGGCGACGTTGATTTTGATTGTCCATAATCTCATCCTCAATTGTTACCCGATTCGCCAAAAGGCTTGTAGGTGGTTGATTTTATTACATTGCCGTTACTATCGGTTTCGAGCACAACAGACCCCAACAAGTCAGTATGCAGATACTGTACTTGTATATTGCTGAGCATCATTTGTTCTGTTTGCAAAAGCGATGGTTGTGATTCCGTCGAAGTTGGCACCGGGAACGGCGTAACTTGGTTATCTGTCCCTGTCATTGCAGATAGAAACTTGGCAGGCATAGATTCCGCCCCCTGCCGTATTTCATCAAAAGCAAACACCAGACTGACAGGGTCCACTTGGTCCATTGGTTTTGTAGGAAGACTCAACTGCCAACGAGACGCTTCGGCATCTGACGACAGAAAAATCATCAATAGTGCGGTGAAACAACAAGCAGCATAAGTTCGATGAGGTGACATATTAGATCTCTCCATGTAAAGAAATCTAAAATAGAATGCGCCATAAAAACATCCTTAAATAAACAAAAAAGTCACATATTTATCACATGAATATCTAATTGCGCTGTGGCACACCTTCGCTTAAATATTTTGCTCAAGAAAAAATCAAAATATTGACGCTTGGTCTGTCGGCATCCAGTTTTCTCCTAATCAAGAATGAAGCAGTTTTTGCCGATGCCCCTACGATTAAATGCTTCCTTCCTGATTGCACCATTGCATCAATATTGTGAAGGTACCAAAACTCATTGAGTTTCATCGCTACTTCAAGCCATGATGCGTTATCTCGCAATGGATTTGGTGATACGACTGATGAGGTTTAACGGACTAACAACCGCGCTAACGGTACTGAGTGTACTGCCAGCTCTGGCATTTGCCGCCAGCAGTTACCATTATCAGGTGCGGCTGAAAAATGGTGATTTACTCAGTGGTGAGCTGAAAAGCAGTTCGGCGACTGCGCTGGTGCTGCACACCGCTTATGCCGGGATTATCACCATCAATCGCAAAGAAGTGCAGGCGTTAAACCCGCTGCGTGCTGCCGCTAGCCCCGCAGCTAAATCAATTGCCGCAGAGACGTCCGGACTACATGCCGAACTACCTGCCGAATCCCCTACGGCAATAACCACTGAGACAGCGCCTTCAATAGCCGCAACATCTAAAGCCA
>CAMLRA010000157.1 GCA_946482325.1 uncultured Chromatiaceae bacterium | reverse complement strand
CTGTGCCCGCTGCTGGCGACCAGCTCGTCGCTGACCAATGCGCTGGGGCTGGGATTTGCCACTATGCTGGTGCTGGCCTCAACCAACGGCGTGATCAGTCTGTTCCGCCAGCATATTCCGAACGAGATCCGTATCCCGGTATTTGTCATGATCATCGCTTCAGTGGTGACCGCCATCGAGTTGCTGATGCACGCTTATACTTTTGCCCTGTATCAGTCCTTGGGCATTTTTATTCCATTGATTGTCACCAACTGCATCGTCATTGGCCGGGCTGAAGCCTTTGCCTCGAAAAACGCCGTATTGCCGTCGGTCTTTGACGGTCTGATGATGGGAACCGGCTTTTGCGCCGTGCTGGCAACTTTAGGCGCCATCCGCGAAATTCTTGGTCAGGGTACTTTGTTTGACGGTGCCGATTTGTTGTTAGGTTCCTGGGCCACCGTGCTCAGAATCGAACTCTATCACGCCGACAGCCACTTTTTGCTGGCGATCCTGCCGCCAGGTGCTTTCCTGGTGCTGGGTTGCCTGATTGCCGCGAAGAACGCTATTGAAGCGCGGCGTAAAGCCAGTCAGGTGCAAAAAACCAGTATTCAGCGCGCCCGTGTCACTCAAGTCAGTAGTAGCTAAGCGAACATAACGGATGAACAAAGAGAAACGCCTTGAGATGTTAAGCCGCTGGCGCGCGGCTAATCCAAAGCCTGAAACTGAGCTGGAATTTAGCAGCCCGTTTGAACTGTTGATTGCGGTGCTGCTGTCAGCCCAGGCCACAGACGTCAGCGTCAATAAAGCCACCAAAGGCCTGTTTGCTGCCGCCCCTACTCCAGCCAAAATGCTGGCGCTTGGCGTCGAAGGTGTGAAGCAGCATATAAAAACTATCGGCCTGTTTAATACCAAAGCCGAAAACGTCATTAAAACCTGTCAGATTTTGCAGGAAAAGCATGGCGGTCAGGTGCCGGAGAACCGCGAAGCATTAGAAGCCCTGCCCGGTGTGGGCCGCAAAACCGCTAATGTGGTGCTCAATACCGCGTTTGGCTGGCCAACTATCGCCGTCGATACGCATATTTTCCGCGTCAGTAACCGGATGAATTTTGCGCCGGGTAAAAATGTCGATGAAGTAGAAGCAAAACTGCTCAAAGTAGTACCGGCTGAATTTAAAGTCGACGTACATCACTGGCTGATTTTGCACGGCCGCTACACCTGCGTGGCGCGCAAGCCCAAATGCGGCAGCTGCCTGGTAGAAGACCTTTGCGAGTTTAAACAGAAAACCGAATAGGAATATCAAATGCGTATACTGCACACTATGCTACGGGTCGGTGACCTGCAGCGCTCCATCAGCTTTTACACAGAAGTGCTGGGCATGTCTTTGTTGCGTACCTCAGACAATCCGGAGTATCAGTACACACTGGCTTTTGTCGGTTATGGCGACGAAGCCAGTGGTGCAGTGTTAGAACTGACTTACAACTATGGCGTGACCAGCTACGACAACGGCAATGCCTTTGGTCATATCGCGCTGGAAGTCGACAACGTCTATACCGCCTGTGATTTAATTCGTGCGCGTGGTGGCGTGATTAGCCGCGAACCCGGCCCGGTGAAAGGTGGCACCACTGAGATTGCATTTGTGCGGGACCCGGATAACTATGCGATTGAACTGATTCAGAGAAAAACCAGTTATCAGCAGCTGTAATGTTTAAATAAACAAGGCGCCGATGGCGCCTTGTTTTTTCAATCTCATTCCACTTCAATCCAGACTTTATCGTTCAGCGACATTGCCAGATTATTGTCGTAATACGCCGCTTCATTAATAAATGTCGGATAAACCACCTCAGTCCCGTCGTAATTCAGCACAGTGCCATCAAACAGGGTAAACAGCGGTGCACCTGGTTCTATCGCTTGATAGTCACGGTCCTGGATATTTTTATGTACCATGCCCAAGCGCTCGCCATTGGCAGCTAATGGCAATTTAATTGAATGCAGGTAACGGAACGCCTCCACCCGTTTTGGCAATTCCGGTAACGCATCAGTATTATACAATTCGATAAAATCGAGAATATGCTGGGTCATCTCATGCATCTGTTCCAGCACATCCTGCCGCAATACTGACTGTGGCTGCGGCCCGACTTCAACAATGACACCGTAAGTACCGACGGTACACAGCAGCGCGTGGTCTTCGGCAGCAAAGTGGTCTTCGTCACGCGAAATCACTGCATCTGGCATTTTTAAGCGGATATAACCGGCCAGCAGGTTATAAATCCGGCCCGGTTGCGTCAGGATCAGGCAGGCCCCCATATTGCTGGTGGTATTGTGTAAATCAATGACAAAGTCGGTCTTCGCTGCACCTTTCGGGCCGAGCTCGGCATTAATGACTTTAGCGCGACTTTGTTCATAGTTGGTCAGTAACGGATTGGCTAAATCAGCGGTTTTAAACTGGCGGTTTAAATCGCTGTGCAAATAGCGTTTATTCGCCTGATGTGCTTCTGGATTGGCAAATAAGGTTTTGCAGCTGAAACTGCTGCGCGCCATCAGTTCTGGCTGGTTGCAGTAGCGTTTTTCCAGATAAATACCGGAAAATTCATTGCCATGGGTGCCGCCAACAATAGCGACGGTGCGGATAGGAGTGTTGACCTGAACCATCTGGAACCTCAAAAGTGGCAAAACGATGGCTTATTATGCCCGTTTTTGCGCGGCTCCGGCAGAAAAACTGTGAATAAATCAATATAAATGCAGTTTAACTGCATATAAAATCAAAAAACCGGCTTAAGCAGCCGGTCTTTGCATGATCACCTGACAAGGAACATGTAAGGTGGAATGTTGTTGCTGCAAACTCTTTTGCAGTACATCCTGCGCAGTCTGCACGCATTTGCCACACTGACTGCCAACGCCAAGGCATTGTTTCATTTCACGCATCGACGTCATGCCCTCGGCAACGTGCGCGCGGATAGTCTTGTCAGTGACAGCTTTACAAACACAAACGTACATATGAACTCCGGCACCAGGTGACGAAGTTCATTGTAATAGTATTGCGAATTGTTATCAATAGCGTGCGCACAAAATGATCAGTGCTCGTTTTCTTCCTGCGTCGCTTCAAGCAGCGTTTCGGCCAGTTCGCCCGGCTCCACCACAATACCGGGCTCGTCGGCGTGTGGGAATACTGCAACCATCAACTCATCGCCATCGAGGCCCGCAGTCCATTTATCCAGCCAGGTAGCAATATCCACCGCCTGCGCCTGACAATTAGCCCAATCGCCTTCAATCCACAGATTAGCGACTTCGGCGTGTGGCCACACCGGAATACAACGTTCATCTTCGGCCGTGACCAGCACAAAACCTTCGTCATCGGTCAGGATCCAAATCTGTTCCAGATCGGCCACTGCATTAATAAAATACTCGTAGCGCTGTTCGGCATCGAGTTTAGTGACTTTTTGAATATCATCTGCGGACAATGCGTATTCCATACTGAGTTACCTTTGCTGTTATTTTTTGCTTTCACATGATGACGCAAAGCAAGGCTGTCAGCCAGCGCTTTGTTATCGGGCTGCTGTTACTGCGCTGTTTTTAACCGCACCGGCGCACCGAGATAACAGATATCCAGCTTACCGTTGCCTTTGTCCTGATAAAACTCATCCGATCGTGCCCGGCGGCGCTGCAGCATTTGCTGAAAATCATCGCTGTTGGTCAGTTGCTGCTGCAACGGCAATTGTGCTGCTTTGGGCAGCTCAGCGCCTATACGAGCACTGACAATGACTCCCCGGCGCGCTTTCTCCCCTAGAATGCCGCCAGTCGCTTTATCGCCGCGCGGTAGCAAATTCAGCACTTCGGTGCCCCAAATCACCCGGCCAAAGACGTTCATATTCTGGTCCAGATGACGTGGCGCTTGCCCCTGCATAATGGCGAAGTCGGTGGTGGCACTGGCCGGATTTGCGTCCCGCGCCATATTCACCAGATTCGGACAATGAATCAGCCACTCCCGCCCTTTAGCCCGCCCTACCGCAAAGCCCTGATTAAAACCGGTTTCGTCCGCCAGTAAATCGCCTTTTTGGATCAGGCTGTATCGATCTGCATTATGGATTGGCCAGCTGAATTCAGCCGGTAACGGCGGATAGGATTTCGTCAGTTTAGCCGGATGTGTTTCGTCTTCCGGCAAACCTGCCTGCAGTACAAACTGATCTATAACCCGGTAAAACGGCAAGCCGTCATAGAAACGGTCCTGTACCAGCTGGCGAAACCGTGCGCTGGTTTTTGGCGTGAATGGGTCAGCAAGCTGCAGCACCACTTGCCCGACTGTTTTGTCACCATCGCTGAGCTGCAAATATACCAGCTGCTGCTGCGGAATATCCTCCCAACTTTGCTGTGGTGCTGCCGAAGCTAAAGCCCATTCAGGCAATAACGCCAGCAACATCAAAGCTAGCGGCCATGTATTGCATTTTGTCTGCATCAAACCAGTCCTTTTAATAAAGTGTCCGCAGCAAGTAGTAACACGCCATACCGGGCGCCTTTGGCAATTAAAACCAACGGAATAAATTGCCAGAGTGGATACCGTAAGATGCCGGCGACCACAGTCAGCGGGTCCCCTACCACCGGCAGCCAGCTGAATAAAATCGCATATGGACCAAATTTGTAGCTCCACTGCTGCGCCCGCTGCAGTTGTTCCGGGCTGGCCGGAAACCAACGTTTATGCTGAAACCGGGTGACCTGGGAACCTAACCACCAGTTTAAAACCGAGCCCACACCATTGGATAAAGTAGCCACCAGCCATAATAACCAAAGGTCATAACCCTGATACCACAAAGCCGCCAACACAATTTCCGAGCTGCCAGGCAATAAACTGGCTGAAGTAAAAGCACTGACTGCCAACAACGCATAGCCGGATAAATTCCACATCAATTTTACCGTCCTGTTACCACATCACGACGATCAGGCGCAGCCAGAAAGCCCACAGCACCACACAACTTAATAAAAACAGATTAAACCGCACCCGCACCTGATTACTGGTCACATGTACCAGGCTATGCAGCAGCCGCAGCGCGACATACACTCCCGCTAACAGCACAAATACGACATCCGCTTGTTGTTGCTGCAATACAGCCAGTACGCCGGCGAAAAACAGCACCGGCATTTGCAGTAAATTATCGAAATTACGACTGGCCGTGATCACTTTTTCATTAGCGCCGGCCAAATCCATAGTGCGAAAGGCATTGAGGTGAAACTCGCGGTTACGCGCGGCAGCAAAGCGACGTCTGCCCATCAAAATCATGATGCCGCTGGTTAGCGCGACCTGTAAAAACATAATAAGGACCAGATACTTATCCATGAGTTTATTCCTGTATTCAAAGAGCTTTGCCGCCAGACTAAAGCAAATACAGCGATGAAACCAGCCTGCAAAGGCCGGCGTGCGACAAAATGTCATGCCACTGCCATCTGCCTGCAACGCGACAAGCACATCTTGGGTTCAGGCAACAGCTTTGGGTATACTGCGTTTTTTTCTGACGCGGAGTCCGCCCGATGGCGCAGTTGTATTTTTATTATTCGGCGATGAATGCCGGCAAGTCGACGGCTTTATTGCAAAGCGCTTACAACTATCAGGAACGTGGCATGCAGGTAGCGATTTTCACTGCGGCCTTTGATGACCGTTTTGGCATCGGTAAAGTCAGTTCTCGCATTGGTTTGTCGATGGACGCGTTGTTATTTGACGAAGAACTGGATTTTGTTGCGCGCTGCAAAACATTGCGTGAATCGCTGGGCCGGCTGGATTGTGTACTGATTGATGAAGCGCAGTTCCTGACGAAAAACCAGGTCCGGCAGCTGACCGATGTCGTCGATACGCTGCGCATTCCGGTGCTGGCCTTTGGTCTTCGCACCGACTTTATCGGAGAAACTTTTGCCGGCAGTCAGGCACTGCTGGCCTGGGCTGACAAACTGATTGAATTAAAAACCATCTGTCATTGTGGTCGCAAAGCCAATTTTGTCGTCCGGTTGGACGCGGATGGCAAAGCGGCCCGCGCAGGTTCTCAGGTCGAGATCGGTGGCAATGACCGATATGTCTCAATGTGCCGGCTGCATTTTAAGGAGCTGGTCTGGTAAATCAAGGAGTACCCGATGCGACTGTTATATGGCGTGCAGGCGACAGGTAACGGTCACATCAGCCGGGCCCGGGCGTTGCAACAGGCGCTCGCCGCTCACGACATCCATATTGATTTTTTATTTAGTGGCAGGCCTGCGGCCCAACTTTTTGATATGCAGCAGTTTGGTAATTTTCAATGGCGCAAAGGCCTGAGCTTTGTCAGTAAAGCGGGTAAAGTGGACCATTGGCAAACGCTGTGGCAAGCGGATGTCCGTCAGCTTTGGCATGACATCCGGCAATTAGAAACCCGCCGTTATGACCTGGTGCTCACTGATTTTGAACCTATCACCGCCTGGGCTGCAAGGCGCCAGGGTACGCCTTTGATTGCACTGGGCCATCAATATGCGTTGACTCACCCCACACCACTTGCAGGGATGGACCTGTTACAACGACAGATCCTATGCAATTTTGCCCCAGCCCGGCTTAATCTGGGCCTGCATTGGCATCATTTTGATCACCCTCAGCAACGTGGCCGCCTGGTGCTGCCACCTATTCTCCACGTTGCGCGCGCTGGCGTGTCGGACTGCAGCGACCAGCCAGTACTGGTTTATCTGCCGTTTGAAGCTGCCGCAGATGTATTGCAATGGCTGGCACCTTTAACCCAATACCGGTTCAGATTGTACGGTGTCGGCCAGCCAAGCCATGATTTAGCACACGTCGAGTGTTGTCCTGCGTCAGTTCAGGGGTTTAAACAGGATTTGATCCAGGCCAAAGCAGTCATCAGCAATGCCGGTTTTGAACTGATTAGCGAAGCGTTGCAGTTGCAAAAAAGTATCTTGGTGAAGCCGTTGGCGGGACAGCCAGAACAAATTAGCAATGCGCTGGCCCTGCAGCAGCTTCAACTGGCGTCTGCGCAGACGGCATTAAGCAGTCAGGCCATTGCAGATTTCCTCAGTGACTTTCGGCCACAGGTGCAGGTCCGGTATCCAGAGGTGGCGGCAGCGATTGCCATTTGGCTGGTTCAGGGGGACTGGTATCAGCAGAATTCTTTGACGGCACTATGGCAACAGACAATATTTTCTTCGCCATCACAACCAGCATTCGCGCCACCAACATCTGTTGTGATGCGGCAGCGCGCCTAGCGCCAAGACAAAATCATCACCAGCCCCTATACCCCGCTGGCTGGCTTTCACTTAGCTAATACGGGCGATCGCCACAGGTAACTCGTTGATATCAGGTACTTTCTGTGCGATTTTTTCAAGCGGTGCATGAGTTTGCTGTAAATCCACCAAATCACAGACCGCACTGCTGTGACTAAAGCCGGTTGGTGCTTCGGTGATCAGCTGCACTATACGTTCAACAGCAAAATGGTCACAATGATGTTCCAGCTGCCGTAATAGTTCAGCCATGTCTTTCCAGTTCAACGATACTTCATTCGCCGCCATAATACGCGGGTGAGCGGTTTGACGGACATTTTCGCCAATCAGCAATTCTTCATACAGCTTTTCGCCAGGACGCAGACCCGAGAAACAAATTTCAATGTCCCCATCAGGATGTTGGCTGTCTTTGATTTCCAACCCCATCAGATGCACCATGCGCCGCGCCAAATCAGCGATGCGCACCGGCTCGCCCATATCCAGCACAAACACATCGCCGCCCTTGCCCATGGCACCGGCTTGGATCACCAACTGCGCCGCTTCTGGAATGGTCATAAAATAACGGATAATTTCCGGATGGGTAACAGTAATAGGCCCGCCATTGCGGATTTGCTCCCGGAATAACGGCACCACAGACCCGGAAGACCCTAATACGTTACCAAACCGCACCATGCAAAAACGCGTACGGTTCTGTCGAATGGCGATACCCTGTAGTACTAATTCAGCCAGTCGTTTAGACGCACCCATGATATTGGTTGGCCGCACGGCTTTGTCCGTAGAAATCAGCACAAAGGTTTCCACACCAGCGGCCACAGCCGCTTCAGCCGCACGCCAGGTTCCGAAGACATTGTTCACAACACCTTCAACCACATTGTATTCGACTAGAGGCACATGTTTGTATGCAGCGGCATGATAGACGGTTTGCACCCCAAATTTTTCCATCACGGCCTGAACGCGGCTTTGTTTCTGCACATTGCCTAAAATTGGTTGCAGTGCAACTTCAAGTTGTTCGTCCTTAATCAGCACGCGCAATTCCTGTTCAATGCTGTAAAGACCAAATTCGGACAACTCAAACAACACCAGCGCTTTAGGCTCATATTGTACGATTTGCCGGCATAACTCAGAACCGATAGAACCACCGGCCCCAGTCACCATCACCACTTTATCTTTGATATTCGCGTGCATCAGCTTCAGTTTTGGTGCGACCGGGTCACGACCTAATAAATCTTCGATTTTGACATCCTGCAGTTCATCGATGCGCATAGAGCCATCAACGATGTCACTCATACCGGGAACCGTTTGCACTGGAATGGGCATATTGCCAAGACTTTCTAGCACTTCACGGCGTCTAGCCCGACTGGCAGATGGCAATGCTAATAGAATGCGGCTGACGTTTTTCGCTCGGATAATAGCAGCGATTTGACTGGGGCTACCCACGTGGATACCCAGAATCGTTGATCGTTGCAGGGTAATATCATCATCGACAAAAGCAACCGGATGAAATTGTTCTCCATTCAACAAGGCTTGCGCCAATTGGCGCCCCGAAGAACCTGCGCCATAAATCAGCACGCGTTCTTTATGAACAACGTTTCGTTGTAAAATCAAATTACGCACCAGCAGACGACTACCGCCCGTTAATAACAAACTAATCAGCACGTAAACAGCTAATAAACGCCCCATGTTTTCTATTTGGAACAGTTCGAACAGCAATAGCAAAACCAGTGCATTACTGATGACGCCGGCCAGCACTGCACCTAATGCGTGTTGTCCCATATACCGGATAACCGCACGGTAAAGGCCAAGCTTTACAAACACCATGATAGAAATAGGCAGGGATAACAAGAACATCACTGACAGTTTTGTCAGGATTGAATCGACGTCATTTTGAGTAATGAAAGTCGCGAAAAAAATAGATATGAATAAAAAAACAACGTCGGCAATGACACTGATAAAACGTTTTGCATATCTTGGCAGCGCTAGAAGCAGCTCCAACATCAGTGAACCTCCATTTTACCCGGCAGCATACATTTCTCCCTTGTCTCGAAATACGGCTTCTAATTCAAAATCCGAAGAAAAGGCTGAAGGCTAATTCTACGCGCGAACCGACGTTTTGTCAGCCACTTCAAGCCACATGTTGGTGGTAAGTTGCTGAAGCTTGGCTGAATGTTGCCGCAGGGAATTTTTTAACTCGTCTGAACTACACTGTGCGATCAACTTTTCAAGAGTGTCATCATTCGCATCCACCCCGACCAACCAGTCGGGACAGGCATAATCTGCATACAAATGCTGATACTTGTGTGACCA
>CAMLRA010000156.1 GCA_946482325.1 uncultured Chromatiaceae bacterium | reverse complement strand
CTGTTCCGGTTGCTTTCGGGGCATAGCACAGTTACAGCTGGCTCATACCACCATCGATAATCAGCTCAGTGCCAACGATAAAGGCCGATTCCGCCGACGACATAAACAGCACAGTGCTGGCTAATTCTTCCGGCGTACCAAAACGTTGAAGTGGGATTTGTGCTGCTATACCGGCCGCCATTTGTTCCAGCTGCGCCGCTTCCAGGCCGAGACGGCCATACAATGGTGTCGCAACCGGGCCTGGGCTCACCACATTGACCCGCACACCTTGAGGTAATAACTCAGCCGACAAGGTTTTGGCCAGCGAGATCAGTGCCGCTTTACTGGCGGCATACACTGAAGATGACGGCATGCCAATATGGGCGTTAATAGAGCCGTTTAACACAATGGCTGCACTGCGGTTCAGCAGTGGCGTCAACGCCTGAATGGTGAAATACGCACCTTTGACATTGACGTTAAAGGTTTGGTCCCACAGCGCTTCGTCGATATCAGCAAAGGCGGCAAACTTCGCCACACCGGCGTTGATAAAAATCGCGTCCAGCCGGATCCCTTCTACATTTAAAGTCCGCGCCAATTCTGCCGCGGCCCGCAGGTCGCCCTGGTCATTTTGCAGTGCGATGGTATCGGCACCAATCAGCGCTTTGGCCTGATCCAAGGTCGCTTGGTCCCGGCCGGTGATCACCACTCGGGCGCCCTCTTTGGCGTACCGGATGGCGGTAGCCAGACCAATACCACTGTTGCCGCCGGTGACTAACACAGTTTTATTTGCGAAACGGTTCATAAAAACTCTCCTCATCAGATTTGGTGTGGCTGACAGTGACCTTGTATTGCCCTGAACAGCCGGTTGATTTCGTCCGGCGTTTGCCGTGAACACAAGATATGAGATCAGGAAAAATCAAACAAAGGGGTGAATGTTGATGATAGATTCAGCTTTTATGAATGATAGACGTTAAACGCTGCAGCCGATGTAGCCACAGTTGTTATGGGTGGTTAGTGAGATTATTGACAGGCGTTATCGCAGGACACTGCACCGCCTGACTATTGGCCTGACTATGGGACTTATTGACGTCAGCTTTAGCGGTACCAGCGTTCTGGCGGATCTGTTGTTGAGTATCGAGTAAATTGGCATTTTGCGGCGCCAGACGCAGCGCTTCGTCCAGCAGAGTAGTCGCGGCCTGCTGACACCCCTGGCTACTGAGCAGCAAAGCATAATTGTTCAGATAAGCAATTTGCCGGCGCGCGGCGCCCAGACCTTTGCCAAACCAGTGCATTGCCATGGCTGGCTGGTGATCGTTGTAATGATTGCCAAGCAAAAAATACGGCAGCCAATAATCTGGCCACTGCGCTGTGGCACTTTGCAGCGCACTGATAGCCGCCATTTCACCGACCTGGCCACTTTGATGCTGCTGCGTATTCAGTAAATCCTGCGCTGCCTTGGTATACAAAAACGGGTCCAGCTGTGGACTGGTTTTATCCGCTGGCAACATCAATAGCAACCAGTAGGCACCGCGCTGCCAGGTGCGTTCAAAAGTGGCAAAATCCAGTTGATAGTTTGGCGTCACGCCGGTGTGCAAAGTGACAGTTTCGTCAGCAAGGTCATAACCAATCACCACAGCATAATGCCATTGCGACCACCAGCTGATGGAATTGTTCTGCAGCACAATTACCGGCATGTTGTCGGCTACCAGACTGAGCAACTGCTGCATGCTGCCGCTTTGGGTATAAGCCAGCAAGCCCAGTTGCCGGGTGGCCGCTGCCATTTCAATTTGCAGACTGCCTTGCAGTTCAGGGATAAAAGTTTGCGGCGCTATCGCCCCCGGATCTTGCGGTTTGCCATAAAAACCAGCGACTTCGGCCAACGTGGTCGGGCCACAGAAATAGTCCTGTTGCGGATAAAACGGCACGCCGGCAATCAGATGTTGGCGTGGCACCGCCGGCGGCTTATCCATCAGCTGCCGGGTTTGTGGCGGGGTTTGACAGCCCGCCAGCAACAGGCACAGCGCTAGTAACAGGCACGGCGCCCTGCACAGGCGCCAACGAAACTGCGACAAAGCAGTTAACGGATCGGGCGAATAAACGGATAAACGTCCGTCACACCCAGCAGGTCGAGAATAGCCACCACCGCCAGCACTGTGACTACAGCACCGACGATACCACCGGCCGGCATCTCGTTCATTTGGGTATTCAGCGCGTTCAGCTCTTCCGCTGTCATGCTGGCGATGCGCATTTTGGCATCCGACGGGCTCACACCCAATTCCTGCAGTTTTTGCTGCACTTCGGCGTGATCAACAAAAGCCAACACTTGTTGTTGGTTAAACTGGTACTGCTGCTCGGCCATCACCTGACCTGAACTAAAGGCTGCGGCGGATGCCTGCTGCATGCCAAGCACAAACATCGGACATAACAGGCTGACTTTTAATAATTTATTCATCATCTTTATCCTTTGGCAGAGGTTGCACTGAAGATGCGGCTAGTCGAAATAGCCTCGGGCCACGGCAGAAGCGCAGTGCCTGAGGGCAGAGTAAAAGAAGCCCACAGACACTGCAAGCGGCAATCACGGTTTCAAAGCCGCTAAGCGGTTAAAACGGCAACTGGTTGAGCAGCTCGTCATCAACACGATTAGCCAGCGTCACCTGCAGCTTCGGTGTGCGTGCCATTTCGCGGCGGATGGCGAAATCCGCTTCATTGTTGCGTGCCCAGCTGCGCCGCGCGATGCCGTTGTTGACGTCGAAAAACAACATGGATTTTAAGCGTTTAGACGCTTCAGCCGAACCGTCCAGCAACATGCCAAAACCGCCGTTCATCACTTCGCCCCAGCCGACGCCACCACCGTTGTGGATAGACACCCAGGTCGCGCCGCGGAAGCTATCGCCGATGACGTTGTGAATAGCCATGTCGGCGGTAAAACGGCTGCCGTCATAGATGTTGGAGGTTTCGCGGAATGGTGAGTCAGTGCCGCTGACATCGTGATGATCCCGGCCTAACACCACAGGGCCAATCTCGCCGCGGGCAATGGCGTCGTTAAATGCCTGGGCAATTTCGCTGCGCCCCTGCGCATCGGCGTATAAAATCCGCGCTTGTGAACCGACCACCAGCTTGTTTTGCTTGGCGTCTAAAATCCAGCTGATATTGTCCTGCATCTGCTGCTGAATTTCTGCCGGTGATTCCAACATAATGCGCTGTAACACTTGCGCCGCAATGGCATCGGTTTTATCCAAATCTTCAGGTTTACCTGAAGTACAAACCCAACGGAAAGGTCCAAAACCGTAGTCAAAACACATCGGACCTAAAATGTCCTGCACGTAAGACGGGTATTTGAAGTCGATGCCATTTTGTGCCATCACATCACCGCCAGCGCGTGAGGCTTCCAGCAAAAACGCATTGCCGTAGTCAAAGAAATAAGTGCCTTTAGCGGTGTGTTTATTCACAATGGCCGCGTGGCGTTTCAGTGTGTCTTGTACTTTGGCTTTAAACAGCTCCGGCTCTTCCCGGATTAACCGGTTGGCTTCATCGTAGGACACGCCAACCGGGTAATAACCGCCGGACCAAGGGTTATGCAGCGATGTTTGATCTGAGCCTAAATGCACAAAAATGTTTTCGGCATCAAAGGCTTCCCATACGTCGACCACATTGCCGATATAAGCAATTGACACCACTTCCTGCTGCGCTTGCGCTTGTTTGACGCGATTAATCAGCGCCGGCATGTTGTCAATCAGCTCATCAACCCAGCCCTGCTGATGGCGCTTGGTCGCCGCTTTCGGGTTCACTTCGGCGCAAACGGTGATGCAATTGGCGATATTGCCGGCTTTAGGCTGGGCACCGCTCATGCCACCAAGACCTGCAGTTAAAAAGATTTTGCCTTTTGGTGTGTCGCCTTTTTGCAGTACTTTTCGAAACGCATTCATCACTGTGATGGTGGTGCCGTGCACTATGCCTTGCGGGCCAATATACATAAACGAACCGGCCGTCATCTGGCCGTATTGGGTGACGCCAAGCGCATTAAAGCGCTCCCAGTCGTCCGGTTTTGAGTAATTCGGGATCATCATGCCGTTGGTGACCACAACACGTGGCGCTTCAATGGATGAAGGGAACAAGCCCATCGGGTGGCCGGAGTACATATGCAATGTCTGGTCTTCGGCCATCTCGCTTAAGTACTTCATTGTTAAGCGATATTGCGCCCAGTTCTGGAACACTGCGCCATTGCCACCGTAGGTGATCAGCTCTTCCGGATGTTGTGCCACGGCCGGATCTAAATTGTTGTCGATCATCAGCATAATAGCGGCAGCTTGCTGGCATTGAGCCGGATAGTCGCTGATCGGCCGTGCTTTGATGGCATAGTCTGGCTTAAAGCGATACATGTAAATACGGCCGAAATCATTGAGTTCGCGGGCAAATTCTACCGCCAGCTCGGCGTGCCATTCTTTCGGGAAATAACGCAGCGCGTTGCATACCGCCAACTGTTTTTCCGCTTTGGTTAAAATATCTTTGCGCTTCGGCGCCCGGTTAGCATCCACCGGATAAGATTTAGCCGCAGGCAACGTGGCCGGAATACCTTGTTTGATTTGTTCCTGAAAATTCATCGCGATATCCTGTATTAATTCAGCGCAAAGTTAACGTGGAAGGCCTGTGTACGCACCAGCTTAATCATCGCGTCGATGTCCGGCTTCAGCAGGCGGTCTTCTTCCAGCTTGGCGACTTTAGCGCGGATAATCGCATGATTTTCTTCGATTAAATCAGAGCATTGGTTTGGACGGCGGAACTCAATGGCCTGGGCGGCATACATCAGTTCAATGGCGAGAATTTTCTCTAAATTGCCGAGGATTTGATTCAGTTTACGACCGGAGATACTACCCATCGACACGTGATCTTCCTGGCCCATCGAGGTTGGCACACTGTCGGCCGACGGTGGGAAACACAAGGATTTGTTTTCAGTGACCAGCGCCGCCGTAGTGTATTGTGGGATCATCATGCCAGAGTTGAGGCCACCAGCCTTGGTCAGCAAGCGCGGTAAACCATGCAGTCCTTCCAGCAGCAGATAACAACGACGGTCAGAAATATTGCCAAGCTCTGCAGCGGCAATCGAGGTGTAATCCAGCACCATCGCCAACGGCTGGCCGTGAAAACCACCACCGGACAGCGCTTCTTCACTGCTGATGACAATCGGGTTGTCGGTGACTGAGTTCATCTCAATCTCTACCAGCTGCTTTAAATGGGCAAAAGCGTTCCGCGACGCGCCATGAACCTGCGGGATACAACGCAGCGAATATGGGTCTTGCACGCGGGCACAGCCGGTGTGCGACGCCATATTTTGCGAATCTTTAAATAGCCGGCGCATCCGCGCCGCCACTTCGATATTGCCAGGGAAAGGGCGAATTTCATGCAGTTCAGGACGAAACGGTGAACCGCTGCCCTGCATACCTTCGATGCTCATAGCGCCGGCAACATCAGCTAAATCCAGCAAATACTGCATTTTGGTCAGTGCTGTGATGCCGTGTGACAGAATAAACTGAGTGCCGTTAATCAGGCCTAAACCTTCTTTGGCCTGCAATTCCAGCGGAGCTAAACCATGCTCGGCTAAGGCTTGTGCCGCCGGAATAATCTCTTTGCTGTCGCCTTTGGCCCAAAATTCGCCTTCGCCAATCAGCGGCAGGAATAAATGCGACAACGGTGCCAAGTCCCCGGACGCGCCGACAGAACCTTGTTCCGGCACCACCGGAATTAAATCCAGTTCGATAAATTTCAGCATGCGTTCGACGACTTCAAGCCGCACACCGGAAAAACCTTGTGACAGCGCGTGCACTTTGGTGATCAGCATCAGTTTGGAAATAGCTTTAGCAATAGGTTCACCAACACCAACGGCATGCGTGATCAGCAGGTTTTTCTGCAGTAAGGCCGTTTCAGCGGGAGAAATTTGCGTGTCGCATAAAGGGCCAAAACCAGTGTTGATGCCATAAATGGCTTTGTCGGATGCCGCCATCACATCAACACAAGCACGGCTTTGGTTGATTTTCGCAACTGCCGCTTCGCTTAATAATGCCTGGATGCGGCCTGTGGCAATACCGTTGACTGTGTCTAAATCCAGCTGATCAATGCCGTAATGAAATGCCATTGTAAACTCCATAAATTGCTGCAACTGCTGCTGCCCCAAAGGCAACCAATAAGCAGATGCTAGCTTGCGCCTGATGTTTTATAAATACATAATAATCGTAACTCATTCCGGTTCTATCGAACTAATATTCAGCCAAAAAGGTGACAATCTGATGCAGGTGCAGGACGTCGATTTACGCTTGTTGCGGATTTTTGTCACTATTGTTGAATGCGGTGGTTTGTCGGCGGCCGAGTCACGGTTAAATATTGGCCGCTCGACGATCAGCACGCATTTATCCGACTTAGAGATCCGCTTAGGATTAAAACTGTGTAAACGCGGCCGCAGCGGGTTTGAATTAACCGATGCCGGCCGTATCACCTATCAGGCGTCGCTGGAACTGCTGCAACAATGTGAGACCTTTGCCAGCACAGTCGCAGGTTCCAAACATCAGTTATCTGGCCGTGTCACTATCGCCATTATTGATACTCTGGTCAGCGACCCGCGCTGTGGCGTGGCACAGGCAATCGCCAGACTCAAAGCCAGAAGCAGCAACCTGCAGTTTGAGATTTATGTTTGCGAAGCGCGCGAGGTGGAAACCTCGGTCGCCAATGGCCGTTCACTGGTTGGCATCGGCGTTAGCCGTCATCAGATCCGTGGCCTGGACTATGTCCCGCTTCATAACGAGACCAATTATCTGTACTGCGGTAAAGGCCATCCACTGTTTGACTGTGAAGCCAATAAAATTAGCGACTTATTACCGCAGGCCGAAGTCATCAGCAGTAACTACCTGCGCGATAAAGACAGTCGCAACGACGGCCTGAACTATCAAAACAGCGCCAGCGCCTACCATGACGAAGGCATCGCCCACCTGATTTTATCCGGCCAGTTTATCGGATATCTACCCGAGCACTACGCCAGCTACTGGGTCGACAAGGGCCTGTTCCGCGCCATCCTGCCCCAGAAATACCACTATCAAATCCCGGTGATGTTAATCACCTCGAAAAGCAACAGCACATCACCGCTGGCCCAGACGACGATTGAAGTGATGAAGGCATGCCATCCAGGGTAGGTGTAATAGAAATTGAATAGCCCCCCGCCTTGGGATTTCATCATGCTCAGTTTCGTCGTCACGGTTGATCTTTTTATTGGGGGACCGTCACTTCAGCGGATAGTGGCTATGTGCCAAAAGCGGAAACTCAACGCTAGTTGATTAGATGTCTGCTCTCGATTGAACGCAGAGATTGCGGAGACTCGGTATTCATAGCCTCAGAAATTTCTGGACTCTCACTCACGATTTGAAACCTGACGTTTCAACTTTCCCAATGCCGAGAAGCTGTTTCTAACATGCCACTAAATCTAAGATGGAACTTCACATGGTTTTGGAGCATCTCAATGAAGAAATATCTATGGTTCGCACTTATAAGTGTTGGATTTGCATTGCCCGCTGTTGCTGGGACCATCGTTTGGGAAGGTCGTGAATTCACATTAAATAAGGTCAATGCGTCCATTGTTCAAATGGAGGGTCGCGATGTACTTAAAGTTGAGCGCGATTTGGCGGCACTACCATTTGACTCAAAACGACTGGCAGATACGGTCGATGAAGCAACTTATGTCAAACTTAAAGATTTTGAATTTGCAGATGCAATTTTTGAGGTCAAAGTTCTTGCAAGGGTTCAGCGACCATCTCCCTTCCCTGCGTCCCAGGGATTTATTGGTGTTCATTTCAGAGTCAAATCAGATGATTCTGCTTTCGAATCCATTTACTTAAGACCAAATGCCGGTAGAGCGAATCAACAGGCTTACAGAAATAAGGCGGTACAGTATTTTGCTTATCCGGGGTTTAAGTTCGACAAATTACGCAAAGAAGCGCCTGGTCTTTACGAGACTTACGCAGATATCGGTTTGGACGAATGGATCACCATGCGGATCCATGTCAGTGGTCAAAGAGCTGAGCTTTATTTGAATGACGCAAAGTACCCGTCTTTTATCGTCGACAAGATGAAAGGAACCTCTGAGGCAGGCACTATCGGCTTATATGTTGATATTGGTACCGAGGGGTATTTTAAAGATTTTAAAATCATCCATTCGATACACCCAAATCTCAAAAGTGGGGCCTAGTTTGAGCCATCGAAAGTGCATCAACGCACTTTCGATGGCTTGAGACCAGTTAACTTTTTATCCCTCGAGCGACCCAGTCTAGTAACACTTGGGCAGGTAATTCATGCTGCATGCCAGGGACAAGCATCAACTCTATCTCCTGACCATAATCGTTCAGCAGATTTACAGCTTGTTGCGCCAGTGCGACCGGAAACAGCGGATCTGCCTGACCATGGATCCAACCTATGCGTTTAGCATCTAATTTTGTTGATGGTAGCGTGGCGAAGCGAGTCGCACAAACGAGGATTTGGCAACCATTGAGTGCAGATGTTTTGGCTGCCTCTAACAACATGATCCCACCCTGCGAGAAACCAAATAAGATGATTTCCATACCGGTCATTTTTGCTTTGGCAAGCCAAGGTTCAAGAGCCTCTAAAAAAAACGGCATAGCTTCAGAGACCCTGGACGGCCGATTTTCCTCTGTAACCTGCTGCACTGAAAACCATTGAGACATGCCTCTTTGGTCAGTAAATGGCGCTGCGACAGCAACCACCAGAGCGTCGGGATGATTTCGGGCTATCAGTTGACCGATCGGCCGTAAATGCTCTGGGCTGGAACCCACCCCATGCAATAGTATGATCAGCTGCTGTGGTGTTTTTGGCACTTGTAAAACTAAGTCTCTCATTGTGCTTCCTTACTGCCGGCGGTGAGCCAGGCAGAAAAAAATCGGGTTAACATTGGCATCCACAAAAAACTCAAAGCTAGAGTTCCCAAACAAGAGGTGATCAAGACTCTCAGCGGTAGAGGCATTACTTCAAGCTGCTGGTGAAATAGCCAGTAAATCGTCAATAAAGTTGGATAAAGTGCCAGCCACCTTAGCAACCACAGTTTCCAGATTGGCGGTTGTTTTGCCATTTTTATGCTCCTACTGCAGTGCGGTCGAATGAGTAAGCATCCATACTGAGCACTCCATGTCTGATTTCATTAACCAGCCTGGTCGCTTTTTGATAACCACCTGCAATACCTAAAACAAAACTCAGCGGCGTGAAGTGCTCATCTGTGGGGTGTGCTCTTTTAGCATGTGGTGCAAGCTCAAGCGCCCGCACTACTTTATCCGGAGCCGGATTTAGTAAATGAGTAGCAATCCATTCACTGAACTCTTCCGCGTAAGGCGCAGCTTTATCGCCAGCATTGCCCCTGAATTCATAGAGGTTGTGCGTTAGGCTGCCTGAGCCAACAAAAAGAACCTTCTGTGGTAAGAAGTCACTTAATGCCACACCTAGTTGATAAAGCTCATGGCTGCCCCAGTTCACTGGCAATGAAATCTGCATCACAGGAACCTTGGCGTGCGGGAATAGATACCGCAATGGAACCCAAGC
>CAMLRA010000155.1 GCA_946482325.1 uncultured Chromatiaceae bacterium | reverse complement strand
AGGATTACGAGGCCCAGCACGACCTGAGCGATAATGCCCTGCGAACCTTCTCTGATCTTTTCTAACATGCTTAGTTTATCTCTATTAGCTGCAATAGCTGGCTTAAAAAAAAAGCGCATCTTATCAGATGCGCCTTTTTTATTGAAGCTGTGAAGGAACTGTTACTACCCTAGCTGATGGTCACTTTACGAGACTTACTACAGGCACGGGTTCCTTCGAGCCCGAATCACTTACCCGGCGCGCCGGATCAGCGTTTCTTAGTTCACGCTGTCTTTTAACGCTTTGCCTGGCTTGAAAGATGGGATCTTCGCAGAAGCGATTTGGATCGTTTCGCCAGTTTGTGGGTTACGGCCAGTACGTGCTGCACGCTCGCGTACTGCGAAAGTACCGAAACCAACCAGCGCAACTGAGTCACCTTCCTTTAAAGCTTCAGTAACGGCTTCGATGAACGCGTCAAGAGAACGACCCGCTGCCGCTTTAGAAATGTCTGCACCAGCAGCAATTTTGTCGATAAGTTGAGACTTGTTCACAATATCATCCCCTTCAATTGTTATTATTTTCTACAACCAGATTTAAAGTACATTCTTGTGTTCGGCCTTTGTTATATCAAGCTGGTTTCCCGCTTGCAAGCACAAATCCAAGGGTCCTGAAAAATTCTTGGTGTCTCGCCAGCCCTTGTCCGACAAGGGCTGCACCGAAACTGCCCCTAAATTAGCACAGCCTGAGCTTTTGAAAAGCCCCTAAACCGGATTTTTTTGGCTTTTTTTGGCTCTTGTGCTCTTTTTTTCTTCAGTGATCACAGACATACCGGTTGGCGGCTCCTGTAAAGCCAGTTCCAACACCTCATCTATCCACTTCACCGGACAAATTTCAATATCGCCTTTGACGTTATCAGGAATGTCTTTTAAGTCACGCACATTGTCATGTGGGATCAACACCCGTTTGATACCACCGCGATGTGCCGCCAGTAGTTTTTCTTTCAGGCCACCAATTGGCAACACTTCGCCGCGTAAAGTGATTTCACCGGTCATGGCGACATCGGCCCGAACCGGGTTACCGGTTAAACTCGACACAAGCGCAGTCACCATCGCAATACCCGCACTTGGACCATCTTTTGGTGTAGCGCCTTCTGGTACGTGGATATGAATGTCGCGTTTTTCGTAGAAGTCTTCGTTGATGCGTAAAGTCTCAGCCCGGCTGCGTACCACTGTCATCGCCGCCTGGATAGATTCTTTCATCACATCACCGAGCGAACCGGTATGCGTCAGCTTGCCTTTACCCACCACAGCAGCAGCTTCAATGGTCAGCAGATCGCCGCCAACTGAGGTCCAGGCTAAACCAGTCACCTGACCAATCCGGTTGCTGTCTTCGGCTTTGCCATAGTCAAAACGTTGCACGCCGAGGAATTCCTCAAGATTTTCCTGATTGATCCGCACAGTTTTCTGCGTTTTGCTCAGCAATATTTGTTTCACTGCTTTCCGGCACAGTTTAGAAATTTCCCGCTCCAGGCTGCGCACGCCCGCTTCGCGGGTGTAATAACGGATAATGCCTATGATCGCGCTGTCTTCAACTTCCAGCTCGCCTTTTTTCAGACCATTGCGCTCAATTTGTTTGCTGAGCAGATGCTGTTTGGCGATATTGAGTTTTTCGTCCTCGGTGTAACCAGACAGCCGGATCACTTCCATCCGGTCCAGTAACGCTTCAGGAATGTTCAGACTGTTACTGGTGGCAAAAAACATCACATCCGACAGGTCGTAATCTACTTCCAGATAATGATCGCTGAATGCCGAGTTCTGTTCCGGATCCAGCACTTCTAACAATGCTGCAGCCGGGTCACCACGGAAATCCGATGCCATCTTGTCGATTTCATCAAGCAGGAACAACGGGTTACGCACGCCGACTTTGGCCATTTTCTGGATAATCTTACCCGGCATTGAACCGATATACGTGCGGCGGTGACCACGAATCTCTGCTTCGTCACGTACCCCACCGAGTGCCATCCGGACATACTTGCGCCCCGTGGCTTTGGCGACAGACTGGCCCAACGACGTCTTACCCACACCCGGTGGACCAACCAGACACAGAATCGGGCCTTTTAATTTGTTAACCCGTTGCTGTACAGCCAGATATTCCAGAATGCGTTCTTTGACCTTATCCAGGCCATAATGGTCGGCATTGAGGATTTCTTCGGCCAGCGCCAGATTCTTTTTCACTTTAGAGCGGGCTTTCCACGGCACCTGCGTCAGCCAGTCGATGTAAGAGCGCACCACTGTGGCTTCGGCTGACATCGGCGACATCATCTTCAGCTTCGACAGTTCAGCACTGGCTTTGTCTTTGGCTTCCGTTGGCATTTGTGCCGCTTCAATTTTGCGGTTGATGGCTTCAAATTCGTCCGGCGCATCGTCGAGTTCGCCCAGTTCACGCTGAATGGCCTTCATCTGTTCGTTCAGATAATACTCGCGCTGGCTTTTCTCCATCTGCTTTTTGACACGGCTGCGAATGCGCCGCTCTACCTGCAGAATGTCGATTTCGGACTCCATCATCGCCATCAGGTATTCAAGCCGCTCAGTGACATCGATGATTTCCAGCACTTTTTGCTTGTCTTCGACTTTGAGTGGCATGTGCGCGGCCATGGTGTCGGCAAGGCGCGCGGCATCGTCGATACCGGACAGTGCGGTTAACACTTCCGGCGGAATTTTTTTGTTGAGTTTAATATAGCCTTCGAACTGATTGACGGCTGAGCGCAGGAACACTTCCTGCTCTCGGCTATCGAGTTCTGGCGAGGCAATAACATCAACATAAGCCATAAAGGTTTTGTCGGTCTCAGTAAAACCGGCCAGCTTGGCCCGACGGCCGCCTTCCACCAGTACCTTGACGGTGCCATCCGGTAATTTCAGCAGCTGCAGGATGGTCGCGACGGTGCCGACCTGATACAGGTCTGACTCCGCCGGGTCGTCCAGTGTGGCGTCTTTTTGTGCCACCAAAAAAATTTGTTTGTCTTTGTCCATCGCCGCATCCAGGCATTTGATGGACTTTGCCCGCCCGACGAATAATGGGATCACCATGTGCGGATAGACGACCACGTCGCGTAATGCCAACACTGGCATATGCAAACGTTCGACTGTTGCTTCTGTCATTAAATTACTCTCGAATTAGTTACTGCAGGCGTGATTAACGAGTATATGGGGTTCAAAAGCTTCAGTTCAACGCTGCGATAAAAAAAATGCCAAAAGCCGGTAATCATTGGTCAAAGCTACAGCAAGGTCTTGAATATGGTGGATTAAACCAATGTCTGTCCGCACAGTTGCGCCAGAAAGCCAAAAAGGAGCCGAAGCTCCTTTTTAATAACAACTGCGAATGTTCTCAGCACTGGCTGATACGCCGTATCAATGTGATTCAGCGGCGACTTTTTCCGGGCTTTGATACATCAGAATGGGTTGTGACTCACCACGAATGACAGTTTCATCAACCACTACTTTGGCGACATCCTGCATCGATGGCAGCTCGTACATAGTATCAAGCAGCACGCCTTCAACTATAGAACGCAGACCACGGGCACCGGTTTTACGCTCCATCGCTTTTTGCGCAATGGCTTTAAGTGCATCTTCGCGGAACTCGAGTTCAACACCTTCCATCTGGAACAAGGCACCAAATTGCTTGATCAATGCATTTTTCGGCTGACTCAGAATTTGCATCAGCGCCGCCAAATCCAGTTCCGTCAGTGTAGCGACGACCGGCAAACGACCAATAAATTCCGGGATCAAACCGAATTTCACTAAATCTTCCGGTTCAACGTCGCGGAAACTTTCGGTCAGGCTGCGGCTGGATTCTTTGCTTTTGACCTGAGCGCCAAAACCAATACTTGACCCTTTGGCACTGCGCTGTTCGATGATTTTATCAAGTCCTGCAAAAGCGCCACCACAGATAAACAGGATTTTCGAGGTATCAACCTGCAGGAATTCCTGCTGTGGATGTTTGCGTCCACCTTGTGGTGGTACTGATGCTACCGTGCCTTCAATCAGCTTCAACAGCGCCTGTTGCACACCTTCACCTGACACATCACGGGTGATAGACGGGTTTTCAGACTTCCGTGAAATCTTGTCGATTTCATCGATGTACACAATACCACGCTGGGCTTTTTCTACATCGTAATCGCATTTTTGCAGCAGCTTCTGGATGATATTTTCCACGTCTTCACCAACATAACCGGCTTCGGTTAAGGTGGTGGCATCTGCCATGGTAAATGGTACATCCAGCAAACGGGCCAGCGTTTCAGCCAGCAAGGTTTTACCGCTACCCGTTGGCCCAATCAGCAGAATGTTTGATTTACCCAGCTCAACATCCTGTTTCTGGCCAACAGTCCGTAGACGCTTATAGTGATTGTAAACTGCTACCGCCAGCACTTTCTTTGCGTGTTCTTGCCCTATCACGTAATCGTCGAGGTGAGTGCGGATCTCTTTTGGTGTTGGCAGTTTGTTGCCATCACGTTTAGGCGAAATGTCTTTGATTTCTTCGCGGATAATGTCATTGCATAGGTCAACGCATTCGTCACAGATGTAGACCTGTGGGCCTGCAATTAACTTACGCACTTCGTGCTGTGATTTGCCACAGAAAGAGCAATACAGCAACTTGCTGCTCTTCTCGCCGTCAGTGCGATCAGACATGGAACTACCTCATTCTTGCTAAAGTGACGGCGCTGCCGTCACTTTTTAAATTCACTGCCGCCAGGCAGGCTTATTTGGCTTCGCGCTTGGTCAGGATTTGGTCGACCAGACCATAGTCCACCGCTTGTTGTGCACTTAAGAAGTTGTCACGCTCGGTGTCGCGCACCACTTCCTCCAGCGTTTTGCCGCAATGCTCGGCCATCAGACGATTCAGCTTTTCTTTGATCGTCAGAATTTCACGGGCGTGGATCTCAAAATCAGTGGCCTGGCCCTGGAAGCCGCCTAACGGCTGGTGGATCATCACCCGGGCATTCGGCAGCACATAACGTTTGCCTTTAGTACCACCAGACAGCAGGAATGCGCCCATACTGGCCGCCTGACCCACACACACAGTCGCGATATCACATTTGATATACCGCATGGTGTCGTAAATGGCGAGGCCGGCAGTCACAGAACCGCCTGGTGAATTAATATAAATGTAGATGTCTTTTTCCGGGTTTTCTGATTCAAGGAACAGTAGCTGCGCCACAATCAGATTGGCCATGTGGTCTTCGACCTGGCCTGTCAGAAAAATAACCCGCTCTTTGAGCAGGCGAGAGTAAATATCAAAAGAACGTTCGCCTTTGGCGGTTTGTTCGATGACGATGGGGACTAACGCGTTGACTAATTCATTCATATGAGGTGTTGACACCATAACTGATTCCCTGAAATGCGGCAGCACAAATGAAAATGGCCTGAACACTGCTGCTCAGGCCATTAAAGCTGTCGTCCGGACTAAAGTCAATCTTAGTTCGCAGCAGCCGGATTCATAATTTCGTCGAACTTAGCTGGTTGATCAGTGACTTTGGCTTTAGCCAGTACCAGATCAATCGCCTGCTCTTCCAGCGCGACGTTGCGCATGCCTTGCAGCAACTCTTTGTTGCTGTTGTAGTAAGCAACGACTTCTTTTGGATCTTCGTAAGCTGAAGCCACGGTTTCGATCAGCGCTTGGACACGAGCGTCGTCAACTTGCAGGTTGTTGGTTTTGATCACTTCACCCAGTAACAGACCCACTTTCACGCGGTCGCGGGCTTGTTCAGTGAACAGCGCTGCTGGTAATTCCGGCAGGTTTTTCGCGTTCATGTTCTGACCAAAACGTTGCAGAGCCTGACGGCGCAGTACTTCAACTTCGCTGTCGATCAGCGCTTGTGGTACTTCCAGTTCGTGGTTAGCCAGTAAGCCTTTGATTACTTGCTCTTTTACCTTGCCTTTGATGGCTTGGTTCAGCTCGCGTTCCATGTTTTTGCGCACTTCAGTGTGCAGCGCTTCAACAGTGTTTTCTGCCAGGCCAAACAGTTTCACGAACTCTTCGTTTACTTCTGGCAGCACTTGCGTTTCAACGCTGTTCAGGGTGATGGCGAACTGCGCCGCTTTGCCTTTCAGGTTTTCAGCGTGGTATTCGGCTGGGAAAGTCACGTCAATCGTGAACTGCTCGCCAGCTTTTTTGCCGATGATGCCGTCTTCAAAGCCTGGGATCATCCGGCCCTGACCTAATTCCAGCGTGAAGCCAGCAGCTTTGCCGCCTTCAAATTCTTCGCCGTCAATAGAACCAGTGAAGTCCATATTGACGCGGTCGCCTGCTGCTGCAGCATCAGCCTTCGCAGCCCAGGTAGCGTGTTGTTTACGCAGAGTTTCAATCATTTTTGCCATGTCTTCAGCAACGATTTCAACCACTGGTTTAGTCACTTCAACTTTTTCCAGACCTGTCAGGGCAACTTCCGGATACACTTCAAAAGTAGCGGTGAATGACAGGTCCTGGCCTTCAGCCAGTTGACCTGGTGCGAAAGTTGGGTTACCCGCCAGGTTCAGCTTGTTGCTGACGATGGCTTGGTAGAAGTGATTTTGCATCTGACGTGAAGCAACATCTTGCAGCACTGACAGACCGAACATTTTTTTGATGATAGCGACAGGTGCTTTACCTGGGCGGAAACCGTCAACGCGACGATTTTTAGCAATTTGGCGTAATTCTTTCTCGACTTCAGTGCTGATAGCAGCAGCCGGAACTGTAATATTGACGCGGCGCTCTAAACCCTGAGTGGTTTCAACAGAAACTTGCATTTTGTTACCTCAAAATCAAAATCGGGCGTAGCGATACGCCGGCTTACCTGAGCCTGGCTCTGTTGCGTTAAAAGCGATGGCAACCAGACTGAACGTTTAATAGGACGCGGCATTATAGCGGGGGTTTTCCGAGGCGTCGAGCTTTTGATGAACCCCCAGTATTGGCGCGGCTTAGCGCTCAATTTTCAGCAAAAAGCAGCTCGGTTTTTAGCAACTTTTTGCACCGATTTGCGCTGTCAGAACCAGCCGCCGATAATCACTACCGTAATAATCAGGCTCTTCAGATGTTTGCTCAAATCCATGTTGCTGATACAGGCGCAGCGCTGCAGCATTGTCCGGATCCGCTGTCAGCCAAACCTCTGTGACTTCTGGTGCTATCTCAGCGAGTTGGCGCATAAATGCTTGCAACAAAGCTTTACCGATGCCCTGCCCTTGCGTCTGCGGGTCAACCGCAAAGGACATCAGACTCAGCCGATGCCGGTTGGCAAACTCAGGCCCGCAAATCAGATATGCCAGAATGTGTCCATCACGACGGGCCACCCAAAACATTTGCGGCCATAAATCAAAGGCCTGCCGGAAGAAAAATACTGGATAGACCGGTGGCGGAAAAGCCGAAACTTCGAGCGTAGCAACTGCCGCAAGCTCTTGCTTTAATACGGGACCAAAGCTTACTTCCCCAGTTAATCCCATTATGTTCACTCCTGTTTTTGTCAATGTTCCGCCCTGTTTGGGCAGGCCCAGTGTATCGATACGCCGCCAGCGCAGCCAGCTTTACAGCAAAAAGCCGCGCCTGTTAAGGTGCTGCCAGTAATGGCGCTTACGGTGATCTGATGAAGCATATTGATTTAAACGCTGATCTTGGCGAGGGCTGTGGCGACGATTTGGCGATTATTCCGCTGCTGTCGTCGGCCAACATCAGCTGCGGTGCCCATGCCGGGACTGAAGAGGATATTCTGGCTGCACTTTTAGCCTGTAAACGACATCAGGTCTGTGTCGGCGCTCATCCTGCTTACCCGGACCGGGCTAACTTTGGCCGCCTGCCGCTGAACCTTACTCCGACAGCGCTGACTGAAAGCCTGCAGCAACAACTTAAGTATTTTCAGCAGCTAGCGAAAAAAGCCGGCGTGAAAATGGCGTATATCAAACCGCATGGCGCTTTATATAACCAGGCGGCCGTGGACCGCGATTTAGCCGGAGTTATCGTAGATCTGGTCAAAGCGCACCATCCGGATGTCGCCCTGCTGACCTTACCCGACAGTGCGCTGTCGCAGGCCGCTAAAGCCGCCGGCATCGCGGTATTTCACGAAGCTTTCGCCGACCGTGCCTACACAGCGACAGGGCAGCTGTTGCCACGCAGCCAAACTGGTGCGGTGCTCGATCATCAGGCTGCACTGGCACAGACTCTGCGGCTGATTCAGACCGGCACTGTGGTCAGTCACGACCAGCAAAACATCCAGCTTCAGGCCGATAGTTTATGCGTGCACGGCGACAGCCCCGAAGCGCTGCAACTGGTGCACGAACTTAGCGCTGCGCTGAGACTGGCAAGTGTCAACATCCGGCCTTTTATCGGGAGTGTCTCATGAATTATTGGCCACTACTGGGTATCGCTGTGGTGATCCTCGGCTTTGTCCTGCGATTTAACGCCGTATTGGTGGTGATTTGCGCGGGTATTGTTACTGGCCTTTTCGCCTGGATGCCACCACTGCAGCTACTTAGCAGTATTGGTGAAAGCTTTTTAAAGACCCGCACTTTACCGGTGATCCTGCTGTTGCCGCTTGCCATTATTGGCCTGCTGGAGCGCCACGGCCTGAAACAGCAAGCACAGCTTTTTATCGCTGCCGTCAAAGGCGCAACAGTGGGCCGGCTACTCAGTATTTATCTGCTGGCCCGCGAAGGCAGCGCCGCGCTGGGATTAACCAGCCTTGGCGGTCATCCGCAGATGGTGCGGCCGCTGGTGGCACCGATGGCCGAAGCGCTGGCCGAGCGTCAGCATCCCGGGATATCGCAAACGCTGCGGGACAAAGTCAAAGCGATGGCAGCGGCGACCGACAACATCGGTTTATTTTTTGGCGAAGATGTATTTGTCGCCTTTGGTGCCATCGTACTGATGCACACTTTTTTACGCGAATCCGGCATTGAAACAAACCCGATGCATATCGCGCTTTGGGGTATTCCGACGGCGATTGCGGCTTTTTTAATTCATGCGGTACGCCTGCGCCGGCTTGACCATGTTCTGGCGGCTGAGCGGGCAAAGCTGTCACAAAGTACACAGCCTAATGCGGAGCCGCCAGTATGTTGACGCTAACACATTTGTATTGGCTGGTCGGCGCTATTATGGCGCTGGTGGCGCTACTGACGTTGTTGGACCCGGCCCATCCGCGCCGCTTTCGCAGCGGTTTATTCTGGCTCTGTTACGCCGTTATTTTTATCGTCGGCGATTGGCTACCCACTGCATTAGTCGGGGCCCTTGTGATTGGTATGGCGTTACTGGCCGGTTTAGGTGGCCTTGCGGCCGGCCCTTATCAAGCGCTTTCTGAAGAAAAACAACAGCAATCGATACGGCGTCTTGGCAAAAAACTGTTTATTCCGGCGCTTGCTATCCCCGGTGTTACCTTAGTTTTGGTGCTGGTGATCGGGCAATTTGCAGACTCACACTGGTTTGAGCAGAAGAACCTGACCTTACTGAGTCTCGGCGTCGCCTGTGTGCTGGCCTTTGCTATCGCTTGTTATCTGACCCGCGAAGCGCCGCGACAAGGTGGCCTTGAAGCCAAACGTTTACTCGAAGCCATTGGCTGGGCGTTTTTATTACCACATTTACTTGCAACTTTGGGCCTGTTATTTAATCAGGCGGGTGTTGGTCAGATTATTGCGACGCTCAGCAACGACTATCTGCAGCTCGACAGCCGGCTGGCCGCTGTGACGGCATACGCGTTGGCAATGGCTGGTTTTACCATCATTATGGGTAATGCCT
>CAMLRA010000154.1 GCA_946482325.1 uncultured Chromatiaceae bacterium | reverse complement strand
TGATTCCAAAAGTAAATTTTATGCAGGACCCGCAGATAGCGCAGAACTATCAGGACGCCAAGACCATGTTTATGTAGGCGCCGTACTTTGGTTCTGCTGCCAGACAACTAAACCGGGGCGATTAATTCGCCCCGGCCTGTTTTCAGGCTTTGACCAGCGGCTGGACCTGGTCTTTGATAACCTGCAGCACCTGCGCCAGTTCGTTAGCCATCACCAACAGATCAGCGTCGAGCCGCAGGATTAAATCTTCCCAGCCGAGTTCATCATTTTTGTTTGCCAGCAGTTCTTCAAACTGCAGCTTTTTGATACTGCCATCTTCACAAACCATCAGGCTCAGCAGCTCTGGCTGCACCAGCTCTAATTTGGTCACCAGCTTGTCTTCGAGATGACTTTGTACTTCATCAGTAGTCAGCAGATGGTTACTAAAACGTACCTTGGCACCTTCTTCATCCGGTGCTTTCAGCTCAGCGTCATGCCCCAGACTGAAGCCAACCGGCAATGCCTGATTACTGAGCCATTGTTGCATCGACTGACTGAGTTGATTGCTGTCAATCCACGGTACTGCCGGTAAAGATCCCAACGCTTTACGTAGCAACGCCAGTAAATCTTCCGCACGGCTGGCAGAGCTGGTGTTAACGATAAACCAGTTGTTTTTTGCATCGTAAATCGCCTGTGTCACAGTCGAACGGCTGAAAGCTCTTGGCAACAGAGTTTGGACGAGCTCCTCTTTCAGCGCCTGCTTTTCTTTGCGTCCTAATGGCCGGCCTTTTTCCGCTTCCAGTGCATCGATTTTTGGCTGTAATTCTTCGTTGATCACGGCAGCAGGCAGTACTTTTTCCTGACGTTTTAATGCGAAGACAAACAGATGCTCCAGCTGGTGGGCATAAGTTTTGATGCTGGGGTGCAACGGAAAGGTAAAACCAAGTTTCAGCGCATCCTGGCCCATACACGGGGTAAATTTATGCTCAGCCAGTGCGGCATCCAGTTTGTCGATATTGAGGTTTAACGGTTCAGTAATTTGATATACACGCAGGTTTTTAAACCACATAGTCAGCAGAGTCCGCAATTCAGAAAAGTGGCTCAGTATAACCGGAAAGGGTCGGACGACAACCCGGCGACGTCAGAAAGCAACGTCGCCGGCTGGATGATTGCTCAACGTTTAAGCACTTTGGGGAAGCGAACATGATATGCCAATCCCTGACCTGGTTCGCTGCGCACCTGAATGCTGCCACCAAGGGTCTGCCGGACCAGGTTGTAGGTGATATGCGTGCCAAGACCACTGCCACCCTGGTCCCGTTTCGTGGTAAAAAACGGGTGGAATAATTTTTCCAGCTGATCTGCGGTCAGACCTTTGCCGTTGTCGCTGTAATTGATATCAACAATATTGCCTTCGTCTATGACGGTGATGTTGATGTTGCCTTCTTCCATGTCTTCAAAACCATGGATCAACGAATTCATCAGTAAGTTGGTGAAAATCTGCGAAATGGCGCCAGCGGGGCAACTCAATACCAGATTCTCCGGGCAATTGACTTCAATGTGGTGTTTGGTCTTTTTAAAGTGCGGCTGCAACGACCGGATAATTTCGTTCAGATAATCATGCAACTGAATGGTCCGGATCGCTTCGCTGGTCTGATCTACCGCAATTTGTTTAAAGCTGGCAATCAGTTCAGAAGCGCGCACCAAATTGGTATTTAACAGCTCAGTGCCTTGTTTGGCTTCTTCAATAAAATGTTCCAGTGCTTTGGGGGACAGGCTTTTTTCCTGATAGGCATGTTCCAGCGTGGCCAGTTTTTCCGCCAGAAAGCTGGTTGCTGTGACGCCAATACCTACAGGTGTATTAACCTCGTGGGTAATACCTGCGACCAACCCGCCCAAGGCTGCCATTTTTTCCGACTGCACCAGCCGGTCCTGAGCCTGACGTAAATCATTGACCAGCTTTTCCAGCTCAGTTTGTTTGTTCCGTAACGCATCTTCAGTGTGGCGGCGGCGCTCGATTTCTTCCCGCAGCGCCTGCTGCTTCACCTCCAGCTCTTGTTTCTGCTGTTGCAAGTCCATCATAGCCTGACTAAGACCTGAGGTTTTGCGGGCTACTTCCTGCTCTAGGATGAGGTTGTGCTGGTCGAGTTTTTCATTACTCTGCAAAAGTTGTTTTTGTGTGCTTTCAAGCTGCCCTTTGTAATCCTGAACCCGTGCAATCAAGCGGTTAAAAGCATCCGCCATCACGGCCAATTCGTTGGTGTCGCCATGCTGAATCTCGACTTTGGTACCTTCGAGATTGTCGAGTTCAAGCTCCTCAATCTGTTGGGTCAGCTCAGAGAGCGGCAAGGTTAGCTGTTTGCGAAACGCGATTAAAAACAAAATAATCAGGAAAGTCGTTTTTAACACGGCGTTGCCAATCAGGAAGTAAATCCCGACTTTAATCCGGTCGAGCACTATAGTCCGGCTGGAAAACAGCGTGACATCACCGACCTGCGTGGCGCGGCCGGAGAATTCAAAAATCAGCGGAAAGGTATAACCAAACAAACCACTCTGTTGTTCGGTCAGGCGCACGCCTTCTTTGACCAGCTGATTGCTGTAGCGCTCACTGATATCGACATACTGGCCAAGCTGGGTGATCACAGCGCCACTGTCATCGCGCACGATGATGCCTTCAATCGACGGGATGGCCAACAGACCGTCGGCGATAATCAATGCCTGCTGGGTGTTGAGTTCCCAAATTGCTCGCGTCAAAGAGCCGGAAATAGTCTGTTGCAGAGTGGCGAGTTCGCCGTTGATATGGTTTTTGGTGTTAAAGTATTCGGCGACGATTTGGCCGAGGGTCACGACAAAGGTCAGGATGAAATACACTGACAATACTTTGGTCAGCAGCTTACGCGAAAGGCTTTTTTGTTGCATCTGACATCCTGTGAATTCTGAATGCGCCGCCAGTAGAGCTCTGGAGCTGCCAGCCAATGCTATAAAATTAGCTAAAAAAAACAATAATTAAAATACTTTACTACATTATTTGGCCAATGTGTGTGGCTGAAGTATAGCCACAAGAGTTGCCGTGACGGCGTGGCAGCCAAACTATAGTCCAAATCCTCCTCAGCAGGGTTAGTTCAATGATGGTAAAACTGCTGTTACATTTTACAATAGCCGGTGCACGGATGTTGCAATCAAAGGGGCAAGTGGTTATATTTTGCCCGTAACTTCAAATAATTATTAGAAATACAGAGGCAGTTCTGCATGGCTTTGCCAGTCCTGATTTGTGACGATTCAATTTTAGCCCGTAAGCAAGTGCGAAAAAGTCTGCCGGAATCCTTTGATGCGGAATTTCAGACTGCGGGCAATGGTATGGAAGCTCTGGCTGTATTGCGCAGCCAGGAAATTGGTCTGGTGTTTCTTGATTTAACAATGCCGGAATTAGATGGCGTAGGCGTATTAGAAGCGATCAAGGCCGAAGGCATCGACTGTTTTGTTATTGTGATTTCTGCGGATATCCAACCGGAAATGCAAAAGCGTGTGATGGAGCTTGGTGCTTTGGCTTTTGTGCAAAAACCGGTGAATGAAGATAAAATCATCGGCGTGCTGAAACAGTATGGTTTCATATGAATAATCTCGGCTTCAGTGAAGAGCAGCGTGACTGCCTGCAAGAAATCATTAATGTTGCGATGGGTCTTGCCAGCGACAAACTGGCGCGTTTCCTCAATACTTTTGTGCATTTACAAGTGCCTTCGATTGCACTGGTCGGGGCCATGCATATCCCGGAAGAATTCGAAAACCGTTATCAGGACGCTGAAGCTGCATTAGTCAGCCAAGGCTTTTTTGGGAATGAAGGTGTGCGTGGCGAAGCCATAGTGTTGTACCAGATGGAAAATGCACACAAAATTTCTGCTTTGCTTGGTTATGAAGCCGGTGATGTCTCAGAGATTGAAATGTTGACCGACATCAGCTCTATTTTGACCACCACTTTCTTAAACGGTTTAGCTGATCAGATTGAAAACAGCCTGTCATATTCTGCGCCCAGAATACTGTCGTCGCGCCATGGTAATGTTGCCGACGTGCTGAAAAATACTTCGTTTCACTGGGAGCATGCATTAAAAGTGGATATCAGTTATCAGCTTATCGATCATTCATTTAACTGCGATATGATTTTGCTGATCCCGGGTGAAGCCGTTAGTAATATCAAAAACATTCTGGATCGGATCCTGGAAGCCTATTGATGTTTCAGGAGATGCTGTGTAATCCGGTCCTCGCTGCACTCAATAGCGGCGTCATTGTGATTGATGATGAATACAATATCCGTTATCTGAATGGCTTCATTGAGCGGCATGGCAATCTGCAACTGAGCGAAGTGGCGGGCAAGTCGCTGTTCACGGTTTTTGCCGATTTACCGGAAGCCTGGCTCAAACGCAAACTGATGAGTGTGCTGGATTTAAATTCGCCTGCATTCAGCAGTTGGGAGCAGCGCCAATATATTTTTAAGCTGCCGCATTTACGGCCTATTACCAGCAGCAGCCAGTACATGGCGCAAAATTGCACTATGCTGCCGCTCGTCACAGCCCAACATGAACAACCACTGATTTGCATTTTAATTGAAGATGCCACTGATGCTTTTGTTTATCAGCAGCATTTAAGCCGCACGCTGATTGAACTGGAAAAAGCCAACCGGCAGGATGGCCTGACCAAAGTACAAAACCGGCGTTATTGGGAAGAACAGCTGAAGCAGGAAATTCATCGGGCTCAGCGTTACCAGCATTCTCTCAGCCTGATTTTATTTGACCTGGATAAATTTAAAGATCTGAATGACAAATACGGCCATTTAGGCGGCGATTTTGTGTTGGTGGAGCTGGCGTCCTTTATTGGCAGTCTGCTGCGTGATTCAGATTTACTGGGGCGTTATGGCGGCGAAGAGTTTGGCATTATTTTGCCAGACACGGGTCTGGAAGGGGCGGCCGAGGTTGCCGAGCGAATTTGCCGCGCTGTAGCCGATTATTCGATGCTGTTTAATCAGCAAACGATCAGAGCGACGCTCAGTATGGGCGTTGCGGAATTTTTACCGAAACAACATTTCCTGCATGATGATTTAATTCGCTGCGCAGACATGGCATTATACAACGCGAAAAGAACCGGTCGGAATCGGGTATGTTGTTACCAGGCCGGCGAAACGGACTATCAGAAAAAGGCGAACTGAAATTAATCTAAACATTTAGATTGACAGACGTCTAAAACAATGCGCATATAAGACGCATGAAATATACCAAAATTATCAATACAACCACCACGATTATTACCACCAGCCCTGCGGGGTAGGAGGTCGGCGGCGTATTGTCTTGAGAAAAGGCCCGTGACCTCAACAGTCACGGGCCTTTTGCGTTTTATCTGAGGAGCAAAAAAATGCGGGTGCTTAAGTTTGGGGGTTCGTCGTTAGCGTCTGTGGCGCGGTTTCTGGAAGTTGCGGCTATTGTGCGGTCGCAACCACAAACCGAGCCGGTCGGACTGGTTTTATCTGCGCCGCATGGGGTGACCAATTTATTGGTAGAACTGACGGACCTGGCCTTTTTGGGCACCGGTTATCAGGATGCGTTAAATGGCTGGCGGCAGCGCCTGCAGAAAATGTTGGCCGATGCGGCAGGCGTGCTGGGTAACGAAGCGCAGCAGCGCCTGCAAGCGGTCGTTGCTGCGCAAGATGCGACACTGAGCAACCGGCTGCAAGGCGTTGAATTACTGCATTATTGTCCGGACCATATCAAGGCGCAGTTGCTGGGCCTTGGTGAGCAATTCAGTGTCGCGCTGATGACCGAATTACTGCTGGCGCAGCAGGTGAAAGCCGTCCTGCTCGATTCGGTGCAATGCGTGAAAAGTCAGGGTGATTACCTGAATGCAGTGGCCGATGTGCCTGCTTCCGAAATCGCACTCGGCGCCGCCGTGAAAAAACAGCCGGCGCAGGTGTACGTGCTGGCCGGTTTTGTCTCCAGTAATGCCCAAGGTGAGCTTTGTCTGCTGGGCCGGAACGGCTCGGACTATTCAGCCGCTATTGTCGCAGCCGCACTGCGTGCGTCAGTTTGTGAGATTTGGACCGATGTGGACGGCGTTTATAGTGCTGACCCGCGCCAGGTTAAAAATGCCAAGCTGATTGACCACTTATCTTACGACGAGGCGATGGAATTATCTTATTTCGGCGCCAAAGTGCTGCACCCGAAGACCATTGGGCCGCTGGCACGTTATCAAATCCCTTGTTACATCAAAAATACTTTAAACCCGCAGGCGCCGGGCAGCTGCATCGACAACCACAACAGTGGCGACAGTCTGGTTAAAGGTATTTCCAGTCTGGAACATCTGGCGCTGATCACAGTATCCGGCCCTGGCCTCAAAGGCGTAGTCGGCATGGCATCGCGCATTTTTGCCACTATGGCGCGCGAGCAGGTGTCGGTGAATTTAATCACTCAGTCCTCCAGCGAATTCAGCATCAGCTTCTGTGTGGCGCAGCTGGATTTAACCGCCGCCAAACGCGCGCTGGAAGCCGAATTTGAGCTGGAGCTGCAGGGTAAATTGTTGCGCCCTTTAGCTATCCAGACTGACATGGCAATTGTTAGCCTGGTTGGCGATGGTATGCGCCAGCATCGTGGTGTGGCGGCAAAGTTTTTCGCGTCGTTATCCCAAGCCCGCGTCAACGTCGTGGCGATTGCGCAGGATTCCAGTGAACGCTCTATCTCTGCCGTCGTCGAGCAGCAAAGTTGCCAGAATGCGGTCAAAGTTTGCCATGAGAACTTCTTCAGCCATGTACCGAGCATCGACGTGTTCCTGGTCGGTTGTGGCGTAGTTGGCAGTGAATTATTAGCGCAGTTCCAGCGTCAACAGCAATTTCTGCAAAACCGCAACGTACGTTTGAGCGTGTACGGTATTGCCAATTCCCGCCAGTTATTGTTAAACGGCCAGGGCATTGATTTAACTGGCTGGCAAGATGCGATGGCCTCAGCCACCGCTCAGTTCTCGCTGGCGGCGCTGGATAAATTTGTGCAGGAACATCATTTAACCAACCCGGTATTGATTGACTGCACCAGTTCAGAAGTTATTGCGGCGCAGTACAGCCAGTTCCTGGCGGCGGGTTTTCATGTCGTGACGCCAAACAAAAAGGCCAATACCGCGAGCCTGGATTATTACCGCGAACTGCGTCAGGTGGCACAGCGTCACCGCCGCCGTTTCCTGTATGAAACCACTGTCGGCGCTGGTTTGCCGGTCATCGACACCTTGCAGGGCCTGTTAAACGCCGGTGATGAACTGGTGGCGTTTGAAGGCATTTTATCGGGCAGCCTGAGTTACCTGTTTGGTGAGCTGGAAAAAGGCCTGCCGCTGTCGGAAGTGACCGCCAAAGCCAAAGCGATGGGCTTTACCGAACCAGACCCACGTGATGATTTATCCGGTATGGACGTCGCTCGTAAGCTGCTGATCATGGCGCGTGAAGCCGGTCTGGAACTGGATTTGGCTGATGTCACCGTCGAAGGTGTGTTACCAGCCGATTTTGCGCCCGGCACTGATGTGGCGACTTTTATGGCCAAGCTGCCTGAACTGGACGCCTGGTACGCTGACAAGGTCTCCGCTGCGCAAGCTGAAGGTAAAGTACTGCGTTTTATTGGCGAAATCGCCGACGGTCAGTGCAAAGTGGCGGTCAAAGCCTTAGATCTGGACCATCCGCTCGCCAAGGTGAAAGACGGTGAAAACGCGCTGGCGATCCATACCCGTTATTACCAACCCATTCCGTTTGTGCTGCGGGGTTACGGCGCTGGTGCAGCGGTCACTGCAGCCGGTGTGTTTGGCGATGTGATGCGCACACTCGGCTGGCAGCAGGAGGTTTGAAGATGAAGTCGTATTTTGCGCCAGCCTCCACCGGGAATTTTTCGGTTGGTTTTGATTTACTCGGCGCAGCCTTTGAAGCGGTCGACGGGACTTTGCTTGGCGATGAGTTACAAATTCTCGGCGAAGCCGAAACCATGTCGCTGGAGCTGGCGGGCCGTTATGTCCACCAGTTGCCAGGCGACAGCAACGACAATCTGGTGCTGACCAGCTTTTATGCTTTTGAGCAAAAAGTTGGCCGCGCATTACCGCGCTTAAAACTGCGGCTGGTGAAGCATCTGCCGGTCGGCAGTGGCCTGGGTTCCAGCGCCTGTTCCATCGTTGTGGCTTGTTATGCCTTTAATGATTACTTCGGTCATCCGCTCAGCGAACGCGAATTGCTGGAACTGACCGCCGTCTGTGAAGGCGGCGTCAGTGGCGGGGTGCATTATGACAACGTGGCGCCCTCGCTGCATGGCGGCTTGCAGCTGATGCTGCCGGAAAGCCCGTTGCTGTATCGCCAACTGCCGTGGTTTTCTCACTGGCTGGTGGTACTGAGTTATCCGGGCACAGTGTTGTCAACGAAAGCGGCGCGGGCGGTGTTACCACAGCAGCTGACACTCAAACACAGTATTCAGTTCGCCGGCACAGTGGCGCGTTTTGTCGCTGCTTTATATAGCGAAGATGAAGTCGAGGCTTTTGCGGCACTCAAAGATGTTGTGGCAGAACCGGCACGCACGCCATTAATTCCGGAGTTACCGGCGATCCGGGCCGCGTTGATGGCCGAGGGCATTGGTCATGTCGGAATTTCCGGCGCGGGCCCGACATTGTTTGCGCTTTGCAGCACAGCAGCGCAGGCGGAATTCGCCCGCACTTATCTGGCGGCGCACTATGAAAAGAATGCTGATGCGATGACGCACATCTGCCGGCTGGCAACCACAGGGGCGCGCGCCTTGTAGGCTGCTAGTTTGAGTAATAAATTCAATGATTTAAGAGCAAAGCTCCAGGAACTATTATGTTGTTAAGAAATATCAAAGTGCCGGCTCAGCAGGTCAGTTTTTTAGATGCGGTGCGTATCGGCCTCGGTGAGCAACAAGGTTTGTTTTTTCCGGCCAGCTGGCCAAAAGTGGATGTCGACGCCTTGCTGGCGATGCCCTTTGCCAAACGCAGCGCGCATCTGTTACATGCGTTGATTGGTGATGAGCTGCCGCTGGCAGAGCTTGAGCAAATGCTGGGCGAGGCGTTTTATTTCCCGGCTCCTGTTGCGCCAGTGACAGCAGACATCGGCTGTCTCGAGCTGTTTCATGGCCCGACACTGGCGTTTAAAGACTTTGGCGGCCGTTTTATGGCGCGGGCACTGCTCGCCGCCCAACAACGCGCCAAAGTCAGCCGTACAACTATTGTGACCGCCACTTCCGGCGACACCGGCGCAGCCGTTGCGCATGCGTTTTATCGTCAACCGGGTGTGCAGGTGGTGATCCTGTTCCCGAAAGGCAAAATCTCCGTGCTGCAGGAAAAGCTGTTCACGACGCTCGGCGACAATATCCACACACTGGCGGTCGATGGTGATTTTGACCAGTGTCAGGCCTTAGTTAAAGAAGTGTTTAACGACCGCGATTTAGTCAGCCGACTCAATATCAACTCTGCCAACTCGATTAATATCAGCCGCTTGTTTGCCCAGGTTTGTTATTACTTTGAAGCGGTGGCGCAGTTAACGCCGGCGCAGCGCGAACAGCTGGTGATCTCTGTGCCAAGTGGTAACTTCGGTAACCTGACGGCTGGCCTGATTGCCAAAGTGCTGGGCTTGCCGATTAAACGCATGATTGCTGCGACCAATGCCAACGATACAGTGCCGCGTTATTGGCAAAGCGGGCAGTGGCAGGTCAATAAAACCGTTGCCACTTTATCGAACGCGATGGATGTCAGCGCGCCGAATAACTGGCCGCGGGTCGAA
>CAMLRA010000153.1 GCA_946482325.1 uncultured Chromatiaceae bacterium | reverse complement strand
GCAATGGTAACAACTGGAGCGTCAGTGGTGGTAACCCGCTGCTGGAGCCTAAAGAAGCGCTGGGTATCGACCTGTCGTACGAGAACTACTTCTCTGATGAAGGTTATTTCTCTGTGGCTTATTTCTGGAAAGATCTGAACGAGTGGATCTTCGACGGTAAGTATCAGGTTGATTTAGCCGGTGTGGCGGACCCAAGCACTGGTCAGGTACCACCATCTTCACGCGCGACCGGTTCAGGTAAAGTCAACGGTGGTGGCGGTACACTGCAAGGGACTGAATTCTCTGCAACTGTTCCACTGAGTGCAGTCAGCGACATCCTGGAAGGTTTTGGTCTGATCGCAAGCTACACTATTGTTGACCAGGACATCCAGGACCCGCTGGGTAAAGATTACGAGCTGCCAGGCCTGTCAAAAGAAATTATTTCTGCGACGGCGTTCTTTGAACGCAATGGCTTCCAGGCCCGCGTCAGTGCCCGTAAGCGTGGCGACTTTAAAGGTGACGTCTACGGTATCGGTTTCGACACACAACAAGTGGATATCGAAGGCGAGACTATCGTTGACGCACAAATTGGTTACGACTTTGGCGAAGCTGGCTTTAAAGATTTAGACGGTCTGTCAATCTTCCTGCAAGGCCAGAACTTAAGCGACGAGCCATTTGTATCAACCCAAGGCGACGCGCTGAAGATCCGTGACTATCAGCAATACGGCAAAACCTACCTGTTAGGCTTCAGCTACAAGCTGTAATTTCTGCCACAATCAAAGCCCCGGTTTCGGGGCTTTTTTTTATGTACAGGATGTACGGTATGCCGCAAATGCATGGAGCAGTTTGTGGCGATGTACAGGATGTACGGTATGCCGCAAATGCACGTACGTGGTACCCAGAGCTTTGTGGCGATGTATAGGGTATAGGGTACAGTGAATCAGGGATTTCGAAACGCCAACAGTCTGGCGTTTCGCCTGATGAACGCCATTTGCTCTGCAAATGGCAACATGCAGGGACTTGGTACCCAGTACGTGGTACCCAGTACGTGGTACCCAGTACGTGGTACCCCAAGCTTTTCGGTGATGTACAGTGACAAAACGGAGTCGTGATGCAAGCAAATAGACCGGTGCGCGAGGTAGTGATTTTAGGCGGCGGCACTGCCGGCTGGATTTCAGCGTCGCTGTTAGTGAAGTTGCTGGGTAAATCTATTCGTATCACTTTGGTTGAAAGTGATGAGATCGGCATCGTCGGCGTCGGCGAAGCGACGATTCCGCCGATTTTGACCTTTAACGCGGCACTTGGTATTGATGAAAAAGCCTTTGTCCGCGCCACAAAAGGCACCATTAAACTCGGCATTGAGTTTGAAAACTGGCGGCAGATTGGTGACCGCTACATGCATGCCTTTGGCAGTATTGGGAAAGAATTCCCCAGCTGTAATTTCCATCATTTTTGGGTGCGCAGCCAAAAACTCGGCATGCCTTATGATTTCTGGGATTTTTCGCTGGCTTATCAGGCGGCGGTGCAACATAAGTTTGGCCATCTGGCGAAAATCGACGGTGTGAATCTGCCCGGTTTGTCTTATGCCTATCATTTTGATGCCGGGCTGTATGCGCAGTTTTTACGTCAGTTCAGTGAGAACCTTGGTGTGCGGCGTATCGAAGGCAAAGTCAGTCAGGTGCTGCGCCATGCGGACAAAGGCGATGTGGCAACGTTGGTGCTGCAAAACGGTGAGCAGGTCCACGGCGATTTATTTATAGATTGCAGTGGCTTACATGCGCTGTTGATCGAAAAAACCTTAAACACCGGATATGAAGACTGGAGCCACTGGTTGCCAGCCGACAGTGCGCTGGCTGTGCCTTGTGCCTCGGTTGAGCCCATCACGCCGTATACCAAATCTATCGCTCATGCCAAAGGCTGGCAATGGCGCATCCCGCTGCAACACCGCATCGGCAATGGCTTTGTTTATTCATCGAAATATTGCAGCGATGAAGAGGCCAAAGCGACTTTATTGGCCAACCTCGATGGTGAACCTTTGGCTGAGCCTCGCAAAATTTCCTTTAAAACCGGACGGCGCCGCAAACAATGGAGCCATAACGTGGTTAGTATCGGTTTATCCAGTGGTTTTCTCGAACCGCTGGAGTCGACCAGTATTCACCTGATTCAATCTGGTGTGTTGCGGTTATTAAAGTTTTTCCCGAACAACGGCATTTCGCCGGCGATGCGCGACGAGTTCAACCGCTTATCGCAGATTGAATTCGAACAAATCCGCGATTTTATTATTCTGCATTACAAGCTGAACGAACGAACCGACAGCCAGTATTGGCTGGACTGCGCAAGAATGGACGTGCCGGAAACCCTGCGCCGCAAAATGGCGATGTTCCGCGAAACAGGCATGGTACAGCGCGAGCAGGACGAACTATTCTCCGAGATTGCCTGGCAGCAGGTGATGATAGGTCAAGGGGTGATCCCGGCAGATTATCACAGCATGGCCAACGCCATTGATGAAAAGGCGCTAAAAGAGCTGCTGGATAATCTTAAAGCGGTGATGCAGGTCACGGTCAACCGCTTGCCGCCGCATCAGAGTTTTATCAATTTCTGTTTAGGTTAAGGCGCTGCTCATGCTGAAACTCAACAAGCCGGCCCTGCCGATGTTGTTACTGAGTTGTGCTGTCGTGGCGCAGCCCGGGCCTTTGCAAGTGCCGTCGCCGGACTGGCGCGATCAGGTGATTTATTTTGTGCTGACTGACCGTTTTGCCGACGGCGACCCGGCCAATAATGACCAGGGCGCCGGCGAATATAATCCGGTCAAATCCAGTCACTACAGTGGTGGTGACCTCAAAGGCATTCAGCAAAAACTAGATTATATCCAGGGGCTTGGGGCAACTGCCGTTTGGTTGACGCCGCCGGTGGCGAATCAGTGGTGGAGTGACAAGGCACAATACGCCGGCTATCACGGTTATTGGGCCACAGACTTTGCCAGTATCGACGCCCACTATGGCACGCTGGCGGATTATCAGGCGTTATCGCGGGATTTGCATGGCCGTGGCATGTATCTGGTGCAGGATATTGTGGTCAATCATACCGGCAATTTTTTTGGCTATGACGGCCCTTATGATGCGACTGACACAGCGAAAAATTTTGTGTTATACGAGGGCGACAGCAGCGCTCAGCGCGCACCGGTGCAACCGCCTTTTGACCAGATCAACAGATTAAACCCGGCACATGCCGCAGCGGACATTTATCACTGGACGCCGCCAATCAGCGACCCGACAGTACCTGGCCAGGAATTTCAGTATCAGCTGGCGACACTGGCCGACATCAACACCGCCAATCCGCGCGTGCGCCAGGCGCTCAAGCACAGTTACCGCTATTGGCTCGAACAAGCCGGGGTAGATGCCTATCGCATTGATACTGCGAAATATGTAGAACACGAATTCTGGCAGGATTTTTTGCATGCGCCGGATGGGGTGCTTGCTAAAGCGCGGGAGCTCGGCAAACAAAATTTCCTCGCCTTTGGTGAAGTATTTGAAGCCTCAAAGCCTTTTGCTGCAGACGGAGAAGCTAAACTACGGCGTTTTCTTGGCACTGCGGAAAAACCGGAACTCAATTCAGTCATCGCTTTTCCGCTGTATTTTGAGCTGAACCGGGTGTTGGCAGAAGGCCAGCCTGCGGCGCAACTCGGTTACCGGCTGCAGCAGCATGTCAGCCAGTTTTCGCAGCCGCATTTGCTGCCGACTTTTTTAAATAATCACGATACCAAACGCTTTTTGGCTGCTGGCAGCCCGGCAGCCTTTTTACAGGCTTATGCGCTGCTGTTTACTATTCCCGGCATTCCGGTGATTTATCAGGGCGATGAACAGTTACTACCCGAAACCCGGCAGGCGATGTTTAAAGGCGGTTGGGGTGCGACCGAAGATGCCTTCCGGTCAGAGCACAGCATGTATCAGCACATTCGCCAGTTGGCAGATTTACGCAAGCAGCATCGTTTATTCAGCCGTGGTGAGTTCAGCTTGCTACAGGCTGAAACTGCCGGTGCCGGCATTCTGGCTTATCAGATGCAACACCGGGGGCAACAAGCTGTGGTGGTGATGAATACTGCCGACAGCCCGCGTTTGTTGGCTGGACTCAAGCTCGGTACCAGTCAGGCTCAGGTGTTATGGCAAAGCCCGGGCGCGGCGGTTGGTCCGTTACCGGTGAATCCCGCTGGCGAGTTGACGCTGGAATTACCAGGCCGCGCCGTGTTGGTGCTGCAACCTGCCGGCGAGGCTGCCAGTCAGGCTGTTGCTGCTGGCAAGTTAAGGTTCAGCGATTTACCGCCAAGTTCATCAACAAGCAGCCCGTTACAGCAGGATGTCTGGTTGCAGGGCCGCACAGACCGACCGGATTTACCAATTTGGCCGGTGCTCGATGGTCAGTTACATCAGCTGCCACCGGTACGCGCAGCGGCGGATGGCAGTTTTAGACTGCGTTTACCGGTACGGGATCTGGGTTTGCAGCAACATCGCTTGCAGCTGTATCAGGCTGAAACCGGGGCGCTCAGCCAGGTCTGGCAGTATCAGACCGAGGTGAAAACGCCAAGCTGGGCTGCAGCGGTGCCGGACCCGCTTGGCGACGATAAAGGCTTCGATGGCAATTACACCGGCCCAACCCAGCCACATGCGCAGCAACAGCGCGATATCCGCGCTCTGAGTGCCCGTGCTGGCGGCAATGTGCTGGAACTGGAACTGCAGATGCAGCAAATCAGCCAGTTCTGGGCGCCGGCCAACGGTTTTGACAATGTGCATCTGGCGCTGTTTTTCCATCTGCCGCAGGCAACACAATTACCCGGAGCCACTGTGCTGCCGGGGCTCAACCGCAATATGCCACAAGGGTTTTCCTGGCAACTGGGCCATTTCCTGTTTGGCTGGGGTAACTCAGTATTTAATGCTGCAGGGGCCAGTGCCATGGCAACAGGGCAAAAACTCGGTGCAGCGCCTGAAGTAAAGGTTGATGCTGCTAAGGGATTGATCCGTATTCGTTATAATGCCGCTGCACTGGGGGTGCCTGGCTGGGATGGTGCAAAAGTTTACCTGTCGACCTGGGATAAAACCGGCGAAGGCGTGCTGCGCAGTATCGAATTGACCCCATCGCCGTGGAATTTTAGCGCAAAGGCCACAGACGCGCCCAAAGTGATGGATGACCTCTGGCTGGAACTGAAAGCGGTCAACAGCTCTGACCACTGACAAAACCGGGAACCTGCCGCGCTTCTCTCAGTCACATCAAGGCCCGTGTTTATTTCGGGCCTGACAGTGATGCGAGGAGAAGAGGATGTTGTCAACAATCCGTAGCCGGATCATCCGGTTTTTGCAGCTCAGCCAATGTCGTTTTGATATCGACGGTCAGAAAATTCATACCTGCAACGCCTGCCTGACGTTTCAATCGCAGGCGTTGTTGATAGAACGTCCCGGCAAACCCAGCCGGCTGATGCCCTATGAAAAACTCAATCTCGACCGTTTGTTGTTTTTAATTAATCCTGCTATCACAGTGCACTAACGCTGTGTTCCAGCTGAAAAGTTGGGGGGAGTCGTCCGCGTCGAGGAGTCCGGGCTTGGCTGAATTGCGAGTCGCCACCTTAAATCTGCTAAATTTTGCCGCGCCGCCGCTGGCTTGTTATGAATGGGACAATATTTATAGTCAGGCACAGTGGCAGCAAAAAACTAACTGGCTAAAAATCCTGCTGCAACAGCAGCAGCCGGATATTGTGGCACTGCAGGAAGTATTTTCGGTTACTGAATTGCGTGAGCTGCTGGCAACCCTGGGGTACGCCTGGTTTGCCGTGGTGGAGCAACCTGAACTGCTGGACCTGCACGTATTTACCCGCCCTGTGGTCGCCATCGCCAGTCGTTATCCCATATTGCAGATTGCAGAGATCACGGCTGATGCAGCTGGCCTGACTCAGCTTGGGCTGAGTAGCTTCCAATTCAGCCGCAAGCCGGTACTGGTGCAGCTGGACACGCCACAATTTGGCCCGGTGTGGGTGGCATCCGTCCATCTGAAATCACGCCGGCCGGCAGAATTGCCTGATGCCGCGCTGGCATTATGGGCGTCAGAGCTGCAGCGTGGTCATGAAGCGGCGTTGCTACGTCAGGCATTGGCCAAAGTATGTCAGGCGGATCCACTGCTGGTAGCCGGTGATTTTAATGATGTGCTGAGTTCAGCATTGTTACAGCCATTGCTGGCGGCAGATCGCAGTCAACACCCTTTATTCTTGATACAGGACGCAGCTGAATTGGCGGTGGAGGCGCACCGGGCGCCGACCCATTATTATGGCGCCGGCGGTCAGGTACTGGATTATGTGCTGGTGTCTGCCGCGTTTGACCCGCGCCACCATCATGCCTGTGGCGAGGTTAGCAACTATCGGGTGGTGGACCGGCATCTGGTCAGTCCGGTATTTGCGCGTGATGGCTATAGTAGCGACCACGCCTATGTAGAAGTCAGCCTGAAGCCGCTTAAATGCCGCTAGTGGCTGGTTCTGTTGCCGCCGGGGCTTCTGTGGCCGGGCTAGTCTCAGAGTCTGCTTTTTGTTTCAGCCGGATGGAGTTTTTCACCTGAATATTTTTTTTCTGTTTGGCGCGTTTGGCGATTTTCTTTTTCAGGGCTTTGGCTGAGCTCATGGCAGGGTTCCGGTACTATTCATCAAAAGCCCTATTCTAGCGGATCGTCGGCGTCGCGCCCAGCTTTGCTTGCTTCGCCAGCTGTTCGGTTAATCCTTTTGGCCGGTAACTTTGCTCCAACCGTTGCAATTCGCCGCTTTGTTGCAGGCGTCGAATGGCTTTGTTCAGCGCCGCCATCGTCGCCAGATTCACCGTTTTCTGGCTGGCCATCAGATGTGCCGGTGTTACATGTAACTGTGAGCTGGCGAGCCGGATATCCATAATCCGATCCGGCCCGATAAAATGATAAAACAAGTCGGCGTCGATCAGCACCAAATCACCGCGGCTGGGTGTGGCGAATAACAGTTCGGTGCCAACCTGCGCATCCGGATAAGCGGTATAACGTTTTTGCTGCTTAAATCTGTTGCGGTACTGCTCAAACTCTATGCCGTACCAGCCGCTGGCAGGCCCTATCATCCGCAGGCCAAGCCGCAGTGCATCGGCCAGGGTCAGTTGCTCCGGCAAGTCGCTGCGGCTGCGGGCGAACAAACCAACCACCTCCTGCCGGTACGGCTGGCTGAAGCGGGCGAAACGTTCGCGGTCCGGATTCTTCGAGGCGCGGATCATCAAATCAATCTCGCCATCCTGCAGGCTTTTCACAATACGGGCGCCGGTCATTGGCGTGACATGCCAGCGCCACTGACAGCCGGCGGCCTGCATAATGGCGTTGACCAATTCGACATCCATGCCACGCAGCTGGCCGTCGGCATCGTGATAAGCCGAAGGTGCATGTAAATCCAGATGGACCCGCAAGGGTTTCGGGCAGACCGCATCAGCTGCGGCGGCTGCCGTGGCATGTGCTGCCCAAGGCAGCATAAATAGAGTAAAAATCAGCGCTTTTAACACACAATACCTATCAGCTCGGCCTGACCACAACTACGGGCCGTATCGTCGATATTATCGCGGATCCGGGGCCTGTGTCTGGTCTTATCTGCAGATTTGGTAATTGTCGCTGCTTCTGGCTAAAATGTCGGCCTTTTTCTGACAATTGGCGCAAATATGCGGATTATTCTGGCTCCGATGGAAGGGGTGGTCGACCATTTAATGCGGGACATGCTGACGCGCATTGGTGGTTTTGATTTATGTATCACCGAATTTGTCCGGGTTGTGGACCAGTTGTTGCCGCGCCGGGTTTTTACCCGTTTGTGCCCTGAACTGCTCAATGGCGGCAAAACGCCGGCCGGCACCCCGGTGCGGGTCCAGCTTTTGGGGCAGGAACCACAATGGCTGGCGGAAAATGCCGCCCGTGCTGTGGCGCTGGGCTCACCTGGCGTGGATTTAAACTTTGGCTGTCCGGCCAAAACGGTCAACAAAAGCAAAGGCGGCGCTGTGCTGCTGAAAGAAACCGAAACGCTGTACCGTATTATGCAGGCTGTGCGCAGTGCAGTGCCGGCTGAATTTCCGGTCACGGCAAAAATGCGTCTGGGCTTTGACGATACCAGTCTGGCGCTTGATAACGCCCGGGCGCTGGCCGAAGCCGGCGCATCGGAGCTGACAGTGCACGCCCGCACCAAGGCCGATGGTTACCGCCCGCCGGCCTATTGGCCCTGGATTGCTGAGATCCGTAAAGTCATCAGCATCCCGGTGATTGCCAACGGCGAGATTTGGCAACCGGCCGATGCGGCGCTCTGTCGTGAACAAAGCGGTTCTAGCGATATTATGCTGGGGCGCGGGGCGCTGGCGCAGCCCAATCTGGCGCTGCGTATTCGTGACGGCGTGCCGTTGCTGCCCTGGCCGGAAGTGCTGGAGATGCTGATGCGCTACTCCGAATACGAGATCGCCGGCGACAAAGGTTTGTATTACAGCAACAGAATCAAACAATGGTTCAGTTATCTGCGGCTGCAATATCCGGAAGCTGAGGTATTGTTCCAGCAACTGCGGCTGCTGCGCAAAAGCGCCGATATCGTCGCGCTGTTGCAACAGCAGCTACAGCACCACTGAAGCCATTATTGGGCGTGCGCGAGGCGGCTGTACCTGTACCACAGCGCCAGCCCCATACCGCCAACACCGCTCAGCATCAGCAGCGCAAACGGCAGCACCGACGTCTGACCGCCGATTGCCAGCAAAGGCCCGGCGGCGGCGCCGGCACCAAAACGTAAAGTGCCAATCACTGCGGTCGCAGTGCCGGAATGCTCTGGAAACTCCATCAAAATCAACGCATCAGCGTTGGTCGCGCAGATGCCGAGACTGGCCATCAACGGAATGATCGCCGCGACGACGGCCCATAACGGCGCGTCCAGCGTGGCAACGGCTGTCAGCGATAACGCCCACAGCACAGCGCTGCCAAAAGCAATCTTTAATAACTTTGCGCTGCCGTGGCGCACCACGAGCCGGGCATTGGCAAAATTCGCGCTGATCAGTGCCAGCACATTACAGCCAAACAAAATACTGAAAGTACTGGTGTCGACATGGAAATGGCCAATGTAGATAAAAGGCACAGCGGTCAAAAAACAGAAGAAGCTGAACGAAGCAAACATCGACACGGCAATCAACGGCTGCGCCAGTTTGCGGCTTAATACCGTGCGGTACGCGCTGAAAAACTCCGGTTTTCGTTTGTTGTCGGGATGAGTAGCCGGAAAAAACTTTGCGCTGCACAAAAAAATCAGCAAGCCATAACCAGCCAGAGTCAGGAAAATCCAGCGCCAGTCACTCAGCGCCAGCACGGCGCTGCCAATGGCTGGTGCCAGCAACGGTGCCAGCATCATCATCATGGATACATAGGACATGCCCTTGGCGGTATGCTCCTGATAGAGCTGGCGAATCAGGCCAGGTACCACCACAGTGGCCGCGGCGCCAAAAAATGCCTGCAGGGCACGGCCCGCCAGAAAGCTGTTAATGTCGTTGCTGCGGCTCAGCCAGATGCTGCAGAGCACAAAACCAGCGAGGCCGAGGAGCGCCAGCGGCCGGCGGCCGACTGCATCGGCCAGTGGCCCAAACAACAACATGCCGAGCGCATAAAAGGCTAAAAAGATACTCAGCGATTGCTGCACCGCACCGGAATCTGTTGCCAGCGCCTGGCTTAGCAGCGGCATCGCCGGCAGATACATATCGATTGCCAGTGGCGTAATGGCCACGACAGAGGCAAAGAGCGCGATTAACGCAAGAGATGGGCGATGGGTCATAAAAGCTGTCAGTTCTGAAAAAACGA